>JBJMNJ010000302.1:0-13445 GCA_045804325.1 Gemmatimonadaceae bacterium
CCTCGCGGCTGCCGAACACTCCCACCAGGTCGTCCACGCGGTCCTAGTACGGCGCGACGTCCTCGTAGCTGATCGGCCAATCCCGCCAGAGCCCGTCCCTCGTCTTCCCCTTGAAGTCGTCGGGGCCGAAGCGGAGCGAGATGCGCCCCCAGTGGTTCGTGCGCCCGCCGAGCATGCGGCCGCGCCACCAGTCGAAGCGGGTGCCGGGGGCGCGCGTGTACGGCTCGCCGTCGATCTCCCACCCGCCGTCGCACGCGTCGTGCTCGCCGAAGGGGCGCGTCTTGGTGGCGCGGCCGCGGCGGGGCGTGGCGTAGGTGGGGACGAGCATCGTCGAGTCGCGCGTGGCCCACCACTCGGGCCCGGCCTCGAGCATCACGACGCGCGCGCCCGACTGCGTGAGCGCATACGCGGCCATGCCGCCGCCGGCGCCCGAGCCGACGATGCAGACGTCGTAGTCCTGCTGGCTGAGATGGATCATCGGGTACGCTCGGCTCTGGGCGCAGTACGCAGCTCGCGATACGCAGTGCTGGTCCGCGAATCTGGCGCCAGGGCCGGGCGGCGGCAACCTCCGCACGCCGGGCTGGTGTCCGACCGTTCCGGGGCCGATGTTGAGGGCCCGCAAGTCGGCCGTCCCACCCGCACGACCTCCGGAGAGACTCGCATGAAGCGCCTCCTCCTCGCCGCCGCCCTCCTCTGCCCCGCCGCGCTCGCGGCCCAGGCGACCACCGCCGCCGTCACGAAGGACGCCCCCGCCGCCGACGCGGGCGTGCAGGTCCAGCGCGACCTCTGGCGCGGGACCATCCGCAACATCACCATCGCGGCCGAGGAGTGGCCCGAGGCGGACTACGGCTGGAAGCCGGTGCAGACCGTGCGCAGCTTCGGCGCGCTCGTCGCTCACGTGGCCGGCTCGCAGTACGCCTTCTGCGCCCCCCTCCTCCGCGAGAACCGCGACGCGGACGAGGCGAACATCGAGAAGACCGCCACGACCAAGGCGGCGATCGTCGCGGCCTTGAAGGCGTCCACCGAGTACTGCGACCGCGCGTACCGCGTCTCCGACGCCGACGCCGCGCGCGGCGTGACGTTCTTCGGGATGGAGCGCACGGGGCTCTTCGCGCTGGCCATGAACGCGAACCACAACTCCGAGCATTACGGCAACGTCGTCACCTACATGCGCATGAAGGGGATGGTGCCGCCGTCGAGCCGCCCGCGGCAGTAGGCGGCCCTGCGAGCACACTTTCACCGCACTGGATGAACCTCCTCCTCACCGGCGCGGCGCTCCTCCAGATCCACGTCAGCACCGGGCCGAAGCCGTGCCCCGAGAAGCGCGGCGCGCCGAGGGACACGGCGTGCGTCGGCGTCACCGCCATCAGTGTCGGCGGCGTCGGCACCGGCGCGCGGCCCGCGCTTCGGCGCCGTGGGCGGCGACGCCTACTGGCTCGGGCGGGGCGAGCTCGGCACGGCGCTGCGCGCTGTGCGCCGCGTACCGCGTGCTGCGTAGCGGAACTGCTCCTGGCTGCGACGAATCGGTGACGGCGTGATCGGGCGGCGACGGTAACGTCCCGGTGGGGGGGCCCCCCCGCGGCGTGCGCTGTTTACACTACGCCCATGCGCATCAGCATCCTCCGCTCTCTCGCCCTCACGCTGGCGGTGGCCGCGACGGCCGCCGCGCAGACGCCCACCTTCACCCCCGACCGCACCACCGGCATCTACGCCGCCGGCGAGCGCGTCGGGTGGACGGTCACGCTGCCCGCGGCCGGCCCCCGCGTGGCGAAGGACGCCGCCGCGGCGCGCTACCCGTACGTCGTCCGCCGGAACGGCGGCGACACCGTCGCCGCGGGCACGCTCGACCTGAGCCGCGGCCGCGCGCGCATCGAGACGACGCTCGCCGAGCCGGGGATGCTGCTCGTGGAGGTGAGGCCCCCGCGCGCCGACACGACGTTCGGCGACCGGAGCACCGGCGGCCCCGGGCGCGTGCTGCTCGGCGCGGCGGTGTCCCCCGAGCGCATCGCGCCCGCGGAGCCGCGGCCCGCGGACTTCGACGCGTTCTGGGCGGCGAAGCTCCGCGCGCTCGACAGCGTGCCCGTGAACCCCGTCGTCACGCCGGGCGAGAGTGGGAAGCCGGGCGTCGAGTGGGCGACCGTGCGCCTCGACAACGTCGGCGGCGCGCACGTGTACGGGCAGCTCGCGAAGCCGGCGCGTGAGGGAAAGTTCCCCGCGATGGTCGTCTACCAGTGGGCGAGCCCGCCGTACCCGCTCCAGAAGCCGTGGGTCACCGAGCCCGCGGCGCAGGGGTGGCTCGTGCTCAACGTCGAGCCGCACGACGTGCCGGGCGACATGCCGCAGGCGTTCTACGACGCGCTGCCCGCGATCATCAAGCAGTACAACCTGGTCGGCCGCCACAGCCGCGACGAGAGCTACTTCCTCCGCATGTACCTCGGCGACTACCGCGCGGTGGAGTACCTCGCGAGCCGCCCGGAGTGGGACGGGCGCACGATGGTGGTGACCGGGACGAGCATGGGCGGGCAGCAGAGCCTCGCGACCGCGGGCCTCAACCCCCGCGTGACGGCGCTCGTCGTCAACGTCCCGTCGGGCTCGGACGTGACGGCCGCGCTGCACGGGCGCGGCGCGAGCTACCCGAACTGGGACGTGTCGCGCCCCGACGTGCGCGAGACCGCGCGCTACTTCGACCCCGCGAACTTCGCCCCGCGCATCACGGCGCGCGCGCTGGTCGCGATGGGGTTCATCGACGAGGTGTCGGCGCCGGCGGGGATCTGGTCCACGTTCAACCAGATGCGCGGGCCCAAGGAGGCCGCGCCGATGCCGGACGCGCCGCACAACCACCTGGCGACGCCGCGCCAGCTCGAGCCGTGGACGCGCCGCTCGGCGGCGTGGCTCGCGGCGCTCGTGCGGGGGGAGGTGCCGACCAAGTAGCGGCCCTCGGCCTGCCGCCCGGCGGCCGAGGGCCGAGCGCCGCCTTACGCGCGCAGCCGGCGCAGCGCCGTGAAGCTCGCGCGCGCGCTCGCCAGCGGGTCCGCCGCGCTCGGCGCGTCGTCGCGCTCGACGAAGTAGTGCTGGACGCCGCCCCGCCCGGCCTGCGCGAAGATGCCGGCGAAGTCGATCGTGCCCGCGCCGACGTCGGCGAACGCGCCGCTCGCGCTCATGTCCTTCACGTGCACGAGCGGGAAGCGCCCCGGGTACTTCGCGAAGTAGTCGAGCGGGCGACCGCCGGCCTTCGTGATCCAGTAGAGGTCCATCTCGAAGTCCACGAGCGCCGAGTCCGTCTCCGCGAGCAGCGTGTCGAAGCCGCGGCCGCCCTCGGGCGTGCGGAACTCAAAGTCGTGGTTGTGGTAGGCCACGCGCATGCCCGCGTCGCGCGCCGCCGCGCCCGCCGTGTTCAGGTCCGCGGCGAGCGCACGGTAGCCCGCCGCCGTGCGCGCGTCCTCGCCGAGCCACGGGCAGACGATCCACCGCTGGCCGAGCGTGCGCGCCTCGGCGATGACGCCGGCCATGTCGCTCCGCATGCGCTCGATGGGGTAGTGCCCGGCGGGCGACGTGAGCCCGGCGCGAGTCATCATCGCGCGGAACTCGGCGGCCGTCTTCCCCGCGGTGCCGGCGGTCTCCACCTCGCGATAGCCGATGCGGCCGAGCTCCATGAGCACGCCCGCCGGGTCCGCCTGGAGGGCGTTGCGCACCGTGTAGAGCTGGATGCCGAGCGGGGTGGGATCCGCGTTGCCGGAGACGGCCGCGGACGCCATGGAGCCGCTCGCGCTCGCGCCCGAGGCCGCGGCGTTGACGGCCGCCTCCTCGGTCGCGCGCGAGCAGGCGGCGAGCCCGGCGGCGAGCCCGGCGCTCCCGGCGCCGATCAGGCGGACGAAGTCGCGGCGGGAAAGGCTTGCGGTGGGCGGAGCGATGGAGGCGTCGCGGGCGGCCGACTTCTCTGGCGTGGACATCGCAGTCTCGGCGTAGGTGACAATCGCGAATCTGGGGCCCGTCGCGCCGGGCGGCTAGAGCGTCCAGCCGGGGCCGCCATTACCCCGGCCGCCGGCGATCGTCTTCCGCGCGGTGCCGCCCGGGCGGCATCTTTCGTACGAGGGGCCGCCCCGGCGCCCCACCACCCGAGGGACGAGGGCCCCGTGAACGAGAAGCAGCTCGCGAAGCTCATCAAGCAGAACGTCGCCAAGGCCGAGCAGGCCGCGAAGAAGAAGAAGGGGAAGAAGTACGACCCCACGCTCGAGGCGACGAGCAAGCCCGAGGACGAGGGCGACGACGTCATCGAGCGCAGCCAGTTCTTCAAGGAGATGAAGCGGCGCGAGTTCTAACGCCGCCGGCGGAGCGCCGACGTTACGCGGCCCTTCCGTCCGGGATAACTTCCTCGCGTGACGACCAGCAGACAGACCATCGTCCCGCCCGAGCCCGCCACTCGCGCGGAGGACCAGCCGCTGCACGACGACGTGCGCTGGCTCGCGGGGGCGCTCGGCCGCGTGATCGGGCGGCTCGAGGGGGCGGAGGCGCTGCGCACCGTGGAGCTGCTGCGCACCTCCAGCCGCGCGCGCCGCCGCCGGGAGAACGGGGCGCCGACGCTCGAGGCGCTCCTCGCCACGGTGGAGGCGCTGCCACTCGACCAGGCGACCATCGCCGCGCGCGCGTTCACGCTCTTCTTCCTGCTCATCAACACCGCCGAGCAGGTGCACCGGGTGCGGCGGCGCAACGACTACCTGCGCGGCGACCCCGCGGCGGCCCAGCCCGCGTCCGCGCGCTGGACGATGCGCCGCCTGCGCGAGGCGGGCCGCCGGGCGGAGGAGGTCGCGCGCGCCATCGAGGCGCTCGAGGTGCGGCCGGTGCTCACGGCGCACCCCACCGAGTCCACGCGCCGCACGCTGCTCTCGCTCCAGGCGCGCGTGGCCGAGCTGCTGCTCGAGCGCGAGCGCACGCCGCCGGCCGAGTGCCGCCCGCTCGAGGCGCGCCTCGAGGCGGAGGTGGAGCTGCTCTGGCTCACCGCCGAGGTGCGGCGCGACCGCCCGACGGTGCGCGACGAGGTGAGCACGGTGCTCTGGTACCTCGAGACGCGCCTGCTCGACGCCGGGGAGCGGGCGCGCGAGGCGATCATACGCGCGTTCGAGGAGGAGTTCGGCGCCACGGCCGGGTCGGAGGGGCTCCGGCTCGCGAGCCCGCTCGCGCTGGGGACCTGGGTGGGGGGCGACCGCGACGGGAACCCCTTCGTGACGCCGGAGATCACCGTCGCGGCGGCGCGCCGGGCGAGCCACGCGGTGCTGGGGCGCTACGTGCGCGCGCTCGACGACCTCGTCGAGCGCCTCTCGCTCAGCGCGCAGCTCGCCACGCCGCCGCGGGCGCTGCTCGAGAGCCTCGAGGCGGACCGCGCGCTGCTCCCCGAGGTCTGGGCGGCGAACGCCCGCCGCAACGCCGACGAGCCGGTGCGCCTCAAGCTCACGCTCATGTCCGCGCGCTGCGAGCACGCGCGCCACGTCGTCGCCGCGCGCGACGCGGGCCGGCCCGCGCACGACCCGGCGGCGTACCCGGACGCCGCAGCCT
Organism: Gemmatimonadaceae bacterium; assembly: GCA_045804325.1. Classification (GTDB taxonomy): domain Bacteria; phylum Gemmatimonadota; class Gemmatimonadetes; order Gemmatimonadales; family Gemmatimonadaceae; genus JBJMNJ01. The sequence goes on from JBJMNJ010000302.1 coordinate 5,551, forward strand.
TCGCGGCAGACCTGCTCCTCGTGCGCGAGGCGTTGCTCGCGGCCGGGGCGGCCGAGGCGTGCCGCACGGGGCTCGACCCGCTGCTCGCGGCGGCGCGCGCGCACGGCTTCCACGGCTTCCGCATGGACGCGCGCGACCACGCCGACTCGCACGAGGCGGCGCTCGCCGAGATCGCCGCGGCGCTCGGGGAGCCGCCGCTCGACGCGGACGCGCTGCGCCGCGAGCTGCTCGGCCGCCGTCCCCTCGTGGGCCCGCACCTCCCGCTCGGCGAGGACGCGCGCAAGGTCGTGGAGACGTTCCGCGCCGTGCGGCTGGTGCAGGAGGAGGCGGGGCCGGCGGCGGCGAGCACGTACATCGTCTCCATGACGCGGGGCGCGACGGACCTCCTGCGCGTCCTGCTGCTCGCGCGCGAGGCGGGGCTCGTGGACCTCGCGGGCTCGCCCGAGTCGCGGCTGGACGTCGTGCCGCTCTTCGAGACGCTGGACGACCTCGACCGGGCGCCGGCGGTGATGCGCGAGCTCTTCGCCGACCCGGTGTACGCGCGGCAGCTCCGCGCGCGCGGCATGCGGCAGGAGGTCATGATCGGCTACTCGGACTCGGGGAAGGACGCCGGGATCATCTCCGCGAGCTGGGCGCTCTACCGCGCCCAGGAGGCGCTCGTCCAGGTGTGCGACGACGCCGGCGTGGAGCTCCGGCTCTTCCACGGGCGCGGCGGCAGCGTCGGGCGCGGCGGCGGCTCGCCGGTGGACCGCGCGCTCGCGGCGCTCCCGCCGGGGACGGTGCGGGGCCGCGTGAAGATCACCGAGCAGGGGGAGATCATCTCGCAGCAGTTCGGCCTGCTGCCGGTGGCCGAGCGGACGATGGAGGTGACGCTGGCCGGGGCGCTCCGGCACGGATTCCTCGACTGGCGCGAGGGGCTGGACCGGGCGGAGGTGCGGCACTTCCGCGAGGCGATGGACGCCATGGCGGAGCGGTCGTTAGGCGTGTACCGCGCGCTCGTGCACGAGTCGGACGAGCTGTTCGCCCTGTTCCGCACGGCGACGCCGGTGGAGGAGCTCGCGGGGGCGCGCTTCGGCTCGCGGCCGGCGTACCGGCCGGGCGCGAAGGCCGGCATCGAGGGGATACGCGCGATCCCCTGGGTGTTCGGGTGGACGCAGATCCGCCTCGTCGTCCCCGGCTGGCTCGGCGCCGGCACCGCGCTCGGCGAGCTGGCGGAGACGCCGGAGGGGCTCGGGCTCCTGCGGCGGATGGCGCAGGCGTGGCCGTTCTTCGACGACCTGCTGGCGAAGATCGAGATGGTCTGCGCCAAGACCGACCTCGCCATCGCGCGCGCCTACGTCGAGTCCCTCGGCGCGGACGCGGAGCTGCTCGAGCGGCTGGAGGAGGAGTACGGGCGCGCGGTGTGGGCGGTGCTCAGGGTCCGCGGCCACGAGCACCTGCTCGACGACGTGCCGGTGCTCCAGGCGGCGATCGCGCTGCGCAACCCGTACGTGGACCCGCTGTCGCTGCTCCAGATCGCGCTGCTGCGCCGCAAGCGGCGCGGCGTGCCGGAGGGCGAGAAGGCGCAGGTGGACGAAGCACTCTCCACCACGCTCTCCGGAATCGCACAGGGACTGCGGAACACTGGCTGAGTCGTGGGTCGTCGGTCGTCGGTCGTCGGTCGTCGGTCGTGAGCTAGAGACCAACGTCTACAGACTAAAGACCGTGAGCCACAGGACCGACCCGGGTCGGTCCTGTGGCTCACGGTCGGTGGTCTTTGGTCTTTGGTCTTTGGCCTGTGTCTCAGGCTCGAGCTCCACGGCCCACGGCCGCCCTACCTCGGCTTCCTGTAGTTGACGCCCATCGCCTCCAGCCGCCGCCCGTGCTCCGCCAGGCGCAGGGTGAAGTCCTCGTAGTCCCGCAGCGTCGGCGGCGTCCACACCACCTCGGCCAGCGCGCTCGCGCGCGGGTACGCCTTGTACTCGAGGTCCTTCGGGTCCGGGATGTACTCCGTCCAGAGCTGGCCCTGCGCGCCCAACACGTGCGACCAGTGCTGCGGGGCGATCCCGGCGAGCGGGTCGAACGAGTAGACGCGGTCGAGCGGGACGTAGTTGTTGATCGCGAGCGGCTCGTTCGGGTCGTTCTGGCGCGCCTCGGTCTGGTACGAGTCGAAGTACGTGTGGCTCGACGGCGTCATCACGACGTCGTGCCCGCTCTCGGCCGCGGCGATGCCGCCGCTCGTGCCGCGCCAGCTCATGACCGTGGCGTTCGGGGCGAGGCCGCCCTCGAGGATCTCGTCCCACCCGACGAGGCGGCGCCCGCGCGCGGTGAGCCACGCGTCCATCTGGCGGATGAACCAGCTCTGCATCGCGTGCTCGTCCGCGAGCCCGCGCTCGCGCATGAGCTGCTGCACGCGCGGGCTCGCGCGCCACTGGTCCTTCACCGCCTCGTCGCCGCCCACGTGGATGAAGGGCGAGGGGAAGAGCTCGAGCACCTCCGTCAGCACGTCCTGGAGGAAGCGCACCGTGCGCTCCTCGGGATTGAAGATGTAGGTGCTGACGCCCCAGCTCCCCCACGGCCGCACGGTGTCGCCGCGCACGCCGAGCTCGGGGTAGGCCGCGATGGCCGCCTGGGCGTGGCCCGGCATCTCGATCTCCGGGACGACGTTCACGAAGCGCTCGCGCGCGAACGCCACGACCTCGCGCACGTCGTCCTGCGTGTAGAAGCCCCCGTGCCGGACGGTGTCGAAGCGGTTCTTCGTGCTGTCGCGGCGGTCGGGCCAGCCGATCACGGTCTCGTCGCGCCACGCGCCGACCTCGGTGAGGCGCGGGTACTTCCGGATCTGGAGCCGCCACCCCTGGTCGTCGGTGAGGTGCCAGTGGAAGGTGTTCATCTTGTGGAGCGCCAGCAGCTCGACGTAGCGCTTCACCGCGTCCTTCGGTATGAAGTGGCGCGCGACGTCGAGGTGCAGGCCGCGCCAGCGGAAGCGGGGCCAGTCCTCCACCGTCACGGCGGGCACCGACCACGTCACGCCGCGCACGAGCGTGTCGGCGAACGCCTCCGGCGGGAGGAGCTGCCGCAGCGTCTGCACGCCGTAGAAGAGCCCGGCCTCCGCGGGCGCGGCGATGCGCATCACGTAGCGGCGCACCTCGAGGCGGTACCCCTCGGGCCCGAGCCGGGCGAGCGACGGGTCGATCGCGAGCAGCACGACGCCCTCGGGCGCGGAGCTCGTCCACGGCGGACGGATCGCGAGCGCGTAGCCGGTGGCCGGCGCGAGGTACGCGGCGAGGCGGCGCGCCACGGGCTCGGCGCGCCCGTCGGCATGGATCACCGTGCGCGGCCCGAACCGGAACGCGGCGCCGACGGGGCGCGAGACCTTCGCGGGGCGCGGCACGATCGCCACGCCGTCCGCGGGACGCTGGGCGCCGGCGCTCATCACGAAGGCGGCGCCGAAGGCGAGGACGGCGCCGATGGAGGCACTGAGCAGGTTTCGCATGGGGTTATTCTACTGCGACCTGCAGTTGTAGGCGGAGTCCTCCGCTCGTACGTTCCCGCCATGACCGCGCCGCAGCCCTCCCCCGTCCGCCGCGTGCAGGTGCGCGCCCGCTCCACCGACGTCTTCGGGCGCGTGCTGTGCAGCGCGCGCGACCACCACTTCATCGTGGACGGCCCCGTGACGAACGGCTGTCCGGGCGAGGAGCTCACGCCGCCGGAGCTCTTCCTCAGCGCCGTCGCGTCGTGCGGCGTGGAGCTCGTGCACGTGATCGCGCGCGACGCCGGCGAGCGGGTGGACCGCGTGGCCGTCTCGGTGCACGGCACGATCGACCGCTCCCGCCAGCCGCGCGAGGACGTGACCGTGTTCACCTCGGTGCGCGTCGACTTCACGCTCTCGGGCACGGACGACGCCGCGGCCGCGCGCCTCGTCGAGGGCTTCAAGCGCCGCTGACCCCTCTACGGCACGGTCGCGGTCGCGATCGCGGATGCGGAGGTGACGGTGACGGTGGACGACACCGCTGGCAGCTGACCGCTGACGGCCGACGGCTGCGAAGGCCGTCAGAATATGCCCGGCAGCATCCCGCCCACGCCCGACTCCGGCACCGGCCAGCGTGGGTACGTGCCGAGGTAGCGGAACTCCGCGCTCGTGCGGCGGGCCGCGGCCAGGGCTTCCTGCACGCGCGGGTCGCCGCCGGGGTGGTCGAACTCGAGGAAGAACCAGTAGCGCCACGGCTCGCGCGTGGGATGCGTGGCGAGGAGGCTGACGTTGAAGCCCGCGTCGGCCATCGGGCGCAGCAGCGCCACCAGGGCGCCGGCGTGTTGCGGGAGCACGCACTGCATCGCCGAGCGCGCCGGCGCGCCGACGGCCACCGAGCCGCCGTCCCGCGAGACGGCGAGGAAGCGCATCTGGCAGTCCGGCCGGTCCTCGATGCGCTCCTGGAGCACGTGCAGCCCGAAGCGCTCGGCCGCGCGGCGCGTGCCGGCGGCGGCGCGCGTGCGGTCCTCGAGCTCGCGCACCTCGCGCGCGGCGCCCGCGGTGTCCCAGGCGGGCTGCGGCCGGATCTCCGGATAGCGCGCGAGGAAGTGCGTGCACTGCGCGAGCATGAGCGGGTGGCTCGCGAGCGTGCGGATCTGCGCGAGCCGCGCCCCCGGCAGCGCCAGCAGCGCCAGGTGCACCTCCACCACCACCTCGGCGACGACGCGCAGCCCGTCGTGGAGGTTCAGCAGGTCGTAGGAGTGGACCACCCCGCCGGTGAGCGTGCTCTCGATCGGCAGGAGGCCGTAGTCCGCGGCGCCCGTCTCCGCGGCGATCATCACGTCCTCGAAGGTCTGCATCGGGAGCGGCTCCGCCGCGTCGCCCCAGAGCTGGTAGACCGCCTCCTCGCTGAACGCGCCGAGCTCCCCCTGGAAGGCGACGCGGAGGCGTGACATGACCGCCTGCGGCGCCGCGGCGGGCTCGGGGAGGGGGGCGTCGTCTTCGGAGAAGCTCATGGGCGCGAAGGGGCGCGCCGTGCCCAGAGGGGGCGCGGCGTCGTCAGGTAGATGAACCCGCTTCGCCCCGCGCCGCAAGGCGCCGCGTTCTCCGCCGTCCTGCTTTCCGTGACTGAGATAGATCGGCAGTCCCAGCTGCGCCGCCTCACCGCCGCGACCTTCGTGGTCGGCGCGCTCGCCGCCGGCCTCCTGCTCCGCTGGCCCGTCCCCCTCGAGACCGCGCGGCTCGGCCCCGCGCTCCTCTACGCGCTGCTCGTCGCGGCGCTCGCGTTCGTGGAGGTCCCCCTCGGCCCCGCGCTCGTCATCAGCGCCGAGCCGGCGGCGGTGGTGCTCGCGCTGCTGCTCGAGGGCCCCGCGGTGGCGCTCGTCGCCGTGCAGCTCGGGTGGCTCGCGACGGTGGTGCGGCGCCGGCGCACGGCGATGCGCGGCGTGTTCACGCTCGCGCAGTTCGCCGTCTGCCTGCTCCTGCTCACCGGCGTCTACGTCGCGATGGTGGGGCCGCGCTTCGGCGTGGAGCCGCCGCTCCGCGCGATCGACGGGGACTGGGCGCTCGCCGCGCGCTACCTCGGCGCCGCCCTCCTGGGCACCGCGGGCTTCGTCGCGCTCAACAACACGTTCATGTGGGCGTACGCGAGCCGCGAGAGCGGGCGCGCCCTGAGCCTCCGGCAGCTCGTGCGCGACGAGCTGATCCCGTCGCCCGTGTTCGTCGGCGCGGGCGTCACGGCGGCGTACGCCGTGGCCTACCTCGGCTGGGGGGTGACGGCGCTCTTCACGCTCCCCGCGCTGGCGGTGCTCTGGTCCGGCGGCATACTGCTGCGCGGCTGGCTCGCGAAGGTGCCGCTCTCGGTGGGGGGCCGCCTCATCGCGTTCGTGACCGGGGGCGTCGGGATGCTGACGCTCACGCTGAGCTTCATCATGCTCGTCACCTCCTCCGTGCGCTACGTGGAGGCCGCGTCGTCCGGACGGCAGGCGTTCGCGCGCGGGCCGGCGATGGACATGAGCCTCGCGGCGAGCTCGCCCGGCGCCGACCTGGGCATCGTCGTGCGGCCCATGCTCGACGCGCTGCTCACGCAGGACGACGTGCTCGCCTACGCCGCGTTCAGCACGCGCGACGGGCGCGCGGTCGCCGCGACGCGCCCGGGCGGCGTGGACGCCGAGACGCTGCGGCGGGTGGTCATGAGCACGGAGGCGCACGGCCGGCGGCGGTTCGTGGACGCGGCCGGGCGCGCGGTGCGCGTCAGCGAGATCGACGTGGACGTCCCCGGCGGTCTCGCCGAGCTCCACCTCGGCCTCGACCTCCGCGCGCTCGACGCGGCCCAGCGGACGCTCGCCCTGACGCTCGGCGCCGCGAGCGTGCTGCTCTTCGTCATCGGGCTGGCCATCTTCCGCACGTACGCGCGCATCGGCCTGGTGGGCCCGCTCACCGACGCCGGGGAGGCGCTGCGCGACATCGCCGAGGGGGACGCGGACCTCACGCGCACGCTGCCCACGAGCGGCGACGTCGAGATCGCGCGCCTCGGCGAGCACTTCAACAAGTTCATCGGCAACCTCGCGGCGCTGATCGCGGCGACGGCGCGCACCACCGGGAGCGTCGTGGACGGCGCGCAGGAGCTCGCCGCCGGCAACGAGGAGCTCGCGGCCTCGGCCGGCGAGGTGGCGACGAGCATGGAGGCCGCGGTGACCCGCTTCGAGCAGGAGCACGCGGAGGCGGAGCGACTTCACGAGCTGGCCGGGCGCCTCTCGGCGCTCAACGCCGAAGTGGCGGAGCGCGCGGTGCAGGTGCGGCGCGAGGCGGACGCGGTGGTGGGCGTCGTGGAGCGGAGCCGCGAGCAGATCGGGCGCGCGGGGACGACGCTGCTCGAGGTCCGCGAGGTGGTGCAGCGCTCCACCGACGCGAGCACGGAGCTCGTGAAGGCGACCGGGCAGGTGGGGACGCTCGTGCAGGCCATCTCGCAGCTCGCCGAGCAGACGAACCTCCTCGCGCTCAACGCGGCCATCGAGGCGGCGCGCGCCGGGGAGCACGGGCGCGGCTTCGCGGTCGTGGCGTCGGAGATGCGGAAGCTCGCCGACCAGAGCCACGGCGCGGCGATGCGGGCCGGGGAGCTGATCGAGACGATCTCGCAGCGCACGGGCGCCGTGGTGTCGGCCATGCGCGAGGGGGGCGAGCGCGTGGCGGGCGTCACGTCCGTGGCGAGCGACAGCGAGCGCGCGCTCGCGACGATGGTCGACGCGATCCGCGGCATCGACCGCTCGGTGCAGGAGATCTCCGAGCGCATCATCCAGGAGCGCGAGACGGTGGCGGCGGTGGACGTGCAGGTGCGCACCATCGAGCAGCTCGTGCGGGAGAACGCCGCGACGGCCACCGAGGTGGGCGCGACGACCGAGGAGCAGACGGCGAGCACCGAGGGGATGGCGCAGGTGAGCCAGCGCCTCGCGGAGGAGGCGGCGGAGCTCCAGCAGCTCGTCGGCCGCTTCCGGCTCCCCGAGGGCATCATCCCGGCGACGGGCGCGTTCAAGCTGCCGACGGGGACGTACCGTGTCCCCGTGAAGCTCCCCGAAGGGGCGGGCTACCCGGCGCCGACCGAGCAGCCGAAGAGCACCTCGCGGTAGATTTCGATGGGCTGCGGGCTGCGGGCACCGTAGTCCGCAGCCCGCAGCTTCGTAGATCCCTTCAGCGACACGGAGCGTCGCCATGACTCATACAGCCCCCCAGGCGAGCGCCAGCAAGACCGAGGTCCACCTCGCCGCGCCCGACGTCAACCCGTCCTTCACCAAGGGCGTCTTCCTCGGCGAGCTGCGCGAGGACCTGGTCTTCCCCTTCCCCGAGCCCTCGGCCGAGGACCGCGAGGCGCTCGAGATGATCCTCGGCAGCTTCCGCGCGTTCGCGGCGGACGTCGTGGACGCCAGGCGGCACGACCACGACGGGCGGT
>JBJMNJ010000303.1:0-3001 GCA_045804325.1 Gemmatimonadaceae bacterium
TCAACGAGACGGTGATCGTCACGCTCTCGCCCAACCCCGCGTACCTGGTCTCGCCGGCGCAGGCGACGGTGACCGTCACGAGCGACGAGATACCGCCGGACCTCATCGTGACCGCGTTGACGGGCCCGGCCACGGGGGGGGCGGGTGCATCCATCACCCTGACCGACACGACGCGCAACCAGGGCGCCGCGGGCGCGGGCAGCTCCACGACCACGTTCTATCTTTCCTCGAACGCGACGCTCGACGCCGGGGACCTCTTGTTGGCGAGCCGCGCCGTTCCGCCGCTCGCCCCCGGGGCCAGCAACTCGGGCTCGGTCACGGTCACCCTGCCTGCCAGCCTCACGGCCGGCACCTATTATTTGCTTGCCAAGGCCGACGGCGACGACGCGCTGGTTGAGACGCAGGAGGCGAACAACGTCCTGCATACGACAGTGCTGGTGGGATCGGACCTGCAGGTCTCCAACCTTACCGCCCCCACCGACGCCGGCGCCGGACTGCCGCTCACGGTGACCGACACGACGCGCAACGCCGGCTCGGGCGCCGCCGTGGCGACGACCACCACGTTCTATCTCTCCAACGACGGCACTCTCGATGCCGCGGACACGGTGCTCGGCAGCCGCGCGGTTCCCGCGCTTGCGGCGGGCGCGTCGAGCTCGGGTTCGGTCGTGCTCACGCTTCCCGCGGCGACCGCCACGGGCGTCTACACCCTGATCGCGCGCGCGGACTCGGGCGACGTCGTGGGCGAGACCTACGAGAACAACAACACCCGCGGCGCCACGTTGCGCGTGGGGCCCGACCTCAACGTGACGACGTTCACCGCGCCCGCGACCGCCGGCGTGGGAACCTCGTTCGTCGTGAGCGACACGACGCGCAACTCGGGCGGCGGCACGGCCGCGGCCTCGACCACGCGCTTCTACCTTTCGCTGAACGGCACCCTCGACGGCGACGACGTGCTCCTCGGATTCCGCGCGGTTCCATCGCTCGCGCCCGGAACCTCGAGCGCGGGCTCGGCGTCGCTCACCATCCCCGCGACGACCGCGGGCGGCTCGTATTACCTGATCGCGGCGGCCGACGCCGACAACGTGGTCGCCGAGACGGTCGAATCCAACAACATCATCAATCGGAGCATCGTGATCGGCGCCGACCTCGTCGTGCTCTCGTTCGCGGCGCCCACCGACGCCGGCGCGGGCCTCACGCTCGCGCTCTCGGACACGACGCGCAACCAGGGCACCGGAACCACGGCGCCCTCCACTACCAGCTTCTATCTCTCCACCGACGCGACCTTCGATGCCGGCGACGCGCTCCTGGGCAGCCGCGCAGTTCCCGCGCTCGCCTCGAGCGCGTCGAGCTCGGGTTCGGTCACGGTCACCATTCCCGCTGGCACGGCCACGGGCACGTACACGCTGTTCGCACGCGCCGACGCGGGCGACGTCGTCGCCGAGGCGTACGAGAACAACAACCTGGCAAGCCGCACGCTGCGAATCGGCCCCGACCTGGTGCTCCTCAGCCTCACCGCGCCGACCGCCGCGGGTGCAGGCAGCGCGATCACGCTCACCGACACCACGCGCAATGCCGGCGCCGGCACGGCCGCCGCCTCGACCACGCGCGTGTACCTATCGAGCGACTGGCTGCTGGACGGGGGCGACGTGCTGCTCGCGAGCCGCGCGGTGCCGGCGCTTCCTCCGGGCGCGTCCGACACGGGCTCCGTCACCGCGACGATCCCGGCGGCAACGCCCGGTGGCGCCTACTACCTCATCGCGGTAGCCGACGGCGACAACGTGGTGGCCGAGACGCAGGAGGGTAACAACTCGATCAACCGCAGCCTGCTCATCGGGCCGGACCTGGGCATGCAGAGCCTTACCGCGCCCAACGACGCGGGCGCGGGCCTCCCGATCGCGATCTCCGACACGACGCGCAACACGGGTGGAGGAAACGCCCCGTCGACGACGACGAGCTTCTACCTCTCGGCGGACTCGACCCTCGACGGCTCCGACCTCCTGCTCGGAAGCCGCGTCGTGCCGGCCCTCGCCGGGGGCGCATCCCATGCGGGCTCGATCACCGTGACCCTGCCTGCCGATACGGCAACGGGAACGTACACGCTCTTCGCGCGCGCCGACGCCCTCGACGCGGTCACCGAGACCTACGAGAACAACAACACCACGAGCCGCACCCTGCGTGTCGGGCCCGACCTCACGGTGTCGAGCCTCGCGGCGCCCGCGAGCGCCGGCGCTGGCGCCACCGTGAGCGTCACGGACTCGACGCGCAACGCCGGCGGCGGAGCCGCGCCCGCCTCGACCACCCGCTTCTACCTGTCGGCCGACTCGCTGCCCGGCGGCGACGTCCTGCTGGGCGCGCGCGCCGTGCCCGCGCTCGCCCCCGGCGCGACGGATACCGGCACCGTGTCGCTGCTCATTCCCGCGGACACCGCCGGCGGTTCGTACTATCTGCTGGCCGTGGCCGATGCCGACGGACTCGTTCCAGAAACGGTCGAGACCAACAACTTCACCAACCGCTCGATCCTCGTCGGCACCGACCTCGTGCTCTCGGCCTTCACCGCGGCCAACGACGCCGGCGCCGGACTAACCCTCACCCTGGGCGACACCACGCGCAACCAGGGCGCGGGGATCGCGGCCGCGTCGACGACGAGCTTCTATCTCTCCGCGAACGCGACGCTCGAGCCCGGCGACGTCCTGCTCGGCAGCCGCGCGGTGCCAGCGCTCGCCGCGGGCGCGTCCGACAGCGGGGCCGTGACAGTCACGCTGCCGGCGGGAACCGCCACCGGCACGTGGTATCTCTTCGCGCGCGCCGACTCCGGCGACCTCGTTGCGGAGGTGAACGAGGCCAACAACGTCTCTTCGCGCACCGTGCGTGTCGGCCCCGACGTGACGGTCGCGACCTTCACGGCGCCGACCGCGGCGGGCGCGGGAGAAGCGATCAGCGTGACCGCGGTCACGCAGAACCTGGGCGGCGGCACCGCGCCCGCGTCGACAACGCAGTTCTA
>JBJMNJ010000304.1:0-18168 GCA_045804325.1 Gemmatimonadaceae bacterium
GAGCGCGCCGCGAGCGGCTACACGATGATCGTCGACCTCGCCGCGCAGAACTCGCCGATCGTCGCGTTCGACAAGAACCTCGACATCACCGAGCGCGTCCTCTCGCGGCTCGGGACGATGCGGCCGGCGCCGGCCGCCGCGCGCCCGAACGCGGGCTCGACCCCCGCGCGCCCGGCGGGCGGCGCGCCTGCCGGAGCGCCCGCGGGTGTGACCAGGCCGAAGCCGCCGACGCGGTGACCGCTCGCGGCACGACGGGTTCGACAGGCGGCGGTGGGGGAGCAGGCTCCCTCACCGCCGCTGAAGTTGCGCGGGCCGTCGGCGGCCGGCTCGTCGGCGATCCCGATGCGCCGGTACGCGCCGTGGCGCCGCTCGACCGGGCGGGCGAGGGCGACCTCAGCTTCCTCGCCGTGGCCAGGTACGCGCCGCTCTTCGCCACCTCGTCGGCGAGCGTCGTGCTCGTCGCCCCGGAGCTCGCCGAGGCCGAGGGGCGGGCGCGGGCGCGCGTGGTCGTGGCCAAGCCGCACGAGGCGATGCTCGCGATGCTCCCGCGGCTGTACGCGGCCCCGCCGCGCCCGGCGGGCGTCCACCCCACCGCCGTGATCGGCCGCGGCGTGCGCTTGGGCGCGGACGTGGCCCTGGGCGCCTACGCCGTGATCGGCGACGGCGCCGCGCTCGGCGACGGCGTGACCGTGGGGCCGCACTGCGTCGTGGGCGAGGGCGTCGAGATCGGCGCCGAGAGCCGGCTGTACGCGTCGGTGACGCTGTACCCGGGCACTCGTCTCGGAACGCGCGTGGCGGTGCACGCCGGCGCACGGCTCGGGAGCGACGGCTTCGGCTACGTCTTCCGCGGCGGGGCGCACGAGAAGATCCCGCACGTCGGGCGCTGCCTCGTCGAGGACGACGTGGAGATCGGCGCCAACACGACGATCGACCGCGGGAGCATCGACGACACCGTGATCGGGGCGGGGACCAAGATCGACAACCTCGTGCAGGTGGGGCACAACGTCCGCATCGGGCGGCTCTGTCTCCTCATGGCCCAGGTCGGCGTCGCCGGCTCGGTGCGCGTCGAGGACGGCTGCATCATCGCCGGCCAGGTCGGCATCGCGGGGCACCACTCCATCGGCGCCGGCGCGCGGCTGGCGGCGCAGGCCGGCGTGTTCGGCGACGTGCCGGCGGGCGAGACGTGGTCGGGCTATCCGGCGCGGCCGCACCGCGAGGCATTGCGCGCGCAGGCGGCCCTGTTCAAGCTCCCCGGGATGATGAGACAACTCGAGCGCCTCGTGGAGGCGCGGACCCGTCCGGCGGCGGGCGGCGGCGCGGGGGAGGGGTGAGCGAGCCGCGACGCACCGTCGCGCGCCCGGTCGACGTGGTAGGAGTGGGGCTGCACCTGGGCGTGCCGTGCCGCCTGCGTTTCCTCCCGGCCCCGCCGGGTGGCGGCATCACCTTCGTCCGGCGCGACCTGCCGGACGCGCCCCCGGTGCCCGCGCGCGTCGAGGCCGCGGTGCTCAGCGAGCGGCGCACGCAGCTCGGCGAGGGCGAGCGGGCGCTGCACACGGTGGAGCACGTGCTGGCGGCGGTCGCCGGCGCCGGGCTCGACGACCTCACGATCGAGATGGACGGCCCCGAGCCGCCGATCATGGACGGCAGCGCCGAGCCCTTCCTGCGCGCGCTGGTGGCGGCGGGCGCGGTTTCCCACGGCGGCCGGGCCGACTACCTTGATCTCGCCGAGCCCGTGCGCGTGATCGACGGGGAGAGCGTGTACGAGGCGCACCCCGCCGACCGGCTCGAGCTCGAGGTGACGATCGACTTCCCACACCCGCTCGTCGGGCGGCAGCGCGGGCAGTGGGTGGTGGAGCCGGGGAGCTTCGCCCGCGAGCTCGCGCCGGCGCGGACGTTCGGCTTCCTCCGCGAGGTCGAGGCGCTGCGGGCCAAGGGGCTCATCCAGGGCGCGTCGATCGAGAACGCGGTGGTGCTCGACGAGCGCGAGGTGGTGAGCGGGCCCCTGCGCTGGCCGGACGAGTTCGTGCGGCACAAGGCGATGGACTGCGTGGGCGACCTCGCGCTCGCGGGGGCGCGCGTGCGCGCGCGCGTCGTGGCGTTCAAGCCCAGCCACCGCGGGACGGTGACGCTGGTGCGCGAGATGAAGCGCGCGGCGCGGCGGGACGGGGCGCCCGGCGCGGCGGCGGGAACACACAACGCGGAGAGCAGCGTGCTGGCCAAGGTGACCGGGGCGGTGGGGATCGACGAGATCATGCGGGTCCTTCCCCACCGCTACCCCTTCCTGCTGGTGGACCGGATCCTCGAGGTGGAGGAGCACAAGAAGATCGTCGGCATCAAGAACGTCACGATCAACGAGCCGTTCTTCCAGGGGCACTTCCCGGGGCACCCGATCATGCCGGGCGTCCTCATCATCGAGGCCATGGCGCAGGTGGGCGGGCTGCTGCTCCTCGGGCTGTACGAGGAGCCGCAGACGAAGGTCGTGTACTTCATGTCGCTCGACAACGTGAAGTTCCGCAAGCCGGTGAAGCCGGGCGATCAGCTGCGGCTGGAGCTCGAGGTGGTGCAGATCCGCGGCGCGGTGTGCCGCATGCGCGGCGTCGCGCGCGTCGACGGCGAGACGGTGGCCGAGGCGGACATGGCCGCGATGGTGCGCGACCGATGACGATGCAGGCCGAAACGCAGATCCACCCGACCGCCATCGTCGCGCCCGACGCGAAGCTCGGCGTCGGCGTGGAGATCGGCCCGTATGCCATCGTGGGCGAGGGGTGCGAGCTCGGCGACGGGTGCGTGATCGCGCCCCGCGCGACGCTCGAGAAGAACGTGCGGCTCGGCGCCGGCGTGAAGGTGGGCGTCGGCAGCGTCCTCGGCGGCGACCCGCAGGACCTCAAGTTCCGCGGCGAGCACACGACCGTCGACGTCGGCGACAACACGACCATCCGCGAGTACGCGACCGTCAATCGCGGGACCGCGCAGTCGTTCAAGACGACGGTGGGGAAGAACTGCTTCCTCATGTCGTACGTGCACCTCGCGCACGACTGCCACGTCGGGGACGGCGTCATCATCTCCAACGCGACCCAGCTCGCCGGGCACGTCACGGTCGAGGACCGCGCGATCATCTCCGGCGTGAGCGCCGTGCACCAGTTCGTGCGCATCGGCAAGTACAGCTTCGTCGGCGGGTGCTCGCGCGTCTCGCAGGACGTGCCCCCGTTCATCAAGGCGGTGGGGAACCCGATCAAGCTCTACGGCCTCAACAGCGTGGGGCTCGAGCGGAACGGCTTTCCGGAGGACGTGCGCCGCGAGCTGAAGCGCGCGTACCGGCTGCTGTTCAAGTCGGAGCTGAATCTGCGCCAGGCCGTGGAGCGCGCGCGCGCCGAGCTGCAGATGATGCCCGAGGTGCAGGACTTCCTCGCCTTCATCGAGGCGAGCCAGCGCGGGGTGAGCTTCTGAGCGCCGGCGGCCTCCGCGTCGGCGTCGTCGGCGCGGGCGGGCTCGGCTACCACCACGTGCGCATCCTCCGCGACCTGCCGGGCGTGCGCTTCGTAGGGTTCCATGACGCGCGGCCGGAGCGCGCCGCGCAGGTGGCCGCCGAGCTCGGGGTCGAGGCGCACGCGTCGCTCGAGGCGCTGCTCGACGCGTCGGACGCGCTGACGGTCGTGGTGCCCACGCCGGCGCACCACCGGGTGGCGGCGGCGGCGCTCGCCCGCGGCAAGCACCTGCTCATCGAGAAGCCGCTGGCGGCCACGGTGGAGGAGGCCGACGAGCTGCTGGAGCTCGCGCGGCGCGCGGGCGTGCTCGTGCAGACGGGACACGTCGAGCGCTTCAACCGGGCCGTCCGCGCCGCGCTGCCGCACGTCGACACGCCGCGCTTCATCGAGAGCGACCGGCTCGCGCCGTTCAATCCGCGCGGCGCCGACGTGGCCGTCGTGCTCGACCTGATGATCCACGACATCGACCTCGTGCTCTCGCTCGTCGGATCGGGCGTGCGCGAGGTCTCGGCGGCGGGCGTGCCGGTGCTCACCCCCTCGGTGGACATCGCGAACGCGCGCATCACGTTCGCCGACGGCGCCGTCGCGAACATCACGGCGAGCCGCGTCTCGCGCGAGCGCATGCGCAAGCTCCGCATCTTCCAGCGGAGCGGCTACCTGTCGCTCGACCTGGGCGCGGGCGCCGGCGAGTTCTACCGCCTCCGGCGCGACCTCGACATCGCGGAGCTCCGGAAGGGGCCGCTCGCCGTCGAGGCGTTCGTCGAGCGCGTGCCCATCGAGGCGCCGGAGGGGGAGCCGCTGCGGCTCGAGTTCGAGAGCTGGGCCGCGGCGGTGCGCGGCGAGCGCCCGGTGGAGGTGAGCGGGGAGGCGGGCCGCGAGGCGCTCGCGGTGGCGATCCGGATCGTGCGCGACATCGAGCGGAACCTCCGCGCGTCCGGCGACGCGGCCGTCCCGGCCGCCCACGCCGCCGCGGCCGGCGGCGCGGAGCGAGGGCGCCCGGGTGCGTGAGGTCCTCATCGTCGCCGGGGAGGCGTCCGGCGACCTGCACGCCGCCGGCATGGCCGCGGAGCTGCGGCGGCTGCGCCCCGACCTCGCGCTCGCCGGCGTCGGCGGCGACCGCATGCAGGCCGAGGGCGTCGAGCTCCTCGAGCACGTGCGGGCCCTCGCGGTGATGGGCTTCGTGGAGGTGCTCCGCCACGTGCCGAAGCACGCGGCGCTACTGCGACTGCTCACGGCCCGCCTGCGGCGCGGCCAGGTCGCCGCCGTCGTGCTGCTCGACTACCCGGGCTTCAACATGAAGGTCGCCGCCGCGGCGCGCGCGGCCGGCGTGCCGGTGCTGTACTACATCACGCCGCAGGTCTGGGCGTGGGGGGCGAAGCGCCTCGCCCGGCTCGCGCACACCGTCACCAGGGCGGCCGTCATCCTGCCCTTCGAGGAGGCGCTGCTCCGCGAGCACGGCATCGACGCGACGTTCGTCGGGCACCCGCTGCTCGACCGCGCCACGGAGCTTCCCGACCGCGCGGCGGCGCGCCGCGAGATCGGCGTTCCCGAAGAGGGGCGCGTGCTCGCGCTCTTCCCCGGGAGCCGCGCGCAGGAGATCGAGCGGCACCTGGAGCCGTTCGTCGCGACGGCGCGCGAGCTCGAGCGGCGGCTCCCGGGCCTCCGGACCGTCGTGAGCGTGGCGCCGACGGTGCGCGTGGACCCCGCGCGCTGCCCGTACCCGCTCGTGCACTCGCGCTCGTTCGCGGTGCTGCGCGCGGCGGACGCGGTGCTGAGCAAGAGCGGCACGACGACGCTGGAGGCGGCGGTCGCGGGCTGCCCGCTCGTCGTCGCGTACCGCACGAGCGGGTGGACGTACGCCATCGCGCGGCGCCTCGTGACGATCCCGCATATCGGGCTCGTGAACGTCGTCGCGGGGCGACAGGTGGCGCGCGAGTTCGTGCAGGAGGCGCTGCGGCCCTCCTCCGTGGCCGACGCGCTGGAGCCGCTGCTGGACCCGCGCAGCCGCGAGCGCGCGGCGCTGCTCGCCGGGCTCGACGAGGTGCGCGCGAAGCTCGGTTCCCCCGGTGCCGCGGCGCGCGTGGCGCGGATGGTGTCGGAGCTCGCGACGTGACCGACGCCGCGGCCGCCGCGCGGGCGGCCGCCCGCGATCGGCGGCAGCGCCGGCAGATACGCTGGCTGGTGCCGATCGGGGTCCTGCTCCTGCGCGCGCTCGGGCGCACGTGGCGCGTGCGCGTGCGGGGCAGGGAGTCGAGCGAGCGCCTCCGGAGCGTCGGGACGCCGTTCATCTACGCCTTCTGGCACGGCGAGATGCTGCCCCTCCTGCTCGCGCATCGCGGCGAGGGGGCCGCGGTGCTCATCAGCTCCCACCACGACGGCGAGATCGTGGCGCAGATCGCCACGCGGCTGGGACTCACGACGGTGCGAGGCTCGAGCACCCGCGGCGGGGCGCGCGCGCTGCTCGGTCTGGTGCAGGCGCTCGAGTCCGGCCGCACCGTCGCAGTGACGCCGGACGGACCGCGCGGGCCGGCGCACGCATTCGCGCCGGGCGCGCTGGTCGCGGCCCAGCGCGCGGGGGCGCCGATCGTCCCCATCGCCGTGCGGGCGAGCCGCGCGTGGCGGCTGCGGAGCTGGGACCGGTTCCTCATCCCGAAGCCGTTCGCGCGCGTGAGCATCGCGTACGGCGAGCCGGCGCGCGTCGAGGCGGCGTCGGCCCGTGAGGCGCCGAGCGAGGCCGCGCGATTCGAGGGCCTGCTGGCCGCGGCCGGTGACGCCGCGGACCGGGCGCTCGCCGGCTGGTAGGGCCGGTGCTCGAGCGCGCGGCGTCGTGGGTGTGGTTCGGGCGCGGGCCGCTGCCCGCCACCGCACGCGCGGCGCTTGCGCCGCTGGAGCTCGCGTACGGCGCCGCCGTGCGCGCGCGCGCCGCCCTGTACGATCGCGGCGTGCTCGCGTCGCGCGAGACGGCGATCCCCGCAGTGAGCGTCGGCAACGTCACGGTCGGCGGGACGGGGAAGACGCCGGTGGCGGCGTGGCTCGCGTCGGCGCTCGCGGCGCGCGGGGCGCGCCCGGCGGTCGTGATGCGCGGATACGGCGCGGACGAGCCGCTCGTGCACGCGGCCCTCAATCCTGCGGTGCCCGTCGTCGTGGCGCCGGACCGGGTCGCCGGGACCGCGCGCGCCCGCGAGCAGGGCTGCGACGTCGCGGTGCTCGACGACGCGTTCCAGCACCGCCGGGCGCGGCGCGTCGCGGACGTCGTGCTGCTCAGCGCCGATCGGTGGGACGGGCGGGTGCGGCTCCTCCCGGCGGGTCCGTACCGCGAGCCACTCGACGCGCTGCGCCGCGCGTCGCTGGTGCTCGTCACGCGGAAGGCGGCCGACCCGGCGCGCGCCGAGGAGGCAGCGAGCCACGCGCGACGGGCCGCGCCGATGGTGCCGATCGCCGTGGCCCATCTCGCGCCCGGCGAGCTCCGCTCCACCGTCGATGGCCGCACGCTCCCGCTCGATGCCCTGCGCGGCGCGCGCGCCCTCGCGGTGTGCGCGGTCGGCGACCCGGCGGCGTTCCTCGCGCAGCTGCGCCCCGTGGCGGGCCACCTCGACGCGGCGGTGTTCCCGGACCACCATGCGTTCACGGCGGAGGAGGCGGGCGCGCTCGCGGCGCGCGCGGAGCGGGCGGACCACGTCGTGTGCACGCTCAAGGACGCCGTGAAGCTCGCCGCCCACTGGCCTCGCGCCGCGCGGCCGTTGTGGTATGTTTCCCAGCGGGTCGTCCTCGAGCGAGGCGGCGGGGAGGTGGAGCGCCTCGTAGCCAGCGTGCTCGGCGCTCGCCCCGCCCACTCCTAGACACTCGAGCGCCGGCGTCGCGCCCGGCACAGCATCCCTTCCTCATGGCCACCGACCTCCGCCTCCCCACCACCAAGATCGTCCGGCCCGACAAGGACCGCTTCCTCAACGAGGAGAACCCGTTCGAGGCGATGATGTCTCGCTTCGACCGCGCGGCCGAGCTGCTGGACCTCGAGCCCGGGCTGTACAAGGTGCTGCGCCATCCCGAGAAGCAGATCATCATCTCCTGCCCCGTGCAGATGGACAGCGGCGACGTGGAGGTGTTCACCGGCATCCGGGTGCTCTACAACACGTCGCGCGGCCCGGCCAAGGGCGGCATCCGCTTCGACCTGAACGTGACGCTGGACGAGGTGACGGCGCTGGCCGCGTGGATGACGTGGAAGTGCGCGGTGGTGAATTTGCCCTTCGGCGGTGCGAAAGGCGGCGTGATCTGCGACCCGTTCAAGCTCAGCGTGGGCGAGCTCGAGCGGCTCACGCGACGCTACACCTCCGGGATCATCGCGACGCTCGGCCCGGACTCCGACGTGCCCGCGCCCGACGTGAACACCAACG
The DNA here is from genome assembly GCA_045804325.1 of Gemmatimonadaceae bacterium. Taxonomy (GTDB): domain Bacteria; phylum Gemmatimonadota; class Gemmatimonadetes; order Gemmatimonadales; family Gemmatimonadaceae; genus JBJMNJ01. Next base: position 7,877 of record JBJMNJ010000304.1, read on the forward strand.
AGCGCGTGATGGCGTGGATCATGGACACGTATTCCATGGCCGTGCGCCACACGGTCACCGCGGTCGTCACCGGCAAGCCCGTCGAGATGGGCGGCTCCATGGGGCGCCGCGAGGCCACCGGGCGCGGGTGCATGTTCGTCACGAAGGAGGCCCTCGCCCACCTCGGCATGCCGGTCGCGGGAACCACCGTGGCGGTGCAGGGGTTCGGCAACGTCGGCTCGGTCGCCGCGCAGCTCCTCGCGCGCGAGGGGTGCCGCGTCGTCGCCATCAGCGACCGGACCGGCGGCTACTACAACAAGGGCGGCATCGACGTCGACAAGGCGATCGAGTACGTCAAGAAGCACAAGTCGCTCGAGGGCTACGGCGGCGGCGACGCGATCACCAACGAGCAGCTGCTCACGCTCGAGGTGGACGTGCTGCTCCCCGCGGCGCTCGAGAACGTCATCACGAGCAAGAACGCCCGGAACGTCCGCGCGAAGATCATCTGCGAGGGCGCCAACGGCCCGACGACGGCCGGCGCCGACGCGATCCTCGAGGAGAAGGGCGTGTTCGTCATCCCCGACATCCTCGCGAACGCCGGCGGCGTGACGGTCTCGTACTTCGAGTGGGTGCAGGACCGCGGCGGCTACTTCTGGTCCGAGGACGTCGTGAACGAGCGCCTGCGCGACATCATGGTGCGGAGCTTCGCCGACGTGCTGAGCCTGTCGAAGCAGCACCGCGTGAACATGCGCACCGCGAGCTACATGCTCTCGATCAGCCGCGTGGCGACGGTGCACCGGCTGCGCGGGATCTATGCCTGAGCCGGCTCCCGCGGGCTCCTGGCCTGAGCCGGCTCCCGCCGCCGCTATGCCTGAGCCGGCGTGCGCGTGATCGTGGCCGCCGTCGGGAAGCCCCGCGAGCCGCTGGCGGCCGCGATCCGCGAGTACGAGACGCGCGCGGCGCGCTACTGGCCCCTCGAGGTGGTCGAGGTGCGGGAGGAGCCCGCGCGCTCTGGCACGACGGCGGACCAGGTGCGCGACCGCGAGGGCGAGCGCCTCGCGGAGAAGCTGCCGGGCGGGGCGCACGTCGTCTCGTGCGAGGTCGACGGGCGCCGACTCTCGTCGGAGCAGTTCTCCGCGTGGCTCCAGTCCGAGCGCGAGCGCGGGCAGGACGTGGCGTTCGTGATCGGCGGCGCGTTCGGCCTCGGCGCTCGCGTGCGCGAGCGGGCGCGCACGAAGCTCTCCGTCGCCCCGTGGACGCTCCCGCACGAGCTCGCCCGCCTCGTGCTGGCCGAGCAGCTGTACCGCGCCGGCAGCATCGTGCGCGGCGAGCCCTATCACAAGTGACGCGTCCGCGGCGCGGCGGCCCGCCGGCGTGACTGGCGTGCGCGTGATCACCGAGCCGCTCGGCCCGGGCCCGCTCGCGTGTGCGGCGCTCGCCGGGGAGACTCCCGCGGGTTGGTTCGACGTGACGGCACCCGGAGCCTGGCGCGCCCGGGTCGGGGGCATTCGCTCGTCCCACGACGCGGGCTGGCTCGACGCGATGGGGCCGGCGTTCGGGGCGATCGGCGGCGCCGCAGGCGAGCGGCTCGCGCGCGCGGCCGGAGGCTCCGGCGTCGTCGTGACGACCGGCCAGCAGCCCGGCCTCTTCGGCGGCCCGATCTACACCTGGACCAAGGCGCTGTCCGCCCTCGCGCTCGCGGACGCCCTCGAGCGCGAGACGGGCGCGCCGGTGGCGCCGGTGTTCTGGGCGGCGACGGACGACGCGGACTTCGCCGAGGCGCGAGACACGCTGGTGGCGGTGCCAGGCGGGGTGGAGCGCATCTCGCTCGAGAAGGCCCCGCCCGACGGGACCCCGATGTTCGCCGCGCCTCTCGGCGACGTCGCCCGACAGCTCGCGGCGCTCGAGCGCGGCGCCGGATCGGCCGCGTACCTCGATGCGCTCCGCTGTGCGCGCGACTCGTACGTGGCGGGGGAGACGGTCGGCGGGGCCTACGTCCGGCTCCTGCGGACGTTGCTCGAGCCCCTCGGGATCGCGGTCCTCGACGTGGGGCACCCGGCGTTCCGCACGGCGGCCTCTCCGTATCTGCGGGAGGCCCTCTCCCACGCGGCCGCGCTCGACGTCGCCGCGCGCGAGCGCGCCGCCGCGCTCTCGGAGGCCGGGTTCGAGCAGCAGGTCGCCGAAGTGAAGGGCCTCTCACTCGTATTCGCCGGGATGGAGTCCAGCAAGCAGCGCGTGCCCCTCGATCGGGCGTCGCAGGTGGCGGCGTCCGCGCGTCCGGGCGACCTCGGGGCGACGGTCCTGCTTCGGCCCGCGCTCGAGCGCCGCCTGCTGCCCACGGCCGCGTACGTGGCCGGCCCGGGCGAGCTGGCGTACTTCACCCAGGTGAGCGCCGTGGCCGACGCACTCGGCTGGGAGCGGCCGCGCGCCGTGCCCCGCTGGTCGGCGACGATCGTCGAGCCGCACGTGCGGCGCATCCTCGAGCGCTACGGGCTCCGCATGGAGGACTTTCACAATCCGCGCGCCATCGAGACGCGGCTCGCCCAGGCTGCGGTGCCCCCCGCGGCCACCGATGCGCTGCGGGAGCTGCGCGAGGCCGCGGACCGCGCGGCGCAGTCGTTGCGCTCTGCGCGGGCGGACGGGGGCGAGCCCGTGCTCCCGCGGCCGGCCGTCGACGGCTTCCGCGGGCAGCTCGAGCGGCGCTTCGAGCGCCTCGAGCGGCGGCTGCTGGCGGCGACGAAGCGCCGCGAGACGGCGCTCATGCGCGACCTCGGCACGGCGGAGGGCAGCCTCTACCCCATGCACAAGCGTCAGGAGCGCGCGTTGAACTTCCTGCCCATCCTCGCGAGGCACGGTCCGCAGCTCGTGGACGAGATGCTCGCGCAGGCGCGCGCGCACGCGGCCTCGCTGGTCGCCGCGCCGACGCTGCCGCCCAGCCAGCCGGCGGAGATCTCGCTCCTGTGACGGCGGCCGAGCGCCCTCGCGACGAGGGAGGCGCGGGGCCAGCGGGGAAGGGCGACGTCGCCGCCACGCCGGCGGCGCCGGCGCGCCGCACCGGCAGCGCGGCCGCGCTCATCGCAGCGGGCATCCTCCTCAGCCGCCTCCTGGGGCTCGTGAGGCAGCGCGTCTTCGGCCACTACTTCGGGGTGGCGAGCGACCCGGCGGACGCGTTCAACGCCGCCGTACGCATCCCGAACTTTCTCCAGAACCTGTTCGGGGAGGGAGTCCTCTCGGCGTCCTTCATCCCCGTCTACTCCCGCCTGCTCGGCGAGGGAAAAGAGGAGGAGGCGGGGCGCGTGGCGGGCGCGGTGTTGGCCATCCTCGCGCTCGTCGTCTCGGTGCTCGTGCTCGTGGGCGTGCTCACCACCCCGCTCCTCATCGACCTCATCGCCGCGGGGTTCGAGGGCGAAAAGCGCCAGCTCGCCATCACGCTCGTGCGCATCATGTTCCCGGGCATCGGGATGCTCGTGCTGGGCGCCTGGTGCCTCGGCATTCTCAACAGCCACCACCGCTTCTTCCTGTCGTACGTCTCGCCCGTCGTCGCGAACCTCGCGATGATCGCCACACTCCTGATCTTCGGCCGGCGGGCCGGCGAGTCGCGGCTGGCGGTGTGGCTGGCGTGGGGCTCCGTCGTGGGCAGCCTGCTGACGGTGCTCGTGCAGCTCCCGAGCGTGCTCCGCCTCGTGAAGCACCTCCGCGTCCGGCTCGACACGGCGTCCGAGCACGTGCGCACCGTGCTGCGCAACTTCGGCCCGGTCTTCGTCGGACGCGGCGTCGTGCAGATCAGCGGCTACGTCGACGCGTGGATCGCGAGCTTCCTCGGCACCGGCGCGGTGACGGGCCTCGCGTTCGCGCAGACGATCTACATGCTGCCGGTGAGCCTGTTCGGCATGGCCGTCTCCGCGGCCGAGCTGCCGGCCATGTCGCGCCTCGCCGGCGACGAGCAGGAGGTGCACCGCTTCCTCCGCGGCCGACTCGACGCCGGCCTCCGTCGCATCGCGTTCTTCATCGTCCCGTCGGCGGTGGCGTTCCTCGCGCTCGGCGACGTCGTCACCGCGCTGCTGTTCCAGAGCGGGAAGTTCGGCCGCGGGAGCTCCGTCTACGTGTGGGGCATCCTCGCCGGCTCGGCGGTGGGGCTTCTCGCCTCGACGCTCGGGCGGCTGTACTCCTCCACGTACTACGCGCTGCGCGACACGCGCACGCCGCTCCGCTTCGCCATCGTCCGGGTGATCCTCACGACGGCGCTGGGGCTCCTGTTCGCGTTCCCGCTGCGCCGCATGCTCGGGCTCGACGAGGCGTGGGGCGTCGCCGGCCTCACGGCCTCGGCCGGCATCGCCGGGTGGGTGGAGTTCTACCTGCTGCGGCGCGCGCTCAACCGGCGCATCGGCAAGACCGGGCTCGTGCCGTCGTACACCATCCGGCTCTACGCCGCGGCGGCCGCGGCCGCCGCGGCCTCGTGGGGCGTGAAGCTCCTCGTCGGGATGGGCCGCCCGCTGCTGGACGCCCCGCTGATCGTGGGGACGTTCGGCGCGCTCTATCTCGGGCTCACGGCCGCCCTCGTCCCGGAGACGCGGGCACTCGCCGCCGGCCTCCTCGCGCGCCTCGGCCTCCGCCGGCGGTCGTAGCGCAGGCACGCGGGTCGCGCGTTCGGGTATCATTCAGCATGAGCCTCGTCGTCCCCGAGCCGGTCGCCGCCAAGCTCCAGCACCTCCCCGACTCCCCCGGAGTGTACCTCTGGAAGGACGAGGAGGGGGCGGTGCTGTACGTGGGGAAGGCGAAGAGCCTGCGCTCGCGCGTGCGGAGCTACTTCGCGAGCGAGCACTTCGAGAGCCCGAAGACGCGCGCCCTCGTCCGGAAGGTGGCGGACCTCGACACGATCGTGGTGCCGACCGAGGCGCACGCGCTGATCCTCGAGGCGAACCTGATCAAGGAGTACCGCCCGCGCTTCAACATCGCGCTGCGGGACGACAAGTCGTACCCCTACATCAAGGTCACCGTCCACGAGCCGTTCCCGCGGGTGTGGGTCACGCGCCGCCTCGAGACCGACGGGGCGCGCTACTTCGGCCCGTACACCGACGTCGGCGCCATGCGGCGCGCGCTCAACGTCGTGAAGCGCATCTTCCACGTGCGCTCGTGCAACTACGACATGCCGCGCCAGATGCCCGAGCGGCCGTGCCTCGACTACCACATCGGCCGCTGCAAGGCCCCGTGCATCCTGGCGCAGTCCCAGCAGCAGTACCGCGCGATGATCGACGAGGTGGTGCTCTTCCTCGACGGCAAGACGGCCGAGGTCACGCGCCGGGTGCGCGAGCGCATGGATGCGGCGGCGGCGAACCTCGACTTCGAGCGCGCCGCCGAGATGCGCGACGCGCTCCGGCACCTCGAGCGCATGGAGGAGCCGGTCGCGGTGGTGGAGGTGGAGGGCGGCGACCGCGACGTCACGGGCTACGCGCGCGACGGCGACGAGGCGGTCGTGGTCGTGATGCGAGTGCGCGGCGGCAAGCTGCTGGGGCGCGACCAGCACTTCCTCGACAACGTGGACGGCGAGGCGGACGGCGACGTGCTCGCCGCGTACCTCCAGCGCACCTACCTCGCGTCGGGCTCCGCGGCGGCGCTCGAGCGCGCCGACGAGCTCCTCGTCCCATTCGACTTCGCCGACCGCGAGCTGCTTCAGGGGTCGCTCGAGGGGACGGCGATTCTCGTCCCGCAGCGCGGGTCCAAGCGCGAACTCGTGCAGCTCGCCGAGCAGAACGCCCGACACCTCCTCGAGGAGTTCAAGCTCACCTCGGACGGGCCGGCGCCCGAGGAGCGCGCCGTGGACCCCGTCTACGAGCTGCAGCGCCAGCTCGGCCTCACGCGCGTGCCGCGCTCGCTCGTCTGCTTCGACATCTCGCACGCGCAGGGCACGGACACCGTGGCCTCGATGGTCTGGTTCCAGAACGGCCGCCCGCGGCGCGAGGAGTACCGGAAGTTCAAGGTGAAGTCCGTCGAGGGCATCGACGACTTCGCCTCGATGCGCGAGGTCGTGGGGCGCTACTTCGCGCGCCGCCTCGAGGAGAAGAAGCCGGTGCCGGACCTCGTCGTCATCGACGGCGGCAAGGGGCAGCTCTCGAGCGCGCACGCCGCCCTCACCGAGCTCGGGCTCGGCGAGCACCCGCTCATCTCGCTGGCGAAGCGCGACGAGGAGATCTTCACCGTCGGCCGCTCGGACTCCATTCGCCTCCCGCGCCGCTCTGCGGCGCTGCGGCTGCTCCAGCAGGCGCGCGACGAGGCGCACCGCTTCGCCGTGACCTTCCAGCGCCTCCGCCGCTCGAAGCGCACGGTCACGAGCGAGCTGCTCGAGATTCCCGGCGTCGGGCCGACGAAGCGGCGCGCGCTGCTCCAGCACTTCGGCAGCGTGCAGGGGGTGCGCGAGGCCGCGCCCGAGGCCATCGCCGAGCTGCCGGGCTTCTCGTTGAAGAGCGCGCAGAAGCTCCTCGACGCGCTCCGCGCGAAGGACCCGACCGCCGTGCCGTCGCCGGTGGCGCCGCCGGCGCCCGCCGCGGCCGACCAGCCCGAGGAGGTGGCGGCCGCGGCCGCCGACGTGCTGGGCGACGGCCAGGACGCCGCCCCGGACGGCGGCACGCTCGACGACGGCGACATGCTCGTCGCGGGCCCGCCGCCGGCGCCTGACGAGTAGGGGCGGGCTGCTTAGCTTACGGTCGCCGCCGACACACCCGAACGGACGCCAACGTGGCCACCTGGCACCTCGAGTGCTCCAACTGCGCGCGCACGTCGCCCGGCGACGTGCTGGCGACCGTGTGCCCCGACTGCGCGCTGCCGCTCCTCGTCCGCTACGACGCCCCGTGGCCGGCACGCGGCGCGCTCGGCGCGCACGGCAGCCGCTGGGACATGTGGCGCTACGGCGCGGTGCTCCCGCTGGCCGAGGGTGAGACGCCCGTGTCGCTCGGCGAGGGCGCCACGCCGCTCCACGAGCTCCCGCGACTGGCGCGCGAGGTCGGCGTGCGGCGGCTCTGGGTGAAGGACGAGGGGATCAATCCGACGGCGTCGTTCAAGGCGCGCGGCATGAGCGCCGCGGTGACGCGGGCGCGCGCGCTGGGCGTCCCCGGCCTCGTCGTGCCGACCGCCGGCAACGCGGGCGCCGCGCTCGCGGCGTACGGCGCCGCCGCGGGGCTGCCGGTGCGCGTCTACGCGCCCGACAGCACGCCACGCCCGCTCCTCGACACGATTCGCGCGCTCGGCGCCGACCTCCAGCTCGTTCCCGGGCACATCGGCGACGCGGGGAAGGCGGGGCGGGCGTTCGCGGCGGAGCGCGGCTGGTTCGACGTGTCGACGCTTCGCGAGCCGTACCGCATCGAGGGGAAGAAGACGATGGGCATCGAGCTCGCCGAGCAGCTCGGCTGGCGGCTGCCCGACGCGATCGTCTATCCGACCGGCGGCGGCACGGGGCTCATCGGCATGTGGAAGGTGTTCGCCGAGATGCGCGCGGCAGGGTGGATCGACGCGGGCGCGCGCCTCCCGCGCATGGTGGTGGCCCAGGCGGAGGGCTGCGCGCCAATGGTGCGCGCCTTCCACGCGCGCGCCGACCGCGCGACGCCGTGGGAGAACCCGGCCACGCACGCCAGCGGCCTGCGCGTCCCCGGCCCGCTCGGCGACCGCCTCATCCTGCGCGCCCTCTACGAGAGCGCGGGCGAGGCGGCGACCGCGACCGAGGAGGAGATTCGCTCGGCGACGCGGACGCTCTCGCACGCGAGCGGCGTCGACGCCGCGCCCGAGGGCGGCTGCGCGCTCGCCGTGCTCGCGACGCTCGTCCGCGAGCGCCGCGTGTCGCCGGACGCGGAGGTGGTCGTGTTCAATACCGGCAGCGGCGCCGCCTACCGGGTCTAGTCGTGACCATCGCCATCCTCGACCCGTTCTCGGGCATCTCGGGCGACATGACGCTCGGCGCGCTCGTCGCCGTCGGGCTCGACCCGGAGTGGCTGAAGGCGCTGCCCCAGGTCCTGCGCCTCGAGGGGGTGACGGTGCGTATCCAGGAGGTGCGGCGCGGGGAGATCGTCTGCACGAAGGTGGACTTCGACATCCCGCCGCAGCCGCACGGGCGGGGCATCGGGGAGATTCGCGCGCTCGTCGGTGCCGCACCGGTGCCACCGCGCGTGCGCGAGCGCGCCGACCAGGTGTACCAGGCCATCGCCGTCGCGGAAGCAGAGATCCACGGCTCGACGCCGGAGCAAGTGCACTTCCACGAGGTCGGCGCGGTGGACGCGATCCTCGACGTGGTCGGCGCGGTGTGGGCGTTCGATCTTCTCGGCGTGAAGCGCGTCTACTGCGGCGCCATCCAGGCGGGCGACGGCTTCGTGCGGGCGGCGCACGGCGTGCTGCCCGTGCCGGCGCCCGCGACGCTGAAGATCCTCGAGGGCTTCCCCGTGCGTCCGGGGCCCGAGGGGGCGGGGGAGCTCGTCACGCCGACCGGTGCCGCGCTCGTGCGCGTGCTGGCGGAGGGGCCGCCCCCGCCGGTCTACGTGCCACGCCGGAGCGGCTTCGGGGCGGGCACGAAGGACCCGGTGGGGCGCGCGAACGCGCTGCGCATCGTCCTCGCCGACGCGCTCTCCGCCGACGCCGCCGGCGGCGGTGTCGAGCAGCTCGTCGCCCTCGCAGCCGACGTGGACGACATGTCCGGCGAGCACCTGGCGGGCGCGGCGGAGGTGCTGCGGGAAGCGGGCGCGCTCGACGTGGTCCTACTCCCCTCGACCATGAAGAAAGGGCGCCCGGGCACGCGCATCGAGCTGCTCGCGCGGCCCGGCGACGCGGACGCGCTCGAGGCGGCGCTGCTTCGGCACAGCACCACGATCGGGGTGCGGCGCTGGCACGTGGAGCGCCGCGCGCTCGCGCGGGAGCGCGGCGCCGTCGAGGTGCTCGGGCACGAGGTCGCCGTGAAGGTCGTGACCCTGCCGGACGGCGGGCGGCGCGCGAAGCCCGAGTTCGAGGACGTGCGCAGGGTGGCTCGCCTTACGGGCCGAACCATCGGCGATATATTCACGTTGGCAGCGCGCGCGGCGGAACAGCTGTAGCGCGCGAGGGGTAGGTCGAGGGGGCTTCCGCCAGTCTGGCGGCCTCGGCCATGGGCCTTCGGCGGCCCGATCGCATCGCCGTCTCAGCGAGGAGAGATCCGTGAACCCTGTTCGTAACATCCTGGCCGCGGTGCTGGTCGCCGCGAGCGCTTCCACCCTGGGCGCGCAGGCCAAGTGCGAGATCAAGGAGGACAACCCGGGCGAGCTCCGGGCGGTCCGACTGGCCGTGATCCAGGCCGACGCCGCCGCGAGCGGCGCGAACATCACGCCGATCGTGAGCGCCATCAAGCAGCTCAACGACAACGCGGCGAAGATCGATCCGAAGAACGCGGTCGGTCGCCAGTGGGCGCTCGGGCGGCTCTACTACAACCTCGCCCGCCTGCTCCCGGCCGGCACCGTCGTGACGCGCGGCCAGGTGGGCCTCGACAACCCGACGGCCAACCTCGATGCGCTCGCGGCCGCGATGGATGCGTTCGGCGTGGTGGATCGCACGGCGGGCTGCGCCGAGCAGACCTCGTCGTACCGGCAGAACATGTTCGCGCTCGCCTACGCCGCGGCCGTACGCGCGTACCAGGCGGACGACATCGCCGGCGCGCAGGCGGCCGTCGATCGGGCCCGCACGCTCAACGAGAAGAGCCCGGACCTCTACAACGTCGCCGCGGCCGTCGCGCAGAAGCGCAACGACACGAAGGCGATGATCGACGCCTACCGGAAGGTGATCGAGTACGCCGGCACCGACACGACCTACAACGAGATCCGCGAGACGGCCACGCAGAACATCGGCATCCTCACCCTGCAGGCCGCGGAGAACGCGGCGCCGGACGAGAAGCGCCGCATGCTCGGCGAGGCGCGCGAGCTCTTCTCGAAGCAGCTGGCCGCGAACAAGTGCGATCTCACCGCCTTCACCGGCTTCTCGCGGGCCGCGATGGCGATGGGCGACACCGCCGCGGTGAAGCAGGGCTACACGAACCTCGCGGCGAACACGGAGTGCAAGTTCACCGACCTGCAGCTCTTCGACGCCGGCGCGAACGCCGCGATCCTGAACCAGAACGACGTGGCGCGCACGCTGCTCGGACGCGGCCTCGCGATGAACCCGTACTACCGCGACGCGCTGTTCAACCTGGCGAACATCTACTGGACGGCGGAGCAGGCCGACTCGCTGTCGGCGGTCGCCACGCGCCTCGTGCAGGTGGACCCGGACAACCCGGACAACTGGCGCATGCTCGCCGCCGCGCAGCAAATCCG
>JBJMNJ010000305.1:0-3362 GCA_045804325.1 Gemmatimonadaceae bacterium
GAGTCCTAAGCCGACCGAAGCGCACACCGACAAGCGGACCAGCGGCGACAGGCATGTGGATGTGGTCGTGACGGCCGATGGGGTCGGCGACGTCGCGGCTTCGCGATACGGTCCGGCCATGAGCGAGACGCGCACGACGCCGCAGGACATCACGGCCGCGGTCGTCGCCAGCTTCGAGGATTGCCCGGACGAGCGGCTGCGGGAGATCGCGCAGGCCTTCGCGCGTCACCTGCACGACTTCGCTCGCGAGGTAGGCCTCACCCAGCCGGAGTGGGAGGCGGCGATCCGGATCCTCACCGACACGGGCCACATCACCGACGAGCGCCGCCAGGAGTTCATCCTGTGGTCGGACTCGATGGGCCTGTCGATGCTCGTCGACGCGCTCGCCAACCCGCTGCCGGAGGCCGCGACCGAGTCGACCGTGCTCGGCCCGTTCTACGTCCCCGGAGCGCCCGAGCGCCGCTACGGCGACAACATCGCCGAGGAGCCTGCCGGGGCCCCGGCGTGGGTTTACGGCCACGTGCTCGACATCGACGGCGAACCGATCGCCGGCGCCGAGCTCGACGTCTGGCAGAACGGCGAAAACCGGCTCTACGCGGTCCAGGACCCGGAGGCCGAGGAGGACCACCTGCGCGGGCGCTTCCATACGCGCGACGACGGCAGCTACGCGTTCCTGGCCGTCCGGCCGACGCCGTACACGATCCCGCACGACGGGCCGGTCGGGCGGATGCTGCAGGTGACCGGCCGCCACCCGTGGCGCCCCGCCCACATCCACATGATCGTGCGGGCGCCCGGCTACCGGACGCTGACCACGCACATCTTCGACGCCGAGTCCGACTACCTCGAATCAGACGCGGTCTTCGCCGTCAAGCCGTCGCTCGTACGCCACTTCGAGCCGCGGGCGGCCGACGACCCGGACCGTCCCGCCGGCGTCGAGGGCGAGTGGTTCTCGGCCCAGAGCGACTTCGTGCTCGTGCCCGAGTAGGTGGTCACACCTCGAGCGGCACGATCCGCGCGCGCTCGACGTCCACCAGCCCGCGATCGGTGAGCTTGAGCGACGGGATCACCGACAGGCCGAGGAAGCTCAGCGCCATGAACGGCGCGCCGAGGCCGACGCCCATCTCGGCCAGCGCGGCGTGCGCGGCGTCGAGGCGCTCGACGACCTCCTCGGCGGGGGCGTCGGAGACGAGCCCGGCGACCGGCAGCGGCAGCTCGACCGTGCGCTCGCCGTCGACCACGACGATGCCGCCGCCGAGCTCGGCGAGCCGCGCCACGCACGCCGCCATCGCCTCGTCGTCGACCCCGACGACGATGATGTTGTGCGCGTCGTGCGCGACGGTGCTGGCGAACGCGCCGCGCTGAAGGCCGAAGCCGTTGACGAATCCGAGGCCGACGCGGCCGGTCGCGTGGTGGCGCTCGATCACCGCGATCTTCGCCAGGTCGCGCGCCGGGTCGGCGACGACGGCGCCGTCGTCGGTCCTCGGGTCGGCCTCGCGCGCGAACGTCAGCAGCTGGTCGGGGACCATCTCGATCACGCGCACGCGCGCACCGCGCGCGGGCACGCGCAGGTCCTCCGGCGAGACGGGCGCGATGTTGACGGTGCTGCGCAGCCAGTCCGGGACGCTGACCGGCCGCGGCCCGCGATCCTCGACCACCTCGCCGTCCTTGACCACGAGCGCGGCGTGGAAGTCCTCGAGATCCTCGAGCAGCACGAGGTCGGCGCGATAGCCGGGCGCGATCGCGCCGCGGTCGGCCAGCCCGTGGCAGAGCGCGGGGTGAAGCGACGCCATGACCAGCGCGTCCTCGGCGTCGATGCCGAGGGCGACCGCAGCGCGGCACATCTGGTCCAGGTGGCCCTCGCGCAGGAGCATGTCGGGCTCGCGGTCATCGGTGCAGAACGCGCAGCGCTCCGGGCCGTGGCGGCGCACGAGCTCGAGCAGCGCCTCGAGGTTGCGGGCGTTGGACGCCTCGCGGATCAGCACCCAGGCGCCGCGGCGCCGGCGCTCGAGCGCCTCCTCCCACCGCGTGGTCTCGTGGTCGGTGCGGATGCCCGCGGCCAGGTAGGCGTCGAGCTCGGCACCGGCCAGCCCGGGCGCGTGGCCGTCGATCTGCCCGCCGGGCGCCAGCGCGAGCTTCGCGAGCTCGCCGGGATCCCCGGCCACGACAGCGGGGAAGTTCATCATCTCGGCGATCCCCAGCACGCCCGGCTTCCCGAGCAGCGCGCGCATCTCGGCGCGGCCGAGCGGGCCGCGCGCGGACTCGAGCGGGCTGGCGGGCACGCACGACGGCACCATCACGAAGACGTCGAGCGGGACCCGCGCGCAGGCGTCGAGGAACCACTCGACGCCGGGCGCGCCGAGCACGTTGGCGAACTCGTGCGGGTCGGCCACGACGGTCGTCGTGCCGCGCGCCAGCAACAGGCGCGAGAACTCCTCGAGCGAGAGCTTGGAGGACTCGACGTGCACGTGGGCGTCGATGAAGCCGGGGACGAGGTGGCGCCCGCGACCGTCGATCCGGCGGCCGCCGGCGGCGGGCGCGAAGCCCGCGATCCGCCCCTCCGCGACGCCGACGTCGACGTCCAGCCACTCGCGCGTGAACGCGGAGAAGACGCGCGCCCCCTCGATCACGAGGTCCGGCGCACGGTCGCCGCGGGCGACGGCGAGCAGGTGGGCGAGATCGGGTGCCATCGCGCGATCATCGCAGCGGCCCGGCCGGGCGGTCGTCCGAGGACTCGACCGCGGGTCGAACGCGCGGGCGGTCGGCGCGGACCGCGGGTCGTAGCGCGGCGGGGGCCTCGCCGCGCACCCTCCGGCCATGAGTCGGACCTCGGATTCCTCCCGCGGCGGCGTCGGCGAGCTCGTGCTCGTCTCGTCGCTGCTCGTGCTCTACGTCGGCCTGCGCGGAACCGCCCGGGCGCTCGGGGCCGCCCATACGCTGGTCACCGACGGCAAGGACTAGGTCGGCGCGTCAGACGGTGGCCACGATGCCCGGACCCAGGCGCGGGGAGTCGCCGGCCGGTGCGAAGTCGGCTTGGAGCCGGCGCATGACGCCGGGCAGGCCGCCCGCGTCGCGGGCGACCGCGCGCTGGCGCGCCGGCCCCGGGTCGGCGGCGAGGGCGTCGACGAGCTCGAGCTCGCGCTTGCAGCCGAGCGCCTCCGCGTGCGGCCGGCACGCATCAAGCAGCTCGGCGAGACGCTCGCTCACCCGCGGGCGGGTCTTCTGGCGGGGGTCGACGAGCTTCGCGTCGACGCCGTCGCGCGCGGCCAGAAAGCGGTTCTCTTCGAGCACCTCCGCGGCGGGCACGAGCTCCGCCTCGGCGAAGCCCTCCAGCGCCTCCAGCCGGACCAGGCACTGGACGAGCG
>JBJMNJ010000306.1:0-2855 GCA_045804325.1 Gemmatimonadaceae bacterium
CTTTCGCTCTTATTTGGCTCGCTCGCCACTGAGCTCGGACGTCAGGTGGCCCCGTCCATTACCAGTGAGCGCGTCGGGCACCGAAGGCACTCTCTTCCAACCACCCTCCCTCGGAGGTCGACGTGAGGCGCGTCACCGGCATCGGCGGCATCTTTTTCAAGGCCAAGGATGCACCTGCACTACAGGCCTGGTACAAGCGTCATCTCGGCATCGACGTCCAGCCGTGGGGCGGTGCCGCGTTCGACTGGGCCGATGCGGACGGCAAGCCCACGGGAGGAACGACCGCCTGGTTGATCGCTCCGGAGACGAGCGGCCAGTTCGCTCCGAGCGAAGCCCCGTTCATGGTCAACTACCGGGTCGAGGACGTTCGCGCGCTGGTCGCGGCGCTCAAGGCGGAAGGCTGCAACGTGCTCGACAAGATCGACGACTCCGAGTACGGCACGTTCGCCTGGGTCATCGATCCCGAGGGAAACAAGGTCGAATTGTGGCAACCGCCTGCCGGCCAGTGAATTCGCGCGCGCTGCACGCGCCATGCGTGCAGCCTGACGACTTGCTGCCGCTGATGGCGCAGCGATCCACGCCGGAAGCACACATCTCGCTCGCGGCTCCGCAGCTGAGCTCCGGTGTCGAACCGTCGCATGAGAGGCTGTCGGATGGCTGAGCTGATCCAGAACGAAGCCGCGAAGCCGAACGCGGCGCTCGAGGCGCTGAGCGTCCTGCTCGGGTCGTGGAACACCGTCGGGACACATCCACTCGTTCCGGGCACGACGTTCCACGGCCGCACCTCGTTCGCGTGGATCGAGGGCGGGGCGTTCCTGATCATGCGTTCCCGAATCGACGAGCCGGAAATCCCCAGCGGGATCGCCATCTTCGGCACCGACGACGCGACTCGGGAGTGCTCGATGCTGTACTTCGACGAGCGCGGGGTGTCGCGTCGGTACGAGGTCAGCCTTCGGGACGACGTGCTGCACTGGTGGCGCAACGCTCCGGGCTTCTCTCAGCGGTGCGCCGTGAGGATCGCTGCCGACGGACGCACGATGGTCAGCCGCGGGGAATTGTCACGGGACGGCGCGAGCTGGGAGCCCGATCTCGAGCTGACGTATACGCGAGCGGACTGAGCGCACTCGCACGCGAACGAACGGTGCGAAGGGTGCCCCGCGAGTCCTGCTCGGGTCCTCGTACCGACCCTCGTCGTGCGCGCGGACGGCCTAGCGGTCCGCGTCGGGCGCCGGAGCCACGGGCGCCTCGGGCTGGTCCGGCGGCACCGCGCCCGACTGCGTCGCGACGTAGGCGCCCATGAGGCTCGCGTCGCGCAGCAGCGCGCGGTCGTCGACGCCCTTGAGGATGCCGGCCAGGAGGATGGCGAAGAACGCGTCGCCCGCGCCGACGCTGTCGCGCACCTCGACCTCGTAGCCGGGGTGCTCCGTCCACCGCCCCGCGCGCAGCACGCCCGCGCCGTGCCGCCCGCGCGTGACGCAGATCGTCCCGCAGCCGAAGGCCGCGGCGAGGGCCTCGACGCGCTCGCGCACGCCGGCGCCCTTCAGCCGGAACCACGCGGCGAGCTGCGCGAGCTCCGCCTCGGTGAGCTTCACGACGGCCGCGCGCTGGAGCGAGCGGCGCACCACCTCGCGGTCGCCGTACGGCGGGCGCAGGCTGACGTCGAACGCGAGCGGCACGCCGACGTCCCACAGCCGCTCGACGCTCGCCCGCGTCACGGCGTGCCGCTGCGCGAGGCTGCCGAACACGATCATGCGCGCCGCGCTCGCGCGCTCGAGCAGCGCGTCCGTGACCTCGACGGCGTCCCACGCCGCGGGGTCCACGATCTCGTACGTGGCGAGGCCCGCCTCGTCCAGCTCGACGCGGACGAAGCCCGTCGGCAGTGCGGGGTGCACCTGGAGCAGGTCGGTCCCCACGCCGTAGCGCGCGACGCGTCGGCGCACCTCCTCACCCAGGAGGTCGGCGCCGACGCGGCTCACGAGCGTCGCCGGGAGGCCCGCGGCGCGCAGGTGGCAGGCGACGTTGAACGGCACGCCGCCGAGGAAGAGCCCCGCGGGGAGCGCGTCCCAGAGCACCTCGCCGACGCACAGGATCTCCGAGCGGGCCATTGGGGAATCGTCGCTCGGCTGGGCGGACGGCGCCAGCGGCGCCCCGCCACCCGCCCGCCGGCGCGCCCCGTCAGCCCCGGGTGCGTCCGCGGAGCTCGCCCCGCTGCCCCTCGAGCTGCCAGAAGCCGGTGACCACGCGCGAGCCGTCGACGGGCTCCTGGAGGAGGAGCGTCAGCACGCCCTGCGGCGTCTCGCCCTGGAGCACGAGCTTGTCGCCGATGAACGTGAGCAGCATCGGCTGCTCGGCGCCGCCCGCGGCGAGGCGGTAGCGCGCGACGAGCTGGCCGGCCGAGTCGGCCACGGTCACCTCGGCGGGGAGGCCGGCCACGCGCGAGCGCGTGAAGCGGTAGACGGCGACCGTGCGGGTCTCGGGGGCGGTCGCGCTCACCGGGCGGACCAGCGAGGGGGCGGCGGCCTGCTGCGCGGACGCGGCGCGGGCGGTGACGAGGACGAGCACGGCGGCGAGGAGCGCGCGCGGCGAAGGCGTGAGGCGCATGAGAGTCTCTCCATGAAAGGTTCAGCGCGAGGGGCAGGCGCCCGCGACTCGCGCGATGGAGAGATAGGTGGACCCGCGCCCGCGAGTCCAAGACAATATTGGTGTGTTACGTTACCCGTCAGGTATGGGACATCGTACGCCGGACGTGCGATGCACGGCGGCGGGTCAGGTCCTGGTCGGGCTCGCGGGCACGCCGGGCTACCGGCCCGCCCTCTCCTCTTGACGGCGACAGGAAACCAGCGCATTCTGTCGAC
>JBJMNJ010000307.1:0-3867 GCA_045804325.1 Gemmatimonadaceae bacterium
ACCGGCGCACGTCCGTCGGCGCCATGCCGGGGCTCCTGACCCAGGCGCTGCGGCGCGTGGCCGTTAAGGACCCCGTCTTCATGAGCGACGAGATCTACAAGATGACGTCGGGCGGCCCCTGGGGCGACCCGACGGCGGCCATGCTCGAGGTGCTGGACCCGTCGCAGAACGACGAGTTCGTCGACCACTACCTGAACCTGCCGTTCGACCTGTCGGCCGTGCTGTTCATCTGCACGGCGAACAACCTCTACGACATCCCCGCCCCGCTCCGCGACCGCATGGAGATCATCCGGATCGCCGGCTACACGGTGGAGGAGAAGGTCGAGATCGCGTGGCGCTACCTCATCCCGCGCCTGCTCGAGGAGCACGGGATCACGGACAAGGACATCCAGTTCACCGACGAGGTGCTGGGGTTCGTGTCCAACCGCTACTCGCGCGAGGCGGGGCTCCGCAACTTCGAGCGCAACCTCGCGGCGGTCATGCGCAAGCGCGCGCGCCGCAAGGCGGAGGGCGAGGAGGGGGCCTGGGTCATCGACAACGCGAAGGTCGAGGAGGTCCTCGGCGTGCCGCGCTACGCGGTGGAGGAGGCCGAGAAGGAGCCGGAGATCGGCACGGTGACCGGCCTGGCGTGGACGTCCACGGGCGGCGACCTCATGACCATCGAGGCGCTGCGCATGCCCGGCAGCGGGCGCCTCACGGTGACCGGCCAGCTCGGCGACGTGATGCGCGAGTCGATCGACGCCGCGTACTCGTACGTGCGCTCGCGGCAGAGCTCCATCGGGATCGAGGACAAGGAGTTCCGCGAGAGCGACATCCACGTGCACTTCCCCGCCGGCGCCATTCCCAAGGACGGGCCGAGCGCGGGCATCTCGGTGACGCTCGCGATCGCGAGCGCGCTCGCCGGGCGCCCGGTGCGCCGCGACGTGGCGATGACCGGCGAGGTGACGCTGCGCGGCAAGGTGCTGGAGATCGGCGGCGTGAAGGAGAAGGTGCTCGCCGCGTACCGCGCCGGGCTGCGGGAGGTCATCATGCCGAAGTCGAACGAGAAGGACCTGCGCGACGTGCCGGAGGAGGTGCGCCAGAACATGACCTTCACGTTCGTGCAGACGATGGACGAGGTGATCCGCCTCGCCCTGCTGCCGCGCCTGGAGCCCGGCCTGGCCGACCGCGCGCCGCAGCCCGAGGCGCAGCCGGAGCGGAGGGCCGAGGAGCTGGCCACCGCCGATCGGTGAGACCGGCCCTCCGCCAGCAGCCCTCGGCCCTCGGCCGCTGAGCGGCATCATGAAAGAACCCCCGGGACGCCACGCACGGCATCCCGGGGGTTCTTCGCATCGCCTCAGGCCGATTCGCGGCCGAGGACCGTCGGCCGAGGGCCGAGGGCTAGTAGGTGAAGGTCGTGATCAGCTCGCCCGCTCCGAGCCCGCCGCCCGTGCCGGGGCCGGTGAAGGTGCCGGTGAAGATCTGCGGCGTCTGCCCCTTCACCGAGACGGTGACCACGTACTTCGTCTGCAGCACCCGGCACGCCGACCAGTAGGCGAGGCGCACGATGTAGGTGCCGCGCGGCGCCTGTCCGGTCGGGAAGGTGATGTTCTCGTTGTTGACCACCGGGTTGTCGATGCCGCACCCGGCGTTCGCGTCGAGGTCGAGCGTTCCGTTCACGCCCTGCCGGTTCCCGTAGTAGATCTCCTCGCCCGTCGGGTCCACGACGTGGAGGTCCACGTCGGCGAGCGAGTCGAAGAACACGCTGACCTGCACGTCGCCGGTGCCGACGGCGATGAGCCGCGTCTGCGCGAACGCGCCCGCACCCTGCGGCGTGCCGCCGACCGGCGCGCCGTTGAACACCATGCCGTAGTTGAACGAGAGCTGCTCCTGCTGGAAGGTCACCAGCAGGTCCACGCTCGTCACCGGCGCCGGGAGGTTCACCTCGAAGTAGCCGTCGTAGCCGTCCACGGCGACGAGCGCCTGCTGGAACGGCTGGCTGGACGTCAGCGTGTAGAGCGCGGTGCCACCGACCACCGCCGCCGGCGGCGACGACACGCTGAACGTCTGGCCGCTCGCGTTGAGCGGCACCGCGTCCGGCCGCAGCGCGCCGACGTCGCCCCCCGGCGTCGCCACGCTGGCGATGACCTGGGAGATGTGCGGGATCGACGCGGTGATGAGCGTGCCCTCGCAGCCGGCGAGGGCGGCGGCGAGGGCGATGGCGGCGAGGGCGCCCCGGCGGGCGCCGATGCGGCGTGCGAGCGACATGTTCGGGAGGGGATGGGGCCGCGGTGGCGCGGCGAGGCGGGAACGGCTGGGGCCGGCTGGCCCTACTCTTGGACGAGGCACGGCGGCCCCGTGCAACGCCGCCCGTCCTGACGTCGACCGCCCATCCCGCGGCCCTAGCGCGCGGCGGGCGCCCCCTCGGTCAGCCTGACGGCCGCCAGGTCCATGACGTCGGTCGAAGTGCCTGCCGGGACGTCCACGAAGAGCACGGCCGGCCGCCCCGCCACCTCCGCCTCCGTGATCGCGAGCGCACGGCCCCCCGCGGTCGCGCGGCGGGCGCCGCCCGACCCGGCGGGCGTCGTGCCGAAGCGGCGCCGCACCACGTCACCGAGCAGCTCGGCGAACTCCGCCGCCTCCATGGGACCGTCCCAGACCGTGAGCCACGCGATCCCCTCCCCCCGCGGCGTCGAGAGCAGCACGTAGCGGTCCCCGTCCCACCCCGCCGCGCCGCGCACCGCGTCGGCCTGCCGCAGCTGCCCGAGGTGCTGGAAGAGAAAGAGCCTCGTCTCGAACTCGCCGAGCGCGTTGTCGTAGAGCGCCTGCGCGCCGCGCGGCGCCGGCAGCGCGATCGACGTCGGCGGGTCCGGGTGGTCGAAGTACGCGCGCGCGTACATCACCTGCTCGGTGGACGCGGGGAGCGCGGAGAGCACGGTGCCGTCGCGCTTCTTCTCCTTGAAGCGCTTCACGAACTCCGCGCCGCTGAGATACGGGAAGAGCAGCGTCTCCTGCACGACCATCGGCGCGCTCGCGAGCACCGGGTACGCCGTGCGCGAGTCGCGCACCATCTCGCGCACGCGGTCCCAGCCGCCGGGAAGGCGGGCCGCGAAGTTCGCGTCGCCCACCATCGCGGCGATCTGCTCGTACATCGCCTGCCCCTCGATGGCCGCCTGCGCCGCCGTCTGCCGGTCGTTGTCGCCGTGGATCTGCTGGAGCGAGTCGAGGTTCAGGTACTGGTCCTGGAGGGCGTGCACGAGCTCGTGCGAGATCGTGACGTCGCGGATGTCCGGCGACGCGCCCTCCACGACGTACAGCGTCTTCGTCCTCGGGTCGTAGTAGCCCGCCACCTGCTCCTGGAGGAGCCGCATGAAGAGCGGCCGGAGCTGGAGCGTGTCCGGGAGCAGGCCGAGGCGCTTGTACGCCGCCTCCTGCGCCGCGATCTCGCGCGCCGGGCGCTCCTCGTCGAACTGCGCCTCGAGGAACGCGCGGAGCTGCTCGCGCGTGCGCGGCTCGAGCTTCGGCGGCGACTTGAACCGCAGCCCCGTCGAGCGCTCGATGCGCGGGATGGTGCCCCGCACCTGCTCGGCGAACGGGCCCTCGTACCGCACGGAGGACGCGGCGGCTTCCTTCGCGTCGCCCTTGCAGCCCGACGCCAGCAGCGCCGCCGCCCCGGCCGCGACGATCGCTCGGCGCGCCGTCAGCTGGCCCACGTCACCAGCCTCCCCGAGGCACGCGCGACGACGGCGGCGATGTCGTGGCCGCGCACGATCACGCCCTCCTCGATGAGCCGCTGGCGGAGCTCCGCCTCGATCTCGGCGACCGGGCGCCGGGCGTCGGCGGCGCGCGGGTGGGCCGCGCGCTCCGGACGCGGCGCGGCGCGCGGCG
>JBJMNJ010000308.1:0-4020 GCA_045804325.1 Gemmatimonadaceae bacterium
GTCATCCGCACCTCGGTGAGCCCCGCGACCGCGCTGTCGGTGGGCCTCAAGGTGGACGCCGACTCGCTGCCGGCCAACGTCAAGGCCGCGCTCCAGGCCGGCCAGATCGACCTGAACGACCCCGCGACGACTGTGACGCTGCTCAAGCTCGGTGCGGTCGTCGGCGTGATCGGCGAGGTCGACGCGAGCAACAACCTCACGCGGGTCGGCGTCACCTGCGCGCTCTGTCACTCCACCGTCGACAACTCGTTCGCCGAGGGCATCGGCAGCCGGCTCGACGGCTGGCCGAATCGCGACCTCGACCCCGGAGCCATCCTCGCCCTCTCCCCGGCGCTCACCGCCGCGCAGAAGGCGGTCTACAACTCCTGGGGACCGGGGATGTACGACCCCCGCTTCAACTTCGACGGGAAGAACCAGCCGGTCGTGATCCCGCCGGCGTTCGGGCTCCGCAACGTCGAGAGGGAGATCTACACGGGCGACGACACGATCTCGTACTGGAACGCGTACGTCGCGATCACCCAGATGCACGGCCGCGGCAGGTTCGTGGACCCGCGGATCGGCGCCAGCGTGAACAACACGCCGCCCGACCGCGTGACGACCGGAGTGCTGGCCGCGCTGCGGGCGTACCAGTTCAGCCTCGAGAATCCCACGCCGCGCGCCGCGGACTTCGATGCCGCGGCGGCCGAACGTGGGCGCGCCGTGTTCGACGGTCCCGGCCAGTGCTCGACGTGCCACACCGGGACGCTCCTCACCGACATCAACGAGGGAAAGCTGCACGCGCCGTCCGAGGTGGCGAGCGAGCCGGAGCCGGGCGGCAAGCCGAGCTACGCGTTGCGCAGCGTCACCAAGCAGTACCGCACGACGCCGCTGCGAGGCCTCTACCACCCGCCGCAGCTCGACGGCCCGTACTTCCACAACGGCATCGCGCCGACGCTGGAGGCGGTCGTCGACCGGTACGTCGTCAAGCGAAACCTCACCCTCACGGCGCAGCAGAAGGCGGACCTCGTACAGTTCCTGAGGTCGCGATGACCCGCGCGCGGGGCGCGGGCGGTGCGCGGGCGGTGCGCGTCGCCGCCTGACGCCCGCTCAGCGCCGGAAGGCGGTCTTCAACAGCGCCGCCACACGGTCCCACGCCCCCGCCGAGAGCGACTCCGGCGGGGGCTGCCGCACGAGGTGGAACGGCCCGCGGCGCTCGACGACCTCCGCGTGAGTCGCTCCATGCTCGCCCCGCCAGAAGCGGAGCGTGGCGGTCGCCGCGCCGAGTCGGACGCCCGACACGGTGACCTCCGGCAGCCACGCGGGGAGCACCGGATCCACGAACATGGTGTGCAGGGGCGCCACCGGCTGGAGCCCGAGCAGCGAGTGGAGCAGGAGCACCAGCCCGCTCTGGTTCCACGCCTGGATGGGGTTCGCGCGGGGGTACGCGCCGGGGTGCGGGAGCTCGTGGCGCGCGTAGCCGCCCACGCACTCGGGCACGCGCCCGCGCTCGTAGAGCCGCGCGAGGTCCAGCATCGCCGCCGCGAGCTCCAGCGCCCGGTCGTCGAAGCCGTAGCGGCGAAGCCCGAACACGATCGTGGCGTTCTCGACCGGCCACACGGTGCCGAGGTGGTAGGCCAGCGGGTTGTAGGCCGGGTGCTCGGTGGAGAGCGTCCGGATGCCCCAGCCGCTGAACAGGTCCGGCGCGAAGAGCCGCTCGACGACGCGCGGAAGGTGCTCGTCGGAGACGATGCCCGCGGCGATGCAGTGGCCGACGTTCGAGCTGGGACTCCGGGACGGGCGCTTCTCCGCGTCCAGCGCGAGGGCGACGAAGCCCTCGTCCTCCAGCCACCAGTCGCGGTTGAAGCGCGCCTTGAGCTCCTTCGCCGACCGCCAGTGCGCCCGCGCGTCGCCGCGCTCGCCCATGGCGAGGCTCAGCACCGCCACGAGCTGCTGCGCGGCGTACCAGTAGCCCTGGAGCTCGCAGGTGCCGAGCGGGGCCGGGACGGGGCGACCGTCCTCGTAGAGGATGGCGTTCCCCGAGTCCTTCCAGCCCTGGTTCTTGGTGCCCCTGGACGACCGGGTCTCGTACTCGAGATAGCCGTCGCCGTCCGGGTCGCCGTCCGTGCGTGCCCAGTCCATGATGCGCCGCGCGGTGTCCCAGTGGCGGCGCAGGAAGCCGCGGTCGCCCCGCCACGCGAAGTGGTGCGCGAGCGCGATGACGAACATGAGCGGGCTCGCGAAGTCGGCGTAGTAGGCGGAATACGGGTTGAGCCCGAGGCGGGCGAGCGGCCCCGCGCGCACCTGGTACGGGATGCGCCCGGGCTGCTCGTCGCTCCAGGTGTGATAGCGGTCGCTCTGGAGCCGGCCGAGTCGGTGGAGCGCCGCGTCCAGCATCTCGCCGCCGTCGAGCATGGCCGCCTGCCAGCCGGCGGTGATGGCGTCGCGGCCGAAGAGCGCGGGGTAGAGGGGGATCCCCGCCTGGATGGCGAGCCACTCGTCCGCCCGGCCTTCGAGCAGCGCGAGCGACGCCAGGTCGGCGGCCGCCTGCCTGACGAGATCGCCGACGGAGTTCGGCGTGTGCACGGCCGGCAGCCGCTCGCGCCACCCGCGAACCGTGGCGAGCCGCTCGGCGAGGGCGGCCGCTTCGTCGGGCGACGCGTCGCGCGACGCGTCGCGCGGCTGGACGCGAAGCCGGAGGCTCGTGACCTCCTGGGGGCCGAGCGCGATCCGCGTCGACAACCGGCGGTCGCCGGCCCGCCAGTCCGCGCCCTCGGCGCGCAGCTCGGTGGCGAGGGGAAGGCGGTCGTGCTCGTACCTGAGCTCGAGGCCGGACTCGAGCGCCCGCGCGCTCACGCGCGCGGACTGCTCCCGGTTGCCGGAGAACGCTTCCTGGATGTCCGCGAAGTCGGCGTCCGCGTCCCAGGCCACGTCGAGCTCGACCCGGCGGGAGGAGCGGTTGCCGAGGAGCAGCGTGACCGTGAGGCTGCCGGGCCCGACCTCGTGGATCATCCGGACGTCCACGCTGCGCTGCAGGACCCCACTCTCGTCGAGCCACGTGGTGTCGTCGGACACGTCCGTGCCGCCGCCGCCGAAGCGCGTGAGCTCGGGGTAGACGTACACGAACGTCAGCAGGCGCTCGCCCGACTCCCCCGCGGCGCAGAACCAGGGCGCCCTTCCGTTCACGCTGAGGCGGAGCAGGGAGAGGTGGCGCGCCTCGCGCCAGTAGTAGCCGCCGAGGGTGTCGGCGCCGACGAACTCCCCGCGGGCGTCCGTCACGAGCAGCGACGGTCCGCACCACGCGTAGCGCTGCGCCGGCTGGATGCGCGCCGTCGTCTCCACTACGCGACCACCACCGGCGCCCGCGGCGGCCGCAGGGCGACGGCGAAGCAGCAGCGGAGTCGGGGCTCGCGCTCGCAGCACGTCTCGACCGGCGCGTCGATGAACTCCGAGAACAGCGACTCGACGGCGCTGCACGCCTCGGCGTGCCGCTCGGTCGTGGCGGAGAAGGGGCAGCCGTGGCTGCGGATGAACAGCCGGCCGCGCCCGCGCTCCACGTGCGTGAGGCCCCCGAGCTCGTTGAGGAGGGCGCTCGCCTGCTCGACGCGCCGCGCGAGCGGGCCGGACGGCCGCTCGCGGCCGTGCAGCATCGAGCGGCCGACCTCGCGCATCACGGCGTCGAACTCCTCGGGCGGGAGGCGCTCCGAGAGGACGTGGAGGAGCTGCGTGAGCATCGGCACGTAGCCGCGGGACAGGCTCACCTCCCCGCGCGACGTGATCTCCCAGGTGGCCGACGGCTTCGTGGCGCCGCGCGCGGTGCCGCGCTGCGCGACCAGCCCGTCGCGTGCCAGGGTGGCGAGCTGGAGTCGGACGGCGCCGCGGCTGATGCCGAGCGCCGTGACGATCCGGTCCACGGTCGCGGGCCCCTGGCGGAGCAGGTCGAGGATGCGTTGCCGGCTCGAGCGCCGGCCGGTCGCGCGCATGTGTGAAGCCCCAGCCACAGGTGGCCCGGAAGTCGGTCGGTCCGCACCGTCTCGGCCCGCA
>JBJMNJ010000309.1:0-8543 GCA_045804325.1 Gemmatimonadaceae bacterium
CGGACGCCGCGCAGCAACGTAGTCGTCGCACGCTCTCTTATTCGCCCTGCTGGAGGCTCATCATGCATCACGACCGGGACTACTACGACGCGACCGGCACCAACACGGATCTCCGCCGCCTGAGCGACCTGAAGGACTTCGAGGTCGCCGACGGCTACCCGGACATCCGCGGCTGGGAGGTCAAGACTCCCGACGGCCGGACCCTCGGCAAGGTGGACGACCTCATCGTCAGCGTCTCCGAGATGCGCGTCCGCTACATCGACGTGGACGTGGACCGCAGTCTCCGCAGCGCGGTCTCCGACGCCAGCCGCGCGAAGGGCGCCGAGGAGGGACACGCGCTCGTCCCCATCGGCACCGCGCAGCTCGACGACAACCGCGACGACGTGATCGTGAACAACCTCACGGGCAGCGACCTCGCGACCTACCCGCGCTACGCGGCAACGGGCGGCGTCACGCGTGACTACGAGACGACGCTGCGCAACCGCTGGACGGGTACCGGCGCCGCCGCGGGCGCGGCCGCCGGCACGGGCAACCTCTACGACAGCGAGCACTACGACCACGACCGCTTCTACTCGAAGGCGCGCGGCCGCGGCACGAGCCGCAAGGCCGGCGAGCAGTCGCTCACGCTCGCCGAGGAGCAGCTCGACGTCGGCAAGCGCCAGGTGCAGGCGGGCGAGGTCGAGGTCAGCAAGCGCGTCGAGACCGAGCACGTGCGCAAGGAGGTCCCGCTCACGCGCGAGGAGGTGACCGTCGAGCGCCGCCCGATCCAGGGCGCGGCGGCGAGCGCCGCGCAGATCGGCGCGCAGGAGATCCGCGTCCCCGTCCGCGAGGAGGAGGCGGTCGTCGGCAAGCGCGCGGTGGCGAAGGAGGAGGTCATCATCCGCAAGCAGCCGGTCACGCAGACGAAGACGGTCGAGGCCGACCTGCGGAAGGAGCGCCTCGAGGTGGACAACACCGCCTCCGGCACGGCGCGCGGCACGACGGGCGGCTCGTTCGCCTCGGGAAGCGCGTCCGGCGCCGCCGACCGCGCGACCAGCGGCGGCATCACGGACCGCCTCGCGGACAAGGCCGACAACCTGAAGGACCGCGTCGACGGCAACCCGGCGTCGAAGCCGGGGCCGGACGCGACGGACCGCAGGATCTAACAGCAGGGAGCAGGAAACAGGGAGCGGGGGGCAGGGGGCTGACGGCCCCCTGCCCCCTGCTTTCTATTCTTGCTGGCCACGCTCGCGGTCCCTGCTCCCTGCTCCCCCACTCCCCGTATGCCGACCGACTCTCCCCTCTCCCGGCGCGACTTCCTCGCCGCGAGCGCCATCGGCGCCCTCGGCATCGCGCGCGGCGCGGCGGCCGACCGCGACGAGGAGCCGCAGCCCGCCGGCCAGCTCCTCTACGTCGGGACGTACACCGACCCCGGTCGCGCCGAGGGGGTCTTCCTGGTGCGCATGGACCCGCGCACGGGCGCGCTGCGGCAGGTCGGCGCGCGCGACGTCGGCCCGAACCCGTCCTTCCTCGCGATCCACCCGAACGGCCGCACGCTCTACGCGGTCAACGAGATCACGGAGCTCGCGGGGGAGCAGAGCGGAAGCGTCACGTCCTTCGCCATCGCGCCCGGCACCGGGCGGCTCGCGCGCCTCGAGGAGCGGTTCTCCGAGGGGGGCGCGCCCTGCTACGTGAGCGTGGACCCGCAGGGCCGCTTCGTCTTCGTCGCGAACTACGTCGGCGGCAGCGTCGCCGTGCTCCCCGTGGGCCGCGACGGCGCGCTGATGCCCGCGACGCACGTCGTGCAGCACAGCGGCACGGGGCCGAACGCGGAACGGCAGGAGGCGGCGCACGCGCACTGCGTCATCCCCGACCGTCGCGGCACCTTCGTCGTGGCGGCGGACCTCGGCACCGACCGCGTGATGGTCTACCGGCTCGACCGCGAGCGCGGATCGCTCGTGCAGGCCGCGCCCGCGCCCGGCCCGTCGACGACGGCGACGCCGGTGTCCGGGGCGGCGATGCGCCCGGGCGCCGGCCCGCGCCACCTCGCGTTCCATCCGACGCTCCCGTTCCTGTTCGTGGCGAACGAGCTCGACTCCACGGTGACGCGCATGCGGTGGGACGCGGCGACGGGGAAGCTCACGGTCGAGGAGAGCGCGTCCACGCTCCCGGCCGGGGCGACGGGGAAGAGCCAGGTGGCGGACATCCACATCGCGCCGTCGGGCCGCACGCTCTACGTGTCCAACCGCGGCCACGACAGCATCGCCGTGCTCTCGGTCGCACCGGGGACGGGGGCGCTCGCGCCCGTCGAGGTCGTGCCCACCGGCGGCGCCTGGCCGCGCAACTTCAGCCTGGACCCCACGGGGCGCTGGCTGCTCGTGGCCAACCAGAACTCGGACTCCATCGTCGTCTTCGCGCGCGACGCCGAGAGCGGGCGCCTCACGCCCACCGCGCACCGCCTGACGGTGCCGAAGCCCGTCTGCCTCCGCTTCCTCGCCCACGCGGGCACGACGACGTGACGGCGCGCGCGCTCGCGGCGCTCCTGCTGGGCGCGTGCACGGCCGCGGCGCAGGCGCCGGCCGAGCGCGAGCCCGCGCCGCTCATCACGAACGTGCCGGGGCGCGCGACGACGAGCCTCGACGGCCGCTGGCAGACGATCGTGGACCCGTTCGAGAACGGGTACTACGACTACCGCTACCAGCCGACGCCGAACGGCTACTTCCGCGTGCGGCGGCCGCAGGGTCCCACCGACCTGGTGGAGTACGACTTCGACCGCTCCCCGCTCCTCGCCGTGCCGGGCGACTGGAACTCGCAGCGCCCCGAGCTCCTCTTCTACGAGGGCACGGTGTGGTACCGCACGACGTTCGCGCGGGCGGACCCGCCGCTCGGCGCGGGCCGGCGGCTGTTCGTCCACTTCGGCGGCGCGAACTACGAGGCGCGCGTCTGGCTCAACGGCACCGAGCTCGGCGTCCACCGCGGCGGCTTCACCCCGTTCGACTTCGAGGTCACGGGCCTCGCGCGCTCCGGGCCGAACGACCTGGTCGTGAAGGTGGACAACCGCCGGCTCCGCGACGCGGTGCCCACGGTGAACGCCGACTGGTGGAACTACGGCGGCCTCACCCGGAACGTCTCCCTCGTCGAGACCCCGTCGGCGTTCGTGCGCGACTACGTGCTGCAGCTCGACCCGCGCGCGCCCGGGCGCGCGCGCGGCTGGGTGCAGGTGGACGCGCCCGCGGGTGCGCCGCCGCCGCCGGTCACCGTGCGCATCCCCGCCGCCGGCCTCGCGCAGACGGTGACGCCCGACGCGAGCGGGCGCGCCGAGCTGTCCCTCGACGCCGCGCGGCTCGCGCGCTGGTCGCCGGAGCGCCCGACGCTGTACGACGTCGAGGTCGCGACGGCCGACGAGACGGTGCGCGACCGCGTCGGCTTCCGCACGGTCGAGGTGCGCGGGCACGAGATCCTGCTCAACGGCCGGCCGGTGTTCCTCCGCGGGATCTCGATGCACGAGGAGGCGCCCTTCGAGGGCCGCCGGGCCGTGGGCCGCGAGGACGCCCGCACCCTGCTCGGCTGGGTGAAGGAGCTCGGGGGGAACTTCGTGCGCCTCGCGCACTACCCGCACAACGAGTGGACGACGCGCACGGCCGACGAGCTCGGGGTGCTGGTGTGGGCGGAGATCCCCGTGTACTGGACCATCCAGTGGGAGAACCCCGGGACGCTGGCGAGCGCGCGGCGGCAGCTCGCCGAGATGATCGTGCGCGACCGGAACCGCGCGTCGGTGGTGCTCTGGAGCGTCGCGAACGAGACGCCGCGCGACACGGGGGCGACGGGGCCGCGCCTCGCGTTCCTCCGGGCGCTCGTGGACACGGCGCGCGCGCTGGACGGCACGCGGCTCGTCACCGCGGCGCTCGAGCACCGCTACGTCGCCGCCGACACGATCCTCATCGACGACCCGCTCGGCGCCAGCCTCGACGTGCTCGGCAACAACGAGTACGTGGGGTGGTACGACATGCCGCTCGAGAAGGCGGACCGTCTCGTGTGGCGGAGCGCGTACGACAAGCCGCTCGTGATGAGCGAGTTCGGCGGCGACGCGAAGCAGGGGCTGCACGGGAGCCCCGGGCAGATCTGGACCGAGGAGTACCAGGAGCGGCTGTACGAGCGGCAGATCGCGATGCTGCGGCGCATCCCGTTCCTCGCGGGGACGTCGCCGTGGATCCTCAAGGACTTCCGGTCGCCGCGGCGGCCTCTGCCGGGCGTGCAGGACTACTTCAATCGCAAGGGGCTCGTGTCCGACCGCGGGGAGCGGAAGAGGGCGTTCTTCACGCTGCAGCGCTTCTACCGGGAGCTGGAGCGCGCCGGCCGCTGAGGACGGCGGTCGGGATTCGCCACCGGCGCGTCCGAAGTCCGCCGACTAGCCGCGCGGCGCCGGGGCTCGTATTGTGGGCCCGATTCTCGCTTCCACGCGCGGCCCCGGCGGCTGTCCAGGACGCCGGCCACCCTCATTCGGGTCAGACGATGGATCGGGTGATCGCAGTGATCCTCGGTGGCGGCGCCGGCACGAGGCTGTTCCCGCTGACGCACCACCGCGCGAAGCCGGCGGTGCCGCTCGCGGGCAAGTACCGGCTCGTGGACGTGCCGATCTCGAACTGCATCAACTCGGGCCTCACCAAGATCTTCGTGGTGACGCAGTACAACTCGGCGAGCCTCAACAACCACATCGCGCGCTCGTACATCTTCGACCGCTTCCGCGGCGGCTTCGTGAGCGTGCTGGCGGCCGAGCAGACGCCCGCGTCCGAGCACTGGTACCAGGGGACGGCGGACGCGGTGCGGCAGTCGATCGCGCACATCCGCGGCTTCGCGCACGACCAGGTGGTGATCCTCTCGGGCGACCAGCTCTACGCGATGGACTACGGGCTGATGCTCGAGCACCACCGGCGCACGGGCGCCGACCTCACCATCGCGACGACGCCCGTGGTCGCGGCGGACGCGCCGGCCTTCGGCATCCTCAAGACGGACGTCGACCACCGCATCACGGAGTTCTACGAGAAGCCGAAGCTCGACACGCTGGCGGGGAAGGAGAGCCCCGTCACCGAGGAGCTCGAGCGGCAGGGGCGCGTGTACCTCGCCTCCATGGGCATCTACGTCTTCGAGTGCCAGGTGCTGCGCGACGTCCTCGACGTGAACCCCGAGGACCACGACTTCGGCAAGGCCGTCATCCCGCGCGCGATCAAGCAGCGCCACGTCGTGTCCTACCCGTTCACCGGGTACTGGAACGACATCGGGACGGTGCGGTCGTTCTTCGAGACGAACCTCATGCTCGCGGAGACGCACCCGGCGTTCAACCTGTACGACGAGCGCCGGCCGCTGTACACGAACGCCCGGCTGCTGCCGCCGGCGAAGGTGACGCGCTCGCGGGTGGAGGACGCGATCATCACGGAGGGCTCCGTCGTCATCGACGCCGACATCTCGGACTCCGTGATCGGCATCCGGTCGTACGTCGGCGCCCACACGCGGCTGCACCGCGTCGTGATGATGGGCGCCGACTACTACCGCTGGGAGGACCCGAGCACGCGCGACCAGGTCGAGGGCCCGCGCTACCCCGGGGTGGACGAGGCGACGACGATCGAGAACGCGATCGTGGACAAGAACGCGTCCATCGGGCGCCACTGCCGGATCACCAACGCGGCGGGCGTGCAGGAGGGCGAGGGGCCGGGCTTCTACATCCGCGACGGCGTCATCGTCGTGGTGAAGAACGCGGAGATCAGCGACGGGACGGTCATCTGACGATCGCGGCCCGCCGCCTGTCATCACTCCGCATGAACATCGCCATCCTCACCAACGAGTACCCGCCCAACGTCTACGGCGGCGCCGGCGTGCACGTCGAGTACCTGACGCGCGAGCTCGCGCGGGCCGACGGGGGCGCGCACGGGGTGCAGGTGCTCGCCTTCGGCGACCAGCGGGAGACGCGCGGCAACCTGTCCGTGCGGGGCGTCGCGCCCGCGGCGACGTTCGAGACGCACGACGCGCGGCACGCGCGCCTGCTCGACGCGCTGGTGCGGGACCTCGCGATGGCGGGGCTCGTGGACGCGGCCGACGTCGTGCACTGCCACACCTGGTACTCGCACCTCGCCGGCTGCCTCGCGCGCCCGCTCACGGGCGCGAAGCTCGTCCTCACCACGCACTCGCTCGAGCCGCACCGCCCGTGGAAGGTGGAGCAGCTCGGCTCCGCCTACCACGCCACGACGTGGATCGAGCGCACGGCGTACCAGAACGCCGACGGGGTGGTCGCCGTCTCGGAGGCGATGAAGGCGGACGTGCAGTCGCTGTACGGCGTGGACCCGGCGCGCGTGCGCGTCATCCACAACGGGATCGACCCGGACGAGTACCAGCCGCGCCGGGACCCCGACCGCCTCCGCGCCCTCGGCGTCGACCCCGACGTGCCGATCGTGCTGTTCGTCGGGCGGATCACGCGCCAGAAGGGCATCCTGCACCTCGTGCGCGCGCTGCGCCACGTGGAGCCGGGCGTGCAGGTGGTGCTGTGCGCCGGCGCGCCGGACACGAAGGAGATCGGCGCCGAGATGACGGCGCTGGTGGAAGGCGCGCGCCACGACGCGCGCGTGCCCATCGTGTGGCTCGCGCAGATGCTGCCGAAGGAGGACGTGATCCGGCTGTACACCCACGCCGCGGTCTTCGTGTGTCCGTCGGTCTACGAGCCGTTCGGGATCATCAACCTCGAGGCGATGGCGTGCGAGACGCCGGTGGTGGCGAGCGCGGTGGGCGGCATCCCCGAGATCCTGACGCCGGAGACGGGCGTGCTGGTGCCGTTCGACGCCGAGAGCGCGGCGTCACCCGAGCCGCTCGACCCGGAGCGCTTCCAGCGCGCGCTCGCCGACGCGGTGAACGGCCTCATGGCCGACCCGGCGCGCCGCGAGCGGATGGCGAAGGCGGCGCGCGAGCGGGTGCTCGAGCACTTCAGCTGGCGGGCGATCGCGGCGGAGACGCTGGAGTTCTATCAGGACCTGATCGCAGGGTAGCCCGCCCTCGGCCCTCGGCGCTCGGCCCTCGGCCCTCGGCCGCTCACACGCGAGGTTCCATGCTCATCGTCCACGTCTTCGTCCACGTGAAGCCCGAGCACGCCGACGCGTTCGCTGCCGCGACGCTCGAGAACGCGCGGAACAGCGTGCGGGAGCCCGGCGTCGTTCGCTTCGACGTCATCCGCCAGGCGGGCGACCCGACGCGCTTCGTGCTCGTCGAGGTCTACCGCGACGCCGACGCGCCGGCGGCGCACAAGGCGACGGCGCACTACGCGACGTGGCGCGACGCCGTCGAGCCGATGATGGCGGAGCCGCGGCGGAGCGTGAAGTACGAGGCGCTGTTCCCGGACGCGGCGCGGTGGGAGATGCCCGGCGAGGCGCGTTAGGCGGCGCGTCGGCGCCGTGCCGAGCACCTCTGCCACGACCGCGGCAAGCGCATCCGCGACGTGCGCCAGGGCCGGACGGGGCGCTGTACGTCGTGACCGGCCGAAGCCCGGGCGAGTTGTGGCGGGTGGCGCCGCGGCGGTAGCGCGGCTGCCCTCGCCTCGCGGGTACGCCGCCGCCGCCCGCTTGACACGCTACACGGGGCACCTACGTTAGCGCGGCGGGCGCGCGGCACGCGCGTCCGTCCATCCGAGCCTGCCCTGCGTCGCGCGGCCTCTCCGGCGCGCCTCGGCCGACTCCTCCACGAGGAGGCCCAGTGGCGCGTTGCGTCGCCCCGCTCGAGACAGGCGTCCCGTCGCCGCCGGGCGGCCCCCGTGCGCGACGGCGGTGACCCCGGGCACGCGGAGCCGTGGCTCGCGCGGCTGCGGGCGGGCGCCGCCGACGCGGCGTGGGACCTATTCATCGCGCGCTATCGGCGGCTGATCGTCGCGACGATTCGCCATCTGGTGCGCGAGCCGGACGACGTGATGGAGGTGTTCGCCGAGGTGTGCGCGGCATTGCACCGCGACGACCTCGCCCGGATCCGGCGGTACTGGGACGCCCGCGACCACGCGGCGCGCTTCTCCACGTGGCTGGTCGCGGTCGTTCGCAATCTCACGGTGGACTGGATTCGTGCGCGCGACGGCCGCCCGCGTGCGCCGGCGTCGCTGCCGCTCGACGCGCTCGGCCGGCGCATCTTCGAGCACGTGTTCGCGCACGGGCGCTCTCACGTCGAGGCGTACGAGCTGATCGTCGCGGCGGACGACCCGGCGCTCACGTTCGGCGCCTACCTGCGCGCCGTCGCCGCGACGTACCGCGTCGTGGACGCGCGGCGCGGCCCCGCGCTGCGCCGCGAGCTCGCCGGCTCGCCGCCGCTCGAGGCGGGCGACGACGCGACGCCGCCGCACGACGATCCCGCGGCGGCCGCGGACGCGCGCGAGCGCGTGGCGGAGCTGCTGCGCGGCCTCGCCCCGGACGAGCGCCTCGCCGTGCTGCTCTTCGTCGTGGAGGAGATGCCGGCGGCCGACGTCGCCCGCCTCGTGCGGTGGCCCAACGCCAAGGCGGTCGACAACCGCGTCCACCGCGCGCTGTCCGCGCTGCGCGGCGCGC
>JBJMNJ010000310.1:0-8672 GCA_045804325.1 Gemmatimonadaceae bacterium
CCCGGCGTCGTCGCGCCGACGATGCCGACGCGCACGCCGGCGCGCTCGACGATCGTCCACGCCTTGAAGGCGAGGCGGCCGTCGGGGCGGAAGGTGTTCGCCGAGAGGAACGGGAACCGCGCCTCCGCGACGGCCTGCTCGAGCAGGGGCACGCCGTAGTTGTACTCGTGGTTGCCGATCGCGCCGGCGTCGTAGCCGGCGGCGTTCATCGCGGCGACGATCGGGCTCAGCGGGTCCTTCGAGACGCGGGCGGCGACGTAGGCGAGTGGGTTCCCCTGCAGGTCGTCGCCCGCGTCGACGAGGATCACGCGGCCGGGGTGCGCGGCGCGCAGCGAGTCCACGATCGTCGTCGTGCGCGTCATGCCGCGCGTCGTGTCGGCGGCGTCGGCGTAGTAGTCCCAGCCGCGGAGCCAGCCGTGGACGTCGGTGGTGGCGGCGACGACTATGTCCACGGGCGCCGCCTTCGCGGCGCCCTCGGTCTCGGAAACCGCGGGAACAGCAGGAGTGCTCTCAGCCGTCTTGCGAGCGCAGGCGGCGACGGCGAGCGGCCCGGCGAGCGCGCCCGCGAGGGCAAGCGCTAGGCGGGGCAAGCGGTTAGCGGTCATCCGCGAAAGCTATCGGGGGGCCCCGCGCGCTTCCAGGTGGGCGCCTCGGCGACCGCGGCAGCGCTATCATTACGCGGCGAGCGCGCGTTCGGCGCGCCGATACGGAACCGTGACAGCCCCAGTGCTTTTGCGTTCGTTACGATCTCTGCAACGTTCTCCGTGCGGTCCCGGCCGCATCCGCCAGTGAAGCCGCTCGTCATCGGCATCGCCGGCGGGTCCGGCTCGGGGAAGTCGACGGTCGCGCGCGGGGTGGCCCGGGCCATCACCTCGGCCTCCGTGGCCTTCATCGACATGGACGCGTACGACCGCAACTACGCGCACCTGCCGGTGGAGGAGCGGCGCAAGGTGAACTGGGACCACCCGGAGGCGTTCGACTGGGACCTCCTGGCCGACCACCTCGACCGGCTCACCGCCGGCGAGGCGATCGACAAGCCGGTCTACGACTTCGTCACGCACGCGCGCCGTGCGGAGACGGTGCGGATCGCCCCGGCCGACGTCATCGTCGCCGACGGCATCCTCCTGTTCGCCGACGAGCGGGTGCGAGACCGCTGCGACGTGAAGGTGTTCGTGGACGCGGACGCCGACATCCGCCTCGTCCGCCGGATACGGCGCGACATGGCGAAGCGCGGCCGCCCGCTCGACGAGATCCTCGAGCAGTATCTCACGACCGTCCAGCCGATGCACCTGCAGTTCGTCGAGCCGAGCAAGCGCTACGCGGACGTCATCATCCCGCGAGGAGGGCAGAACGCCGTGGCCGTCGAGATGATCGTTGCGAAGATCCACCGCCGCCTGCAGGACGCCGCGGCGCGGGACGCGGCGCGGGGCGCGGCGCCGCGATGAGCGCCGTCTCCGCACTCCCCGGCACCGGCGAGCGCGTGCTCGTCGTGGACGACGAGCCGGACCTCGTCGCGCTCGGCGCCTACCACCTGGCCAAGGGCGGCTACCGCGTGTCCACCGCGGCGAGCGGCACGGACGCCCTGCACGTCGCGCGGCACGAGCGCCCGGCGCTCGTCGTGCTCGACCTCATGCTCCCGGGCGTCTCGGGCTTCGAGGTGCTGGAGGCGCTGCGCGCGGACGAGGGCACGCGCGAGATCGCCGTCCTCCTCCTCACCGCGCGCAAGGAGGAGGAGGACCGCATCCGCGGCCTCTCGCTCGGCGCGGACGACTACCTGGTGAAGCCGTTCAGCCCGCAGGAGCTCGTGCTCCGCGTCGGCGCCATCCTGCGCCGCCTCGCGGCGGGCGGCGCGCCGGCCGGGGACGTCATCGCCATCGGCCCCATCGCGATCGACCGCGCGGCGCACCGCGTGAGCGTGGGCGGCGCCGAGGTGGAGCTCACCCCGACCGAGTACCGCCTCCTCCTCACGCTCGCCGAGCGGCGCGGGCGGGTGCAGGCGCGCGGCCACCTGCTGGAGACGGTGTGGGAGGCGGCGCCGGACATCCAGACGCGCACGGTCGACATGCACGTGCAGCGCCTGCGCGCCAAGCTCGGCTCGGCGGGCGATCTCGTCGAGACGGTGCGCGGGTTCGGCTACCGCATCCGCGCCGGTCAGCCGCGCAGCGCATGACCGCGGGCGGCTGAGGCGCACGTGCGGCTCGCGCAGCGACTCCTCATCGGCGCCGCCCTCATCGTCGGCAGCCTCGTCGTCGTGAGCACGCTGCTCCTCGACCTCCGCCTGAGGGACCGGCTCGGCGACGAGGTCGCGCACGGCCTCGCGCGCGAGGCGCGCCTCGTCGCCATCCAGTGGACCGCCGCGGCCGACGCGGACTCGCTCGCGGACGCCGCCGGCGCCGCGCTGGGCCACCGCGTCACGCTGGTGCTCTCCGACGGTCACGTCGTGGGCGACTCCGAGTTCGACGAGCCGGCGCTCGGGCGGCTCGAGAACCACCGCACGCGGCCCGAGATCGTCGCCGCCCGCGAGCGGGGCGAGGGCGTCTCGATGCGGCGCAGCCCGTCCGCGGGCGACGAGGAGCTGTACGTGGCGGTCCGCGCCGAGCGCGGCACCGCGCGCGTCTCCCTCTCGACCGCCACGCTCAACGGCATCGTCTCGGCGGCGCGGCGCGACGTGTTCGTGGCGGGGCTCGCCGCCCTCGCCGTCGCCGGCCTGCTCTCCTACCTGTTCGCGCGCGCGGTGACGCGCCCCATCGTCGAGCTGCGCGACGTGGCGCAGGGGATCGCCGGGGGCGACCTGTGGCGCCGCCCCGCGCTGTCCGCGCCGGGCGAGGTGGGCGACCTCGCGGCGGCGCTCTACCGGCTCGCCGAGCAGCTCGGCGCGCGCCTCAGCGCGCTCCAGGCGGAGGACGCGCTGCTCTCCGCGCTGGTGGAGTCGCTGGGCGAGGGGGTCGTCGCCATCGATGCGCAGCAGCGCGTGGTGCGGATCAACAGCGCGGCGGTGGACCTGCTCGCGCTGCGCGACCGCCCGCCCTTCCCCGTGGACCATCTGCCGCGCCACCACATGCTGCGCGAGGCCGTGGCCGCCGCGCTCCGCGGCGTGGACACGCTGGCGACGGAGCTCGTCATCGGGGGCCGCACGCTCGCCCTCACCGCGCGCCCGCTGCCCGCCGGCGGTGCGGTGCTGGCGCTGCTCGACCTCACCCCGGCGCGCCGGCTCGAGGCGATGCGACGCGACTTCGTGGCGAACGTCTCGCACGAGCTGCGCACGCCGCTCACCGCAGTGAACGGCTTCGCCGAGACGCTCGCGGGCGACGACGATCTGCCGGCGGAGCAGCGGCACCGGTTCGCGGAGACCATCCTCGCGAACGCGCGCCGCATGCAGCGCATCGTGGACGACCTGCTCGACCTCTCGCGCATCGAGTCGGGCGGCTGGGTGCCCGCGCCGCACTGGACGGACGTGGAGTCGGCGGCGGCGGACGCGGCGGCCGGCTGCGCTCACGCGGCCGCCGCCAAGGGCGTCACCCTCGCGACCGACATCGACCCCGCGGCGCGACGCGTCTATGCGGACGCCACGGCGCTGCGGCAGGTCCTCGTGAACCTCGCGGACAACGCGGTGCGACACACCGGCGCCGGCGGCCTCGTGACGATCACGTCGCGCCCCGCGCCCGGCGGGGTGACCGTCGCCGTCTCGGACACGGGTACCGGCATCCCCCCCGAGCACCTGCCGCGGGTCTTCGAGCGATTCTACCGCGTGGACGCGGCCCGCTCTCGCGAGGGGGGCGGCACGGGGCTCGGGCTGTCGATCGTGCGCCACCTCGTGGAGGCCCACGGCGGCCGGGTGACCGCGCAGAGCGCTCCGGGCCGCGGCACCACGGTGAGCGCGACCTTCCTCGACCCGGCCGACGCGCCCGTCGAGCGCCCGGCGCCGGCGCCCGCCGCGCAGGCCGCACGCCCCTGAGCCGGGCGCGCCGGCGCGCCCATGCCGCCCAACGCCGGCCGCGAGGTGGACGCCGCGAGCGGCCGGGGGATCAAGCGACATCCGCGGACATCGCGACGCTCGGGGCGGGTTACACGGCCGTTACACGACGACGCTGGTTTCGTTACCGGCCGGCCACAGACTTCGGGGCATGGTAACGGCCACCCCTGACCCCAACGAGATGCCGCCTCGGACGCTCACTCTCTCCGCCGCCGGCTGCGCCCTCCTCCTCCTCGCCGGCGGGGCTACGCGCACGCTGGCGCAGCAGCCCGCCGCGGCGCCCCCGGCGCCGACCTACCCCAACGTCCGCGTCACCGGACGCCTGCAGTCCCAGGCCTACTGGTTCGACAACGACCAGGTCGCCCCGCTCACGGGCCCCGAGAGCAACTTCTTCCTGCGGCGCGCGCGCATCGAGGCGCGCGGCAGCATCACGGAGAACATCTCGTTCGTCATCGCGCCGTCCTTCGAGGGCGGCCGCGTGATCGACGTCGCTCGCGGGCGCGCCGGCGTCCGGCTGCGCGACGCATTCCTGGACGTGCGGCTCACGCCCGCGGGCGCCTCCACCGCCTTCAGCGTGAGGATGGGGCAGGAGAAGAAGCCGTTCGGCCGGTACGAGTTCGTCTCCTCCTCGAACCTCCCGACCATCGAGCGCGGGGGCGGCCGCGGACTGCTCGCGCGCACCACCACCGACCTCTTCGAGGAGAACGGCTTCCTCGCGCACGACGTCGGTGCGAGCGCGGCGCTCACCGCGGCGCACGAGCGCCTCACGTTCCGGGCGGGCGTATACAACGGCCAGGGCGAAAGCGCCAACGACAGGAACGACGCGAAGTCGTTCGGCGCCCGCGCGACCTATACGGTCTGGCGCAAGCTGAACGTCGGCGGCTCGGCGTTCTCGCGCGACGTCATCATGGTCCCCGGGGACACGAGCCTCCGCCCCGACTCCTCGTTCCGCTCGAACGCCTTCGGCGTCGACGCCGGCTGGGGCGCGCCCGGCGAGCCCGGCCTCTTCACCGCGGTCGACTTCATGAGCGGGCAGGAGGCGGCGGAGGGGCACGACGGCATCCGCGGGCTGAATGCCGTAGCCGCCTGGCACGTGCGCACCGGCCACCCGGGGCTGCTCTGGGCGTGGGAGCCGGTCGTCCGCGTCGACCGGAGCGACCCGAACGCCGACGTGGACGACAACCATCAGATGCTGCTCGACGCCGGCGTCGGCCTCTACTTCTCGAGCCGCGCGCACTTCCGCGTGATGCTCGAGCGGCAGTCCTTCGGCGACGCGGTGGCCGCGGACCCCATCGTGGGCGTTCGCACGCAGCTCGCCGTGACCTGGTAGACGCGCCGGGGGCGGACAGTGACGCCGTCGTTACACGGAGCGGACGAGCGCGCGACCGGACGGTCGCAGACTTCCCGCATCAACCGCCGCAACTGGAGAGCATCGTGAAGATACAGGACATGGCCACGACCCTCGCCGTCGGCGCCGCGCTGCTGGGGTGCGCCGGCGGCGACGCCAAGCAGCGCGCCGACAGCGGGTCCGTGCCCGCCGCCAGCACTGGCGGCGCGGTGGACCTCACGGGCGCCGGCGCGACGTTCCCGTACCCGATCTACCGCAAGTGGTTCGCCGACTATGCCGCGAGCACCGGCGTCCGCATCAACTACCAGTCGATCGGCTCCGGCGGCGGCATCCGCCAGCTCTCCGAGGGCACGGTGGACTTCGGCGCGAGCGACGCGCCGATGAAGGACGACGAGATGGCGAAGGCGCAAGGGGGCCCGATCCTGCACGTGCCCACGGTGATCGGCGCGGTGGTGCTCGCCTACAACCTTCCGGGGTTGGCGCAGCCGCTCAAGCTCGACGGCGCGACGGTGGCGGACGTCTTTCTCGGGAAGATCTCCAGGTGGAACGACGCGCGGATCGCCGCGCTGAACCCGGGCGTGAGCCTGCCGGCGGAGGACATCCTCGTCGTGCACCGCACGGACGGCAGCGGCACGACCTACGTGTTCACGGACTACCTCTCGGCCGTGAGCGCGGCGTGGAAGTCCGGCCCCGGCACCGGCAAGGAGGTGAAGTGGCCGGTCGGCCTCGGCGGCAAGGGCAACGAGGGCGTCTCCGGCACCGTGAAGCAGACCCCCGGCGCCTTCGGGTACACGGAGCTCGCGTACGCGAAGCAGAACGGTCTCGCCACCGCGTCGCTCAAGAACGCGGCCGGCCAGTTCGTCGCGCCGAGCGTCGCGTCCGCCACGTCCGCCGCCGAGGGCGCGGTGGCGGGCCTCGGCGCCGGCACCGACTACCGCGTCTCGATCGTCAACGCGCCTGGCGCCGCATCCTATCCGATCTCCTCGTTCACCTATCTGCTCGTCTACCAGAACCAGACCGACGCCGCGAAGGGGAAGAAGCTCGTGGACTTCCTCCGGTGGGCGCTCGGCGAGGGGCAGCAGCGCGCGGCCGCGCTCGACTACGCGCCGCTCCCGAAGTCGGTCGCCGACGCGCTGCTCGCGAGGCTCGGCGAGGTGAAGGTGGCCGCGGCGCCCGCGGGGCGGTAGCGATGGCCGCGACGGTCGACCCGCAGCTCGCGGTCGACGGCGCGGAGGCGGGGCCGCAGGGCGTCTCGCGAGCGGGTGACCGCGTCTATCGCGGCGCGATCACCTTCTTCGCGGCCTGCATCCCCGTCCTGCTGCTCCTGGTCGCGTGGGAGGTGTTCACGGCGGCGTGGCCCGCGCTCTCGCGGTTCGGGCTCGAGTTCGTGACGTCGAGCGAGTGGGACCCGGTCGCGGGGATCTACGGCGCGGCGCCGGCGATCTACGGGACCGTGGTCTCGTCGATCATCGCCCTCGTGGTCGCCACCCCGCTCGCGCTGGGCGTCGCGATCTTCCTCTCCGAGTTCGCGCCCTCCTGGCTGCGGCAGCCGGTCGCGTTTCTCGTGGACCTCCTCGCCGCCGTCCCGAGCGTGGTGTACGGGCTCTGGGGGATCTTCGTCCTGGTCCCGCTGCTGCGGACGACGGTGGTGCCGTTCTTCCGGGACACGCTGCACCTCGGCGCGACGCCGCTCTTCTCGGGCCCGAACTACGGGCCGTCGATGCTCGCGGCCGGGCTCATC
The DNA here is from genome assembly GCA_045804325.1 of Gemmatimonadaceae bacterium. Classification (GTDB taxonomy): domain Bacteria; phylum Gemmatimonadota; class Gemmatimonadetes; order Gemmatimonadales; family Gemmatimonadaceae; genus JBJMNJ01. The sequence goes on from JBJMNJ010000310.1 coordinate 7,063, forward strand.
CTCGCCGTCATGGTGCTCCCGTACATCTCCGCCGTGTCGCGGGAGGTGCTGCTCGCGGTGCCGCGCTCGCAGCGCGAGGCCGCGCTGGCGCTCGGCGCGACGCGCTGGGAGGTGATCTGGGATGCGGTGCTGCCCTACGCCCGCACGGGCATCCTGGGCGGCGTCATCCTCGGGCTCGGGCGCGCGCTCGGCGAGACGATGGCGGTGACGATGCTCATCGGCAACCGGCACGAGATATCGTCGTCGCTCCTCGCGCCCGGCTATACGATGGCCTCGATGATCGCCAACCAGTTCACCGAGGCGACCGACGACATGCACCTGTCCGCACTCATGGCCGTCGGCGCGGTGCTGCTCGTCGTCACGCTGATCGTCAACGCGCTCGCGCGCTGGCTCGTCTGGCGCGTGGCGCGGGGGCCCCAGTCGTGAGCGCGCCCGCGATGGCGCCGCCGGCCGGCGCCCGGCCGCCGCGCCCGAGCGGCGTGCAGCGCGCGTTCGCCGAGCGGACGACGCGGAGCATCCGGCGCCGGCGCGCGGTCAACGTCGTGATGATCGGGCTCACGTACGCGGCCGCCGCGCTCGCCACGCTGCCGCTGCTGCTCATCCTCTTCCACCTCCTCAGGGAAGGCGCATCGTCGCTCTCGCTCGACTTCTTCCGACAGATGCCGCGCCCGCCGGGCGAGGAGGGCGGCGGGATGGCGAACGCGATCGCCGGGAGCCTCATCCTGATCGGCGTGGCCGCGCTCTTCGGCCTGCCGGTGGGAGTCGGCGCCGGGCTGTACCTCGCCGAGCACCGCGCCACGCGCCTCGCGACGGCGGTGCGCTTCCTCTCGGACGTGCTCAACGGGCTGCCGTCGATCGTCATGGGGATCTTCGCGTGGCAGTTCCTCGTGCGCCCCGTAGGCCACTTCTCGGCGCTCGCCGGCGGGATCGCGCTCGGCGTCATGATGATCCCGCTCGTCACGCGCACGACGGAGGAGATGATCCGCACCGTGCCGACGTCGCTGCGCGAGGCGGCGCTCGCGCTGGGCTACACGCGCTGGCGCACGTCGCTCGCGATCGTGCTGCGCACCGCGATGCCCGGGATAGTCACCGGCGCCCTCGTGGCCGTGGCGCGCGTGGCGGGCGAGACCGCGCCGCTGCTCTTCACCGCGCTCGGCAACGACTTCTGGTCGGTGCGGCTCGACCAGCCCATCGCGGCGCTGCCGCTCCAGATCTTCACCTATGCCATCAGCCCGTACGACGTCGCGCACCGGCAGGCCTGGGCCGGCGCCTTCGTCCTCCTCGCCCTCGTCCTCGTCATCAGCCTCCTCGCCCGTCTCGCCACCCGGTCGCGCTTCGGCGCGGCCGCCGACTGAGGTGGGCACGCGCATGACGATGCCGAACCCGGACCACCGCGCCTTCCCACCCGTGCCGCTCCCCTTACACGGCGCGCGGCCGCGGGCCGTCGCGACGACGGACGACGTGCGCGTCACGGCGCCGTCGCGGCCGCGGCTGGCCGTCGAGGCGCTCAACGCGTACTTCGGGTCGGCGCACGCGGTGCGCGACGTCTCCCTCGCGGTGGCCGACCACGAGGTGACGGCCGTCATCGGGCCGTCGGGGTGCGGCAAGAG
>JBJMNJ010000311.1:0-3644 GCA_045804325.1 Gemmatimonadaceae bacterium
GCAGCGCCGTCACGAACCGCTCGCGCACCGGCGAGCGGTCGCCGAGCTTCCAGGCGGCCGAGATCTCCATCTGTACGTCGAGGCCCTTGACCGCCGGGTGCTTCACGTCCGGACGCCCCGGGCGCGTGAGCGAGCGCGGGATGAACGTGACGCCCACGCCCGCGCCCACGAGCCCCGCGAGCGTGTGCCACCCCGCGACGGTCTGCACGACGCGCGGGCTGAACCCCGCCGCGCGGCAGCGCGCGATGACGTCGTCGTACATCGCCGGGCCGACGTGGCGCGGGAAGAGGAGGAACGGCTCCTCCGCGAAGTCGGCGAGCGCCACGCGCGTGCGACTCGCGAGGCGGTGCGTCTCCGGGACCGCCGCCACGAGCGGCTCGGCGTACACCGACTCGACCTTCAGCCACCGGTCCGCGTCCGGCGGCGCGCCGTGCATGAGCCCGAGGTCGATGCGCCCCTCGCGGAACGCCTCGACCTGGAGCTCCATCGAGTCCATCTCGAAGAGCGAGAGCCCGATGCTCGGCAGGTGCATGCGGAAGAAGCCGAGCACCTCGGGCAGCACGCCGGAATAGCTCGCCGCCTCGACGAAGCCGATGCGCAGCCGGCCGACCTCGCCGCGCGCGGCGCGCTGGGCCGTGCGCTGGGCGCGCTCCGCCTGCGCGAGCGTGAGTCGCGCCTCGGGGAGGAAGGCGCGGCCCGCCGCGGTGAGCGCCACCCCCTTCGGCACGCGCTCGAAGAGCGGCGTGCCGAGCTCCCGCTCGAGGTCGCGGATCTGGCGGCTCAGCGGAGGCTGGGCGATGTGCAGGCGCTCCGCGGCGCGGCCGAAGTTCAGCTCCTCCGCGACGGCCACGAAGTAGCGGAGATGGCGCAGTTCCACCTTACCTCACGGGTATGGACCGTCACGAAAGATGTATTGGATCGCGCACCCCCGCTGCGGTTGATTGCGAGCACGAGGCGCCGATGCACGGCGCCCCGGCACCGACAGAGGCTTCCATGATTCCGCCGGAGATCGTCTTCCTCACCCCGCACCTGCTCGAGCGCGCCACGCGGCCGGTGGTCGCCGCGCCCGAGGTGGCGGGCGCGCGCAGCGCCTTCCGTGCGCTGCTGGGCGCGCTGCGCATCGCGCGCGTGCCGCTCGTCGCCGCGCTGCTCGTCGCCGCCCTCACGTGGGGCACGCCGGGGGCAGCGGTCGCGCTGACGGTGGCCGCGCTGCTCGTCCTCCTCGGCTTCGCGCTGCGCGGCGGCGCGGCGGCGCCCGCCGGCGCCTCGGGGCGTTCCGCCCCGCCGGCTTCGCGCCCGGCCTGACCGGGCGCTAGGCCACGACGGCGAGCCCGCGGGCGTCGCCGTCGCCGTCGGCGCTCTCGCCGATGGTCACCCAGTCGGTGCGCACGCGGTCCCACTCCTGGATGGCCAGGCCCTGCGCCTGGAAGAACTCGCGGATGCGCGCGGGGTCGTAGCCGACGATCTCCTCGAGGAGCGGCACCAGCACCGCCAGCGCGTCGTCGCTGAGCACCGTGCGCCGCGCGACCTGCGTGATGCGGCGCGACTGGGACACCGCGATCGTGAGCCCCTCGCCGCGGTTCGCGTGGAGCATCACGTGGAGGTCCGAGCTCCCGTCGCCGACGTAGACGAGCCGCTCGCGCGGCACGCCGAGCGTGGTGCGCAGCGACTCCACCGCCTCGACCTTGCCGTAGCCGGCCGTCACGCGCTCCACGGAGTCGATCTCGCCCGAGTCGGCGTTCCAGCGCAGCCGCGTCCCGATGATGCGGCTGGCGGGCACGATGCCGGCGAGTGCCGCGTGCACGATCTCCTCCGGCGCCGCGGAGACGACGTAGAAGTCGAAGCAGTAGCCCTCGATCCCGCGCTCGAGGACGTCCGGGAGCAGCTGGATGTTGCGCTTGAGGCGGATCCGCCGCCCGACCTCCTCGAGGTCCTGCCGGCGCACGCGCCGGAACTCCGGGTCGTGGCGGAGCAGGTACGTGAGCTCGGCGCCCGACTGCACGAGGTTCAGCCGCGAGAGGCCCCCGACCTTGTCGTCGAACCCGCCGATGCCGAGCAGGTCGCTCAGCATGCGGCCGGAGTCGTTGAAGCTCAGCGTCTGGTCGAAGTCGCTGACGAAGAGGTAGTGCCGCGTCGTCACGTGCCGGTCTCCAGCTCGGAAATGAACCTTCTGCCCCTGAGTCGAGAGTTAGTCACGCTCGCGCCAGGGGTCCAAGACTCTTTTGGTCGCGCACCATACCCGGAAGGTTTGTCGGCGGGCCGTGCAACCTCCGCGAAACACGGCGTCGGATCGGGGGGTAGGACGGGTGTCGGCCGATGCCTGGAGGACGCCGCGATGCCCCGTTCCCCCCATGCCCCGCTCGCCCACGCGCTCGGCGCCGCCGCGGCGCTCTCGCTCCTCGGCGCGCGCGCCGCCGTGGGGCAGCACGACCACGCGCAAATGGACCACGCGAACGCGGGCCATGAGGCGCATCCGGCCGCAGCGACGGCGGCCGAGCGCGCGGAGCTCGCGCGGCAGGCGGAGGCCATTCGCCGCGCGACCGAGCGCTACCGCGACTTCGAGAACGCGAAGCGCGACGGGTACGCGCGCTTCGGCGGCGAGGCGCCGCTCATGGGCGAGCACTGGTACCGGAAGGGCGTGAAGGAGCCGCCCGAGGGGACGCCACTCGACCTCGAGCACCCGGGGACGCTCCAGTATGCGGTGATCGACGGCCGGCGCGTGCTCGTCGGCGTCGCGTTCTCGACGCGCCTGCGGCCGGGCGAGCCGCTCCCCGAGGGGTTCGCGGGCCCGGACGACCACTGGCACCAGCACGACCTGGTGAAGGCGGTGAGCGCCGGCACCGAGGACCGGCCGGTGCTGCGCTGGCTCGCGAGCCGCTGGATTGAGGGCGCGCGGAAGAAGGGCGACGACCGCTCGATGCTGACGATGGCGCACGCCTGGGTGTGGCTCGACAACCCCGACGGCCTCTTCGCGATGCACCACCGCGTGATCCCGTACCTCAAGGCGGGCCTCCCGGCCTCGTACGCCGCGGGGGCGAGCGAGGCGGCCGCGCGCGGCCTCGACCTGGCGACGGACGGCGGCTGCAAGCGCGCCCTGGAGGGCGAGCTCTGGATGGCGCACGCGTCCCGCGCGCAGCGGCGCGCCCTCTTCGACGCGTGCAAGGCCGCGGCCCGTCAGGTGCGCTCGACGCTCGACGCGCCGTCGCCGAGCGCGCAGGCGGTGAACGCGGCGGCGGAGTCCGCGTGGGAGGGGGTCGAGCGAGCGCGCCGCGCGACGTACACGGAGCGCCAGCTCGAGCGCATCGGGTCGGTCACGGAGATGATGATGTAGGCGAGCGGCCGTAGGGGAGTCGCCCTTGTCGGGCGGCGCACGGCGCGGCAGCATTCAGCCGCGCCCGCCCCACACGGAGCCCGCCATGCGCAGCATCCAGATCGCCTTCGCCGTCCTCCGCGCCGTCACGCTCGGCGCCTGCGTCGCAGCCGCGCCACTCGCCGCGCAGCCGCGCGCGGCCCTCACCCCGGAGGACACGGCGCGGCGCTGGGCCACGGAGCGGGCGCTGGACTCCGCGGCCGTCGTCGAGCGCAAGGTCATGGTGCCGATGCGCGACGGCCTCCGGATGGCGACGGACGTCTACCGGCCACGG
>JBJMNJ010000312.1:0-16554 GCA_045804325.1 Gemmatimonadaceae bacterium
GGGCGCGACGATCCTCGCCGTCAACCGCGGCGGCGAAGTACACACGTTCACCGAGGTCGAGGAGTTCGGCGGCGGCATCGTCCCGATCCTCAACCAGCTCTCGGGCAACCCCGTCGCGGCACCGGAGTGCCTGGCGCTCGCCGCCGAGGACTTCGTGCCGGCGGGCGGTACGTATCCGGTGACCGAGGACGAGGCGGGAGTCGAGCACTATCAGTGCTGCATCCACCCGTGGATGCGGACGACCGTGCGCGTGCGGGGCAGCTGACGGAACCAGCGTGCGGGCCCCGGGAACGCGATACGTGCGTCCCCGGGCCCCGCTTCGGGCCCCGCTTCGCGCCGCCTCAGCCCACCCGCCTGATCGCCGGCGGATTCCAGCGGCCGTCCGAGGCCGCAGGCTTCGGCGCGTAGAGCCGCAGCGTCAGCCCGAGCGGGCCGCTCTCGGGCGCCGGGAGCCAGTTCGACTCGTCGGCGGCGCTGGGGCGCTCGTGCTGGATGATCAGGTCGAGCGAGCCGTCGCGATTGTACTGGAGGGCGTCGCGGTTGCCGATGGCGAAGCGGCCGATCGGGTTGGCGGCCGGGAACCCCCGCTCGTCGTACAGCGTCAGCGACCAGAAGGCGCCGGCCGGCGGCAGCTCGTCGCTCTCGAAGTGCAGCAGGTACCTGTTCTCCGCGACGATGGGCCTGCCATCGGCGTCGGCGACGTTCACCGGGTAGATCGCGTCCTCGGGCTGGCTCGCCCCGAGGCACACCATCGCGACGACGGCCCGCTTGAGGTAGCAGTTGCCGTAGACGCCCATCGTGCCCGAGTTCATCTGCCAGCCGTTGGTGACGCGGGCGAGCGTCGGCACCTTCTGCTGCATCAGCTTCAGGCCGGCGGCGGCGCCCTGCGCGAGCACCTGGCCGCCGATCCGGCTGGTGTCGAAGCTCCGCCCCGGCTCGAGGCCGATGCGCTTCATGCGCGCGAGCATCGACCAGTCGGTGAGGTGGGGCGGGTGCAGCTTCATCAGCTCGGCGCCGTAGTCGAAGAACTCGAACGCCGGCATCTCGTCGAGCTGCCGCAGCGGCTCGGTCTTCGTGTCCACGGAGGGATCGATCCGCTGCTCGACCCGCTGGGACGGCTTGCCCCAGTCGGGCAGCAGCGAGATGCGGTAGCCTTCCTGGACCTCGTGGACGGCCTCGTAGTCCTGCTCGCCGTTGGCCCGGGTGCGCGCGATGACCCAGACGTAGGGCGTCGGCGCGTCGATGCGCTCCACGCCTCGCGGCAGCGTCCCGCTCCAGCGGGGCGGCACGACGGCGTAGCTCGCCGCGCCGGTGCCGCTGGTGCGCGCGCCCGGTGCGGCGAAGACGTCGGTCCACATGTCGTACATCGGCATGAGGAAGTAGCGCCCGCCGGTGTCCGCCGTCGAGACCACGACGGGCCCGGCGGTGAGGTCGAGCCACGCGGTGGAGTAGAGCACGTCGAAGTTGGGCCGCACCACGGCCCGCACGTCGGCCGTCGGGAAGGCGCGCACGTGGGTGAACGCGTTCGCGGGGCCGCCGTACGGACTGAACTCCGGGGCGAGGTTGGTGAGCTGCTTCCGCGTGAGGTCCATCGAGAGCAGCGGATACAGGTAGACGAAGGCCTCCTGCGCGATCGCCCGGGCCTCGTTCGCCACGGATCGCCACGCGTGGTGCGCCGATGGCGCCGTCCGCACGATGGTCATGGTCATGATCCCGTGCTCAGGCAGGATGCGGAAACGGGCCGATGTGATGCGCGCGGTTCCAGCTCCGGAGCCGGAACGCCAGCGCGATCTGCACGACGCCGGAGACGACGGCGTACGCGCCGACCCACATCACCACCGCCAGCGCTCCCAGGAGCGGCCGCGTGAAGAGAACGACCCCGAGGGCCAGGGACAGCACTCCCTCGAGGATGAGCGCCCACTCGCCGTCGATCGCCTGCCGCAGCCGGAGCGCCGCCACGATCTCCGCGGCGCCGGCGAGCATCGCCCACGTCGCGATCAGGACGAGCAGCGACACCGCCGTCAGGCCCGGCCAGAAGAAGGTCGCGAGACCGGCCGCCATGCCCACCAGGCCGCCGAGGAGCAGGGCCACCCAGCGCGGCTCGTCGTTCCGGTTCGCGATCGACGAGCCGATCCTGATGGCGCCGTCCACGAGCGCGTAGGCGCCGAACCAGAGCACGAGCGCCGCGAGAGTGGTCCCGGGTTCGCGGATGGCGAGCGCGCCGAACAGGATCGCCACGACCCCGCGCAGCGCCACCCACCCCCAGTTGCGTGCCAGCAGGTCTACCATGGGTCCCCCCGTGTAGGGCGCCCGGTGTCGGGCACCAACCGGCATCTTCGCCCCTCGATCGGGGGCGAGACCATTGGACCTACGTCACGCGTGGCTCAGGTGGGGGTGCGACTCGGCCACCTGCATCCGGGTCCGGTCTGGAACGCGCTCACCGACCCATCGCGGGATCCGTGATGCTCCACTCGCCGGTCTCGATCCGCCCGGCGTAGCGATAGCGCAGCGCGCCGGCGGTGACGCTCACCTCGTACCATCCGTGGCTCGCGCCGGTATCGACCGAGACCACCGTCGTGCGCCCGGGCGCGAGCGTGATGGTGCGCGCGCCGCCGCCGTACGATTCGTCGCGCACGGCGACCTTCAGCCGCCGGCCACCCCGGTTGTGCAGCGTGACGTCCACGGCGCGGGCGCCCCGACCGCTGCGATGACCGAGCGACACGCCGAGCGGCGTCCCCGGGGCGTCGTCGCGGAACGAGCGCGTGAAGCCGTTGGGCCCTTGCACGCGCAGGTGGTAGCCCGCGCCGACGTCCCAGCGGTCCCGTACCGCGTCGCCCGCGCGGACGGCGTAGGCGCGGTGGCGCATGCGGTCGCCGCCGTCGTACGCGTAGGCGTTGAACGGAGCGCCCTGTGCCGCGCCGCCGAAGGCGTCGTCGTGGGCGGCCAGGATCAGCGTGAGGGCGCCGTCCTCGCGCTCGACGTCCACGGCGAGCTCGTAGGGCAGCGGGCAGGACGCTCGCGTGCCGGGCTCCTGCTGGGCGGCGACGTTCCTGATCGCCGCGGCGGCGGCCGCGGCGGGCGGCGGGGGCGCGGGCGGCGCCTCGTGAAAGCGCGCGGCGTGGATGCGCTCGACGGTCGCGTCGCGGTCGAGGGGCGCGGGCAGCGGAATCGCGTCGCCGTCGTACGGCCGGAACGCCGAGGTCAGGTCGCCGCACACCACCCGGCGCCACGCAGAGATGTTCGTCTCCCGCACGGGCCGTCCCTTCGCGGCGAGCCAGACCTCCATGAGGCGCAGCACCGAGGTGTGGTCGAAGACCTGCGAGTCGACGCACCCGCCGCGGCTCCAGGGCGACGCAATCACGAGCGGCACGCGGTAGCCGAGCCCGATCGAGCTCTCCCGGCCGTGCACGTTCGCCCACTCGACGCGCGTGTCGATGCCGGGCGAGGCGCGGCCGCTCTCCGGCCGGTCCGGGTGCGGCGCGGTGAACGGCGGAACGTGGTCGAAGTAGCCGTCGTTCTCGTCGTAGCAGAGCACGAAGATCGTCCGCCTCCACACCTCGGGATTCGCCGTGAGGATGTTCAGCGCCTCGGAGACGTACCACGCGCCGTACCACGGCGCACTCGGGTGGTCGGAGAAGTTCTGCGGCGCGACGAGCCACGAGATCGCGGGGAGCTCGCCGCGCGCGACGTCGCGCCGGAAGCGATGGAAGACGTCGCCGGCGGGCACGCGCACGTCGCGGGTCGTCCCGCCGTCGCGGTACTCGAGCGTCGCGAGCCGGCGGTAGTTCGCGTCGCCGTCGTTGACGGTGAAGGCGCGCTCGTGCAACGCGCGCGCGCGGTCGGGCAGCGCGTCCCACGCCGCGTCGTCGTAGCGCGCCCGCTCGGCGCGCGCGTTCTCGAGCAGCGTCGCGAGCGCGCGCGCGTGCTGCTCGCGGCGCGCGCGCTCCGCGTCGGCGAGGCCGGGCTCGCGGGCGGCGGCTTCGGCGGCGATCCGGTCCGACAGCGCGGCGATGATGCCCGGCAGGGCGGCGCGGCGACTCTTCGCGAAGCGGATCCCGAACGCGCTGAACCACTCGATCGGGTTGTCGCCGAAGTTCGCCAGCCACGCCTCGCCCTCCTCGCCGAGGCCCGTGTCGAGGTAGATCTCGTTCTGGTAGATGCGCCACGACACGCCCGCGGCCTCGAGCCGCTCCGGGAACGAGGTCCACGCCACCTCGCGGTCGTAGTCCGTGTCCTCGTTCATCACGCGCGCCGCGTCGGCCTCGTCCCGGCGAATCGTGCCGGACCACAGGTAGAGCCGGTTGGGGGTCGTGCCGGTGAGCGACGAGCAGAACGCCTGGTCGCACACGGTGAACGCGTCCGCGAGCGCGTAGTAGAACGGGATGTCGTCGCGCGCGTAGTGCCCGAGCGCGAGTGGCAACTCCTCCCTCGGCTTCGCGACGAGCCACTTGTCGTACCGGCCGTCGTTCCGCGCGTCGATCTGGTCCGGCCAGGTGTGGGGCAGCCCTCCGATCCAGGTCGAGCTCGTGTTCGCCATGTCGAGACGGAACGGCGCCGCGGCGCGCCCGTGCTCGTCGCGCTGGAACCAGACGGGCGTGCCGTCCGGCTGCAGATGCGGGTGCGGGTCGCGGAAGCCGCGGACGCCGCGGAGCGCACCGTACGCGTGATCGAACGAGCGGTTCTCCTGCATGAGCACGACGATGTGCTCGGCATCGCGAAAGGTCGTACCGCGCCGCGGGTCGATGGCGAGCGCGCGGGCGATGACCGGCGGGATGGATCCGCGGGCGAACGCGGCGCCGGAGAGGGCGCCGACGCTCCGGAGGAACTCTCGACGTGACGACATGGGCGAGGTCGATGCTGGTGGGCGTGTGCCGACCGCAAAGGTAGCACGATCGCCGAGCGCATCGCTCGGCGGATGCGGAGGCCCGGGCTCGGGGCTCCGCACCGCCCTCCTGCTCCTCGCCTCGAACGACTTCATGTCTTTCGTCGCTCGCTATCGGAAGGGCCACCACCAGCGCCGCCGCTGCTCCGCCTTCACGCGCGTGGGGCGCCGGCGGCGCACCTCGGCGGGGCGCGCGCGGGCGGGCGGCGCCGCGGCCGCGAAGGTCACGCTGACGGTACGCTCCGCATGGGCGGGGATCGGCGGCAGCAGGAGCCGCAGCGTGCCCGCCTCGGCCGGCAGTCGCGGCGCGGTCGTGCGGAGCACGCGCTGTGGCGTGCCGAGGTCCACGCGCGCGACCGCGCCGATCGCCGGCGCCGCGCCGCGGTTCCGCACGACGACGTCGAGTCGCCCGCCCTCGCGCGCCTGGAGCCGCACGTCGAGGTCGGCGCGCGTACGCCACCACGAGGCGACGGCGCCGGCCGTCGCGGGCCACGCGGCGCTGTCGGCCGCGATCGTCCGCGCCACGCGCGTGAGCGCCGGCACCAGCTCCTGGCGCGCGAGGAGCTGCGAGTGGTAGCTCAGGACGTAGAGACCGCCGAGCGCCCGGATCCGCCGGTACTCGCGGAGGAGCACGGCCGCCGTGCTGTCGGGGTCGCGCCGACCCTCGCGCACCGCCGTGAAGTCGTCGCCGCCCGTACGCGCGAGGAGCACCAGCGTGTCGTTGGCGACCGGCAGAAGCTCGGGCGCGACGGTGCGCATGTCGTTCGCGCCGAGGAGGTAGGTGCCGCCGGCGGAGAGCCAGGCCGCCATCGTCGCGCCGTCGAACTGCTCCTGCGGCGGGCGCAGGCCGAGCACGGGCGTGCCGAGCAGCCGCGTCAGGTCCCGCTGCGTGAGCTCGAGGCGCCGGTGCTGCGCCTCCGGCGCCGTGCCGCCGAGCAGCCGGTGGTTCTCGCTGTGCGTGCCCACCTCCCCGGCCGCGCCGAGCCGCCGCGCGAGCCGTGCGTTGCGCCGCGCGAGGTCGGACGTGAGGAAGAACGTCGCCGGCACGCCGGCTTTGGCGAGCGAGTCGAGGGCGTAGCGCGCGTTGCCGAAGTGGTCCTCGACGTCCTGCGCGAGGACCGCCGCCGCGCGCCGCCCGTGCGGCCACGGTTCGACGGTGGCGCTGGCGATGCGGGCGGCCCACCGCACCGAGTTGCGGACGAGGAGCGCGCGCAGTGCGTCGCTCCACGGCCGTCGCACCGCGTCGCGGATCTCGAAGCCCCAGTACACGACCCGCGCCTTGCCGTACGTGCCGTGGGCGAGCGCGCCGTCCACGAGCGGCCGGTTCGACGCCGGCAGCGCCTGCAGGGCGTAGTCGGAGTAGAAGGCGTCGCGCACCAGGTAGCGGAGCGCCAGCTGTCCGGCGGGGTGCAGGTCGAGGCGCGAGCCGGGCGGGATGTCGTCCGTCAGCGGGCTCCCGGCCGGCAGCGTGACGTACACCATCGGGCGCGGCTCGAGCCGCTCGACGCGGGCCGCGCCGGTGAGCGAGACGAGCAGGCCGTAGCCGATCCGCCGACACCCCGCGTCGAGCGTGCCCACGGCGCCGGTGACGATGAGCCCCTGCCCCCGCGCCCCGGCGGCGTCGATGGCCTCGCGCGTGGTGATGGCGAGGCACGGCGACGAGGGCACGACGAGCACGCGCGCCCACGCGGCGGCCGCCGGCAGCTGCGCCGACGCCACCACGCGCACCTCGGCGCCGGCCGCCGCGAGCGCCTCGCGCCACGCGGCGACGACGCTGTCGAGCGTGGCGGGCGAGTCGTAGAACGACGCCGCGGCCGCGTCGCGGACGACCATGACGCGCACGCGCTCCGCGAGTCGCCCGCTCGGGAGGAGCGACGGCATGGAGAGGACGACCTCCGAGCCCGAGAACCGCCGCGGCTCCTCGTGCGGCGCGGCGTCGGCCCGGCCGCGCCGGAGCGTCAGCGCGACGGAGACGGCCAGCACCGCGGCGGCGGCGGCGGCGAAGACGAGCGTCTCCGTCGGCAGCCGCCGCGGCCAGCCGGCGCCCCGCGGCCCGCCGCTCACGTGCTCACGTCCTCGGCGCGCACGCGCTCGAAGAACGCCGACTCGCCCGGCGCGGGGGACGCGGCGTGCGGATCGCCGGCGTGCGGATCGCCGGCGTGCGGCCGCCGCGCCTCGCGCAGCTTGTACGCGGCGTAGCTGCCCACCGCCATGATGATCGTGACGAGGAAGGAGACGAGGATGATCGTCGACAGCAGCGCGTCGAGCTTCATATGCGGCCCACCCGTTCGAGCTTGCCCCACGACATCCGCGCGTTCGCGAGCTGCTCCGCGGTGGCGAAGAGCTTCGCGACGTCGATGACGGTGATGAAGAAGAACCGGTACACCACGGCGTACGGCACGAGCGCCAGCGCCTCGCCCTCCATGGCCACGGTGTACAGGGCGGCCGCGGTGTCGAGCATGGTGAGCAGCGCCCACCACGCGAGGAGCTCGGACGGCGCGCCGGCGCTCAACGCGACCACCGCGACGAAGAGGTTCCCGAGGACGTTCACCGCCGGCCAGACGACCGCCTCGAAGAGCATCGCCAGCAGCGAGCCCCAGACGACCACGCCGCCCTTCGGCGAGAGCAGCCACGCGCTCCGCTTGCGCAGCGCCTGCAGGATCCCGCGGGTCCACCGGTAGCGCTGCTTGATCAGGTCGAGGAGCGACTCGGGCGCCTCGGTCCAGGCGATCGCGCGCGGCTCGTAGACGACGTGCCAGCCGGCGGTGAGCACCTTGAGCGTGAGGTCGGCGTCCTCCGCGTAGGTGTCCGCGTCGTACCCGCCGACGGCGGCGAGCACGTCGCGCCGGAAGACGCCGATCGGCCCGGGGACGATGTTCACCGCCCGCATGAACCCCTGCGCCCGCCGGGGCAGGTTGAGCCCCTCGATGTACTCGAGCGCCTGCAGCCGCGTCCAGAGCGTGCCCCGGTTCACCACCTTCACGTTCCCGGCGACGGCGCCGACGCGCGGGTCGGCGAAGTGGCGCATCGCGTGCCGCAGCGTGTCGCGCGTGAGCCGCGCGTCGCCGTCCATGCAGAGCACGTACGGCGTGCGCGCGAGCGCGATGCCCGTGTTCAGCGCGCTCGCCTTGCCGCCGTTCGCCTTGCGCACCACGCGGACCGTCGCGCCGCCGTGTCGCCCTTCGAGCGTGGACGCGAGCCCCGCCGTCCCGTCGGTGGACCCGTCGTCCACGACGATGACGTCGACGGCCGGGTAGTCGAGCGCGATCAGGCTGCGCAGCGCCGCGACGATGACCGCGGCCTCGTTGTAGGCCGGCACGATGATGGTCACCGGCGGCTGCGGCCCGGCGCCGGGCGCCTCCGCGCCGCCGTGGCTCTCGATGTGGTGGAGGTACCCGAGCCAGAGGAGGAGGACGTAGCGCACGACGAGCACGGCGAGGAACGCCAGCATGAGCCCCACGCCGACCCGCAGCGCCGGGCTGTCCGCGTCGGCCGGGATGCGCGACGGGTCCAGCACCGCGACCCCGACGAGGAGGAGGAGCGCGACGATGGCGAGCGCCGCGCCGGCGACGACGAGCGCCGCCCCGATGGCGGCGCCGCGGCTGGAGGCGCCGCGGCCGTCAGGGCGTGACACGGACCCGCACCGTCGCGCCGAGCCGCTGGTAGTCGCCGGCGCGTCCGCGGCCATACGTGAGCGCCGCGACCGTCTCCCAGGCGCTCGACCGGTACGCGAGCTCGCCCGCACTCGTGACCTGCAGCGCACGCCGCCGCAGCTGGTCGCCGGGGTCGAGGTAGTCCAGGCTCGGCGGGAGCTCGGTGGAGCGCCTCACGATCTCCCGCGACCACGCCACGCTGGGGAGCACCTGCAGCGCGTACGCGAGGCCACGCGCCGGTCTCGCGGCGTACTCGAGACCGGCCGCGTGCGTGACGTACGCGATCGGGTCCCAGTAGAGGGCGCTGCGCTCGGCGAAGCGCACGCTGCTGGCCGCGTACACGGTGGAGAGCCGCGGCACCAGCGGGAAGCGCGCGTAGAGCTGCGCCGTCGAGCGGACGTTGCCGTCGCTGAAGCGCGAGCGCTGGCCCACGAGCGCCAGGTCGGCGCGTCCGGCCGGCCCGGCGAGCGCGACCGACGTCGCGTTCTCCCGCAGCGGCCGGTCGGGCACCTCCGAGGTGCCGTCCACGATCGCCGGCCGCAGCGAGGCGATGGTCAGGAGCGACGGGTAGGCGAGCGCGGAGCTCAGATCGAGGCCCACGCCCCACGGCCCGTACCAGGCGCCCACCGAGAACTGGCCCTCGGGTGCGGCGCCGACGCCGGGGTGCGCGACGAGCCCCCCGCGCGCGCCCGCGCGGCCGTAGAAGGCGCCGGCGTTCGCGTCGCGCGACGCCGCCACCTCCGCGGCGTACCCGCGCACGTCGACGCTGCGGAGCGCGCTCCGCTCGGAGAGCTGCCGGTACTCGGCGCCGACCCCCGCCAGCACGCCCCCTCGCAGGTCGAGGCGTCGCTGCACGCCGGCGGTGCCGTAGCGGACGCCGAGGTTGTCGGCAACCACGTCCGTCCGCGTGCGCCAGCCGTCCTCGCCGCCGTCCAGGGACGTGAAGGCGAGCGCGGGCCGCTCCTCGCGCGCGAGCCGCGCGAAGCCCACCGCGACGGCGCGGCTCTGCGGCTGGAGGACGCGCGCGCGCTCGTAGGAGGCGCGCGCGAGGGCGTACTGGCCGCGCCAGCGGCCGAGGTCCCCCTGGAGCACGTAGGCCCCCGCCGTCGGCGCGGCCGCGAGCGACGCGCTCGCGTCGGCCCCGGCGGCGCCGAAGTCGCCGCGCGCGACGTGGATCTGCGCGCGCTCGAGCAGAAGCACCGCGCGCGCGGCGGGCGGCGGCGCACTCGGCGCGCGAGGCGCGAGCGTGGCCGCCGTCGTCGCGGAGAGCCCCGCGATGGGGCCGCCGGTTCCGGCGATCAGCGTGTCGTACTGCGCGAGCGCCTCGCGGTACCGGCGCCCGCCGGCGAGTGCCTGGGCGAGCCCGTGCCGGACGGCGGAGTCGTTAGGTGCGCGCGCGAGCGCGTCGGCCAGCATCCGCGCGCCGACCGTCGGGTCGCCGGCGGCGACGCGCGCCTCCGCGGCCTCGCGCAGCAGCGCCGCGACGCTCAGGGGCGGCCTGGTGGCGATCGGCCGCCCGGTGGCCAGGAGCCTGTCGTAGTGGCCGAGGGCGGCGCGCGGGTTCGCCGCGCGGACCAGCGCGCGTGCCAGCGCCAGGCGGTAGGGCGCGTGGCCCGGCAGCTCCGCGAGCCAGCCGGCGGCCTCCGCCGCGCTCGGCTCGTAGCTCTCGCGCACCGACAGGAGCAGGGCGCTCACCGCCGGGTCGTTGGGGCGCAGCACGCGGACCTCGCGCAGCTCGCGCTCCGCCTCGCGGGCCTCGCCGCCCCACGCGAGCGCGCGCGCGAGGGCGAGGCGGTAGTCCGCGCGCCGCGGCTCGCTCGCGAGCAGCACGCGGTACTCGCGCGCCGCCTCGCGATAGCGCCCCGACTCGAGCAGCACCGCCGCGGCCTCCGCGCGGATCACCCGGGCGCGGCGGTCGCTCTCGCGCGCGGCGCGGACCTGCCGCGCGCGCGTCTCCTGCCGCGGCCCGGCGCGCTGCGCGCCGAGCGGAACGGCGGCGGTGACGAGCGAAAGCACCGCGAGCGCGAGCGCAGCGCGGCGTACGCCCGCGCGGCGCGCCACGTCGGTCATCCGGCGTCCCGTCACCGTGCGAGGTCCTCGCCGTGGAGGCCGAGGGCCTGGCGGTAGCGGCGCAGCGCGTCGTCCGTGCGCCCCGCCTCGCGCAGCATGCGCGCGAGGGAGAGCAGCGCGTCCTCGTCGCGCGGGTGCGCCGCCACCCACTGCTCGAGCTGCGCCAGCGCCTGCGCGGGCTGTCCGGCGCGGCGGTGGCGGTACATGCGGTCCAGCATCGCCTCGCGCGGCGTCCGGCGGCCGTCGCCGCGCGCGCGCAGCTCCTCGAGCGTCATCACGCGGGCGTTGCGCACGCGCCAGAGCCGGTCCTCCTCCGCGAAGCGCGCGTACTCGGCGCTGCTCGGCGCCACGGGCACGTCGGGCCTGACGAGGTCCGCCGAGTCGCCGGGCCACGCGGTGAGCGCGGCCGCGGCGGAGTCGGCGGCGATCGCACGCAGCGCGGACGCGCCGATCGCGCGGAAGGTCGCGACCGCCCCGGCCAGGAGGACGACGACGGTGCACGCGAAGAGAGCGGCATAGGTCGTCCCGCGCGCGCGGAGCGCACGCCGTGCCGCCAACATGGAACGGAGGAATCGGGGGCCCGCCGTCAGCACGGCGGGCTACTCGTTCGGGGCGCCGTCATGAGGGCACGCAGCTCCGGCGCGTCCGACGGGGACGGGAGCCGCGCGAGTCCCGTCGGCGAGTCGGGCGGTGGCTCCGTCGACTGCGCGCGCACTGCCGCGGAGCGGCGCGGCCGGCTGGACGCGCGTCGCGGCGCGACGAGCGCGAGCCCGGCCCCCGGCTCGATGGTGCACGGCACGGAAGCCGTCGAGGCGACGGGCAAGCGCACCTGCACGAGGTCGAGCTGATAGGTGGGCGGCGCGGGCTCGGCCGCCGCGCGGCGTGTGGATGCGACCGACCTCCGCGTGAGGTGGAGGACCGCGACGGCGCGCTCCGCGAGCGGCTCGATCCGGTGGTCGTAGCCGACGCCGCGCGTGCCGGTGAGATCACCGGAGCACGTGACCAGCGCGGCGATGCCGGTGCTCTCGAGGAGGTTAGTCAGAGCGGCCACGACTGCCGCCGCGTGCGGCCCCGACGAGAGCAGCGGCGCGACGGTGTCGATCACGAGCCGCGCGGGGCCTACCGACAGCACCATCCGCCGCAGGTCATCGAGCATCCGGTCGGGCGACGGGCTACACTGGAGCAGCGCCTCCATGCCATAGGAGTAGCGGAGCAGCGACAGGCGGCCATCGCGCAGGGGCGTCGCGAGATCCAGTGCGAGGTGCGCGGCGTGCGAGCGCAGGTCGGAGGGGCGGTCGGCCGTGAGCATCGCCACCGCCTCGCCGCGGCGCAGTCCCTCGCGCACGAACTGGAGGCACGCCGTCGTCTTGCCGGCACCCGGGCCGCCGGAGAGCAGGTGCACGCGCCCCGCGACGGCGCCGCCCAGACGCGCATCGACCGGGGGGATGCCGCTGGAGACGAGATGCAGCGCGCTGCTCATCGGTCCGGCCCCTGGGATGCGGGTGGATGGAACCCGCGCGCGACCGGCGAGACTGGCGGGCGGGCATCAGCTCGCCGGCGGATCGCCGATCACGTAGAGCTCCGAGGCGCACCGGCGGCGCTCGCCGTCGACCCGATATGGTCGTTGACCCGGAGAGCCGTCGTGCCGAATCGCCCTGAAGCGAATCCCAGCGCTCAAGTCACGTGCCGCCGCGGCGGCGGGCTCGCCGCGGGATCTTTCTGCGTGGCGCTCGCCGCGCTGCTCGCGGGCTCGGCGATCGCGCGCCCGGCGCTCGCGGCGCAGTCGTCCCGTCCGGTGCAACGCATGGAGGTCTGGGGGTTTACCGCGCCCTGGGACACGGCGAGCGCGGCGGCGGTGCGCGCGCATGGAAGCGGGCTCGACGCCGTCGTCACGGGGTGGATCGGCCTCGACAGCACGACGGCGCGACCCATCCACCCCGTTCTCTACCCCGATACGCTGCACCCTCGCCGCGGGACGCTGCGCCGCATGGCGATCGTCACGAGCTGGCATGGCGACCGCTTCCACGCCCGGACGATCAGAACGCTCGCCGCCGACCGTGCGCTGCTGTCGCAGACGGCCGGGCACATCGCGCGACACTCGGCGGCGATGCGCTACAGCGGCCTCGTGCTCGACTTCGAGACGCTCGACGCCCGCGACGTGAGCGCGCTCCTCACGGTCGTTCGCGCGATCGCCGACTCCGCGCACGCGCGCGGCATCGGCATGGTCGCCGTCGCCGTGCCGGCCACGGACAGCGCGGCATACCCGGCGCGCCCGCTCCTCGGCGTCGCCGACGTGCTCCTCCCGATGCTCTACGACCAGCACTGGCCCGGCTCCGCGCCGGGGCCGACCGCCGAGCCCGCATGGGTGCACGCGGCGCTCGCGGCGCGCGTGGCCGAAGCGGGAGGCCCCGCGCGCATCGTGGCCGCGCTCCCGGCGTACGGATATCGCTGGTGGACGGGCTCGGGCGCGCGGCGCGCCGACGCCGTGAGCTTCCGCGAGGCGCGGCGGATCGCGGCGGCGGCGCGCCTGCCGCTGGCGCGCGACGCGGCGACGCAGACGCTGCGCGCGACCCGCGCGGGAGAGTGGGAGATGTGGGTCACGGATGCCGCGCTGCTGCGGACGCTCGTCCGCGAGGCGCGCGCGCTGGGAGTGCGGCGGTTCGCGCTGTGGCGGATGGGGCAGGAGGACGAAGCCGTCTGGCACTCGGTGTTCGACTAGCTCCGCGAGGACGAGACAGCGCGCGGCGATCGTCCAATGGCGTGGCGTCGATGCTCGTGAAAGATTACTTCGCGTCGTGAGATCACCGGCGCGATCGGCGCGTACCGGCGGGACAGGAGAGAGCAGATGCGCGATCAGGTCGAGACGGAGCGGCAGGTCGAGGTGGCGGTGCTCGCCGGCGGCTGCTTCTGGGGTGTCGAGGACATCCTGCGCGACGTGCCCGGCGTGATCGACACCGAGGTCGGCTACACCGGCGGCTGGCTCGAGAACCCGAAGTACCACGACACGCACGACAGCAAGTCGGGGCACGCCGAGGCGGTCCGCGTGACCTTCGACCCGTCGGTCCTCGGCTACGAGGAGCTGCTGGAGCGCTGGTTCTTCCGCCTGCACGACCCCACCACGCTCAACCGCCAGGGGAACGACGTCGGCACGCAGTACCGTTCGGCGATCTTCCCGCAGAGCGAGCAGCAGCGCGAGATCGCGGAGCGCGTGAAGGCGCGCGTCGCCGCGTCGGGCCGGTGGAAGCGGCCGATCACGACCAGCATCGAGCCTGCCGCGACCTGGTACAGCGCGGAGTCCTACCACCAGGACTACCTGCGCACCCATCCCGGCGGATACAGCTGCCACTACCTGCGGGACTAGGACGCGGGCGGTCCAGCGACCAGCGGGGGCGGAGGAGACGAGCGGGTGCTCCGCGGGCCCCGCGACCTCCCGCGGCGGTCATCCCGGGGCGTTCACCGCCTCCGGGCGTGAAGCGAACTGCTCCCCGACGGTGTACTGTAGGGTACAGACGCGTGGATCAGCCCCACCCCTCGAGCCCGGTGCCCGCATGCCCGTTCGCCTGCCGTACGGAGCCCTCGTGCTCGCTCTCGCCCTCTCGCTCGGCTGCAAGCGCGAGGCGCCGAAGTACTCGCCGCAGAGCGTCGCGCGCGTGCTCAGCGTCCGCTCGGCGGACCTGCGCGCGGCGATCGTCGCACGCATCGGGAGCGACGACCGCCCGGCGTGGGTCACGCCGAGCCGATGGGAGCGCGCGCGCGGCACCTATCAGCGGTTCGGGAACGCGCCCCTCTGGCTCGAGGAAGGCGGCGTTCAGGCCCGCGCGACCGCGCTGCTCGACGCGATCCGCGCCGCGCCGGAGCACGCCCTCGACACCGCCGCGTACCCGATGGGGGAGATCGGGCGGATCGTCGACGCGAAGCGGTTGACCGATAGCGCCACGGCGGGAACGATCGCGGATGCCGACGTCCTGCTGACGGCCGCGTACGTCGCGTACGCGGCCGACATGCTCGCCGGGCAGGTGGATCCCAAGACGGTGTCGCAGGGCTGGTTCGTCCCGGCCAGCCCGCAGGACATCGACAGCGCCATCGTTCGCGGCATCGAGGGCGCGGACATGAAGGCGTCGCTCGCCTCGATGGCGCCGCAGGATCCCGACTACGAGGCGCTCAGGACCGCGTACGCGCGCTACCGCCGGATCGCCGCGGCGGGCGGATGGCCGGCCATCGCGTCGGGCCGCGACTCGGTCGCGACCGCCGGGCTGCACGCGCGGCTCGCCGCGGAGTTCGAGGCCGACACCGGCCGCTCGGAGACGCGCGGCGCCGACTCCATCGTGACGGGCCTCGCCCACCCGGTCGCCGCCACCGCGCGGGGCGCCGCCGAGGCGCACACGGGCGAGCTGGTTCGACAGTTCCAGCGGCGCTACGGGCTGGAGCCGACCGGCCACCTGAACGCCGCGACGGTGGCCGCGCTCAACGTCAGCCCGGAGGCCCGCGCGCAGCAGCTCGGCGCGAACCTCGAGCGCCACCGCTGGCTGCCGCGCTACCTCGGCGCGCGCTACATCTACGTGAACGTCCCGGCCTTCCGGCTCGACGCCTACGACGGCGGCAGGAAGGAGCTGTCGATGAAGGTCGTCGTCGGCGCGGAATACGAGGGCAAGGTGACGCCCGTCTTCAGCGACTCGATGGAGACCGTCACGTTCCGTCCCTACTGGAACGTCACGCCGGACATCCAGCGGGAGGAGATCGCCCCGAAGGTCGCGCGCGACGCCGGCTACCTCGCGCGCCAGGACATGGAGTACTTCAAGGACGGCGGCGCGACCCGCATCCGCCAGCGCCCGGGCGACAAGAACTCCCTGGGGCTCGTGAAGTTTCTCTTTCCGAACAGCTACAACGTCTACCTCCACGACACGCCGGCGAAGGGGCTCTTCGCCCAGGCCGACCGCGCGGCGAGCCACGGCTGCATCCGCCTCGAGCGGCCCGCCGAGCTGGCCCAGTGGGTGCTCGGGTGGGACGCCGCGCGGGTGGAGGCGGCGATGCGGAGCGGGCGGGACAACCAGAGCGTGAGGCTGCCGCAGAAGCTTCCCGTGTACATCGTCTACTTCACGGCCTACGTCCGCGACGGGCAGCTCTACTTCGGCGACGACGTGTACGGGCGCGACGAGAAGCTGAAGGACGCGGTGAGCACCATGGCCAGCAGCGGCGGAGCGTAGGCGGTGGGCGCGCCCCGGCGCGCTTAACCCACAACGTCGGCGGGGGCGGATGGGTTCTCCATCCGCCCCCGCTCACCTTCGGATCCGGCTACGCGGGGATCGTCAGGTCACGACGCCCCGCCCTGGTGCCGTCGTCACGGTCGCTCCGGGTCGCTCCGTCGCGGCCGTGGCTCGAAGGGACCGCGCCAGCTCACCGGTGCGCCGCGCTGCGCGGCGGTCGTTCGCTTCGAGCTCCGTCGCCGTCACGATCCCGGCCGTCGCCTCGCCGTCCGCCTGTGCCAGCCGCACGGTCGTCGGGGCGACGTTCAGCGAGGCGGTCTGCTCCGTCACCACGATCTTGCCGGTGTCGAAGATGCCGTCGCCGAGGTTGCCGCCGGTCGGGGCGAAGTTCGTCGCGCTCGCCCGCGCCGTGTTGTCGAGCGACTTGCTCTCGCAGGTCGAGAGGTTCACCGCGACCGGCGCGATGAAGTCCTTCAGCTCGGCCGTGAAGCTGTTCGACGAGCGGCTCTTCAGGTACGCGCTGCCGAAGAACCGGCACTCGCCCGACCCGAAGATGCCCGACCCCTGGAGGTTGATGGACGCCTCGCCGAACGTGCGCGCGCCCAGCGTGCCACCCGCGATCGGCTCCGAGACGCTCACCGTGTTGATCGCCCCGGCCACGTTGAGGGTCGGAACCCCCTGGGTCAGCTGAACGACCTTGCCCCAGCACGGGAACCTGTTCCCCGCCTCGCAGGCCTGCGAAGCC
>JBJMNJ010000313.1:0-8003 GCA_045804325.1 Gemmatimonadaceae bacterium
CGAACAGCTTGCCCACGCCGAGCTGGTGGAGCTGCTCCATGTCCTCCTTCGGGAGGATGCCGCCGCCGGTGAGGAGGACGTCGTCGCGGCCGGCCTCGCGGAGGAGGTCGAGCACGCGCGGGAAGAGGGTCATGTGCGCGCCGCTGAGGATCGACAGGCCGACGACGTCCACGTCCTCCTGGATGGCGGCGTTCGCGATCATCTCCGGCGTCTGGTGGAGGCCCGTGTAGATGACCTCCATGCCGGCGTCGCGGAGCGCGGCGGCGACGACCTTCGCGCCGCGGTCGTGGCCGTCGAGGCCGGGCTTCGCGACGAGCACTCGGATGGGTCTGGGCATGGGCGGAAAGCTAGCGGGCCGCCGACGCGGCAAGCAACGCCAGCGCGCGCGCCAGCGCGCGGTCGTTCCCGTCGAGGAGGTCGGCCACCCGCCGCGGCACCACGTGCTCCGGTATGGTGCCGCGCCCAGGCTGCGCCGCGGGCCGCACGGCGTTCCAGTAGCCGTACATCATGACCTTCGTGCGAAGCCGCGAGTGCGGCAGGACGACCAGCGCGTTGAGCCCCGACGTGTTCCCGTCGTAGCCGCCCCCGGTCTCCTCGCCCCCGAAGGCGCGGACGCGGAGCCGCGCCGCCGAGTCGCCGAAGAGCTCGAGCGACACGTTGCCGGGCGGCGCCTCCAGGCGCGCGAGGGCGTCGCGCAGCCGGGCGTTGACCGGGTTTCGCGCGCCGGCGCGCTCGCGCTCCCGGACGCCGGGCAGCGTCGCGCGCACGGTGCGCCCGCGCGCGTCCCGCGCCACGAGCGCGAAGGAGTCCCCGCGCACCCCATGCAGCCAGAGCCGCCGAGGGAGCTCCCGCGCGAGCACCGCGCGGCGTCCGGTCTCGATGAAGCCGTCGCCGGAGACGCCGGGCAGCAGTCGCGCGACTATCTCAGCGACGTCTCGCCCGTTCACGCGCAGGAGCTCCATCCCGGGCGCGATCGTCGAGTCGTCGGGCGTCTCGTTCGACATCACGACCAGCCGCTCCCCTCCAGCGCCACGCGCAGCGGCAGCAGCGGCGCCCCGGCGAGCGCGGCCGCCGTCAGGGAGTCCAGCTCGAGCCGCGCGTGGCCATCGCGCAGCTCGGCCAGCGCCTCCTCGAGGATGGTCGCGAACGCCGCCGCGTCCATCGGGTGGTCGAGGCGCGCGCGGTGCGCCTCGATGCGCCGGTCCACCTCGGCCCGCGGCGCGAAGCGGTCATAGCCACCATGCGCCTCGGCCAGCGCGCGGCGCAGAACGTCGAAGTCCTCGCGGAGCGCGGCGGGCGGGAGAGGCCGGGGCGCGCGGGCTGTGCGGGTTGCGCGGGCACCGCGGAGGTGAGCAGCAGGGTGAGCGCCAGAACGCGCTGGACAGAGCGGGCGGCTGGTCGCGGCATGGGCGGGGGCGCGGAGTTGGCGTGGCGGTTCCGAGCCCGTTCGACAGCAGCGTGGCCCCGGCGGTTTGAGCCGCGCTCCGCTAGTCGTGCCTTCGAGCCACGAGCAGCATCTCCGTCGACCGGCGCGCCAGCGGCCGATCGCGGAACCCGTCGTACGCCTCCTCGACGATCAGCCCCGCGTCCGCGCAAAGCTCCGCGAGGCGCGTCGCCGTGTAGAGCCGGATCCGGTGCTCGCGACTCCCCGATCCCGACGGCCCCTCCCACGAAGACCGGATCGTGAGCACGCCGGAGAGCGGGTCGAAGCTCCGCTCGTGCCCCACCATCGTCCCGTCGTCCGACCTCCACCAGTCGCGCCCGAGGAAGCGCGCCATGACGCCGTCGCGGCTCCCGCCGTGCCACACCAGCGCGCCGCCGGGCTTGAGCACCCGGGCGAACTCGCGGATCACGCGCGCATCATCCGCCGGGTCGAGGAAGAAGCCGAAGGACGTGAAGAGGTCGAGCACCGCATCGAACCGCCCCGTCCAGCGCGCGGGCAGCTTCCGCATGTCGCCGCGCGTGTAGCGGAGGCGCTTCCCCGTCCCGCGCCGCTTCGCGATCGCCAGCAGGTCCGCGGAGTAGTCGAGGCCATCGACGTCGAACCCCGCCTCGGCCAGCAGGTGCGCGTGGCGCCCCTGCCCGCACGGGCAGTCGAGCACGCGCGAGCCGTCGGGGAGCGCGAGGATCTCCATGAGGCGCGCCACCTCGCGGCGGTCCTGCTGCAGGCGAAAGATCGGCTCGTACTCGAGCAGGTACTGCGCGTCGAAGTACGTGGCCCACCACTCGCCAGGCGGTTCTCGGCCCTCGGCCGTCAGCCGCCGAGGGCCGAGGGCCGAGGACTTCTTGCGCGAGGCCACTAGAAGAACACCGGCTCCCTGTAGGCGCCGAACACGTCCTCCATGGCCGCGCGAATCTCGTAGAGCGTCGCGTACGCCCGCGCGCAGTCGAGGATGTGCGGCATGAGGTTCTCCGTGCCGCGCGCGGCCTCGCGCAGCCGATCGAGCCGGCGCGTCACCTCCGCCTGGTCGCGCCCGGCGCGCATGCGGGCCATCGCCGCGCGCTGCTGCTCCTCCGCCTCCGCGCCGACCCGGAGCAGCGGGATCGTGAGCTCCGGCTCCTCGGTCACGAAGTCGTTCACCCCGACGATCACGCGGCGGTGCTGCTCGATCTCCCACTGCTGGCGCGCGGCACTCTCGGCGATCTTGCGCTGGAACCACCCCTCCTCGAGCCCCTTCACGACGCCGCCCACGCCCGCGATCTGCTCGAAGAGCGCCTCGGCCTCGCGCTCGAGCTGGTCGGTGAGCGCCTCGACGTAGTACGACCCGCCGAGAGGGTCGATGACGTTGGGCACGCCGGTCTCGAACGCGAGCACCTGCTGCGTGCGGAGCGCCACCTGCACGGCCTGCTCGGTGGGGAGCGCGAGCGTCTCGTCCATCGAGTTGGTGTGCAGCGACTGCGTGCCGCCCAGCACCGCGGCGAGCGCCTGGTAGGCGACGCGCACGACGTTGTTCATCGGCTGCTGCGCCGTGAGCGTCACTCCGGCCGTCTGCGAGTGGAAGCGCAGCACCCACGAGCGCGGGCTCTTCGCCCCGTAGCGCTCCTTCATGTGGCGCGCCCAGATGCGGCGCGCGGCGCGCAGCTTGGCGATCTCCTCGAAGAAGTCGTTGTGGATGTCGAAGAAGAACGACAGGCGCGGCGCGAAGTCGTCCACGTCCAGTCCACGCGCGCGGCCGCGCTCCACGTACGTGAAGCCGTCGGCGAGCGTGAACGCGAGCTCCTGCGCCGCCGTCGAGCCGGCCTCGCGGATGTGGTAGCCGCTGATGGAGACGGTGTTCCACTGCGGCGCGTGCTCCGCGCCCCACTCGAAGCAGTCCACGATGAGGCGCAGCGCGGGCTCGACGGGGAAGCACCACGCGTGCTGCGCCATGTACTCCTTGAGGATGTCGTTCTGGATCGTCCCCCGGAGCTGCTCGCTCCTCACCCCCTGCTTCTCGGCCGCCGCGATGTAGAACGCCCACAGGATGATCGCCGGGCCGTTGATCGTCATCGACGTGGAGACCTTGTCGAGGGGGATGCCCTCGAAGAGCGTCTCCATGTCCGCGAGGCTCGAGATCGCGACGCCGCACTTCCCGACCTCGCCGAGCGAGCGCGGGTGGTCGGCGTCATAGCCCATGAGCGTCGGGAAGTCGAACGCGACCGAGAGCCCCGTCTGCCCGTGCGCGAGCAGGAACTTGTAGCGCTCGTTCGTCTCGCGCGCCGTGCCGAAGCCGGCGAACTGACGCATCGTCCAGAGGCGGCCGCGGTACCCGGTGGGGTGGATGCCGCGCGTGTACGGCCACTCGCCCGGGACGCCGAGCATCGCGGGGTCCAGCTCGGCCGTGTCGAGCGCCGTGTAGAGCGGCTCGACCTCCTTCGCCGAGTTCACGAAGGCCAGGTCGCGCTTCTCGCCCTTGTCGAAGCGGGCGCGCCACCCGGCGATCTCGGCGCGGAGGCGCTCGAGCTCCTCCTGCTGGTCGCGGACGGTGGTCTCGAGGTCGCGGAAGGTCGTCATCGGCTCGGCTCGGGGTGCTGGGCGGCGCCGGGCGTATGCGCGCCGGCCGTACCAAATCCTAAGTTAGCGCGGCCCGGCGGGTTACGGCAGACGCAGCCGGGCGCGCCCGCTGCGAGCGCAGGCAGGGACCGTGCTCAGCGCCGGCTGACCGGCGTGTACCGCGAGACGAAGCCCTTGATCCAGCGCGCCACCCGGGGCGCGGTGCTCTTGCGCAGCGGCACGCCCGCCTCGATGAGCGACTCGCGCAGCACCCGCCCGTCGCTCCAGCGGTCCTCCGGCGCCTTCTCGAGGCACTTCGCGATGATCGCGACGATCTCCGCCGGCGCGCCCGGCGCGATCTCGCCGAGCGGAATCGGCTCGTGCGCGATGTGGCGCGAGGGCATCTCCACCGTGCGCGCGCCCTCGAACGGGTGCCGCCCGCTGATCATCAGGTAGCCGAGCACGCCGAGCGAGTACAGGTCGCTGCGGCCGTCGAGCGCCAGCTCGCCCGCGGCCTGCTCGGGCGACATGTAGTGCGGGGTGCCGCGCACCATCCCCTGCTCCGCACGGGCCTGCGCGATGGAGAGCGCGTCGAGCGACGCGCTGCGCGCCACGCCGAAGTCCGTCAACATGGTCGTGCCCGTCTCCCGGTCCAGCAGGACGTTCTCGGGCTTGATGTCGCGGTGGACGACGCGGCTGCGGTGCGCGTAGTCGAGCGCGCTCGCGAGGTCCGCGAGGATGCGGCAGACCTCGTCCGGCGGCATCGGCTCGCCCTTCCAGAGCCGGTACGCGAGGGACGGCCCGTGGACGTAGCGCATGACCATCGCGACGAACCCGTCGCGCTCCTCGACGCCGTAGACCGGCACGATGTTCGGGTGGGCGAGCCGGGCGTTGGAGAGCGCCTCGCCGCGGAACGTCGTGCGGCGCTCGGGGTCGCTCGCGTACTCCGGGAGCAGCGTCTTGATGGCGACGAGGCGCTGGAGCGCGTTGTCGCGCGCGAGGTGCACGGCCCCCATCCCGCCGCGCCCGAGGAGGCGGACGATGCTGTAGCGCGGGCCCAGGGCGAGGGCGAGGAGCTCTCGCTCCCCGCCCGCCGTCTGTTCCTCGATGGTCTCGCGCTCCTCGGCCATCCCGACGTCTCCGTAGTCCCCACGCGCATCATGCGTTCGGGGCAGCGGAGACGCCAGGGCTCCGCCCCGCGCCGCGCGATTCGCCGCGTCTAATCCGCGCGCAGGGCGATCACGGGGTCGATGCGGGCGGCGCGGCGTGCCGGCACGAGCGTCGCGAGCACCGCCACCGCAACGAGCGCGGCCATCGCGCCGAGCAGCGCGACGGGGTCGCCGGGCCCGATCTCGAACAGCATCCCGCGGAGAAACCGCGAGAGCTGCCAGGAGAGCGCGACGCCCAGCACGGCGCCGAGCAGCACGGGGCGCATCGACTCGCCGAGCAGCATGCCGACGACGGAGCCGCGCCCCGCGCCGAGCGCCATCCGCACGCCGATCTCGCGCGTGCGCCGCACGACCCCGTACGAGACGACCCCATAGATGCCGACCGCCGCGAGCACGAGCGCCAGCGCGCCGAAGCCCGTCAGCACGATCATCGAGAACCGCCGATCCGCCACCGAGCGCGCGACGCGGTCGTCCATCGTCGTGATCTGCAGCGGCACCTCCGGCTCGACCGCCTGGAGGCGCTCCCGCACCGCCGGCGCGAGGGCGCCGGGCGCGCCCGCCGTGCGCACGACCAGCGTGACGTACTCGGCGCGGTCGTCGCGCTGCCGCGTGGAGACGTAGAGTGTGGGCTTGGGCGGCGTCCCGAGGCCGCCGTGACGGACGTCCCCCACCACGCCGACCACGTGCATCCACACGTTCGCGTGCTGGTCCATGCCGAGCGGCCGGAACCGCTTGCCGATCGGACTCTGGCCTGGCCAGAAGCGCTCGGCCATCGCGCGGCTGATCACGATCGCGTGCTCGGCGGCGTCGGGCCGGTCGGTCGCGTCGAACAGCCGGCCGGCGAGCAGCGGGATGCGCATGACCTCGAAGTAGCCGGCGTCCGCGACGCGGTAGTCGGCGGACAGGCGCTCGGAGCGGTCGCCCAGCGCGCCGAGGCCGCTCATCCCCCACCCGAGCAGCGGCGGCTGATTGACGACTCCCACGCTCCGCACGCCGGGCAGGGCGCGCAGCGCCCCGCGCACGCGCTCGAAGTACACCTCGCGCTGCCCGTCCGGGTACCTGGCGCGAGGCACCTCGACGTTGATGGTCAGCACGTTCGAGGGATCGAACCCGGGGGGCACCGCCAGCAGCAGGCGGAAGCTGCGCACGAGCAGGCCCGCGCCCGCGAGCAGCGCCAGCGCGAAGGCCACCTCGGCGACGACCAGCGCGCGTCGCGCGCGTCCACGTCCGCTGCCGGCGCCCGGCGTGCCCTGGCCGATGCTGTCGCGCAGGTCCAGCCCAGACACCTGCAGCGCCGGGAGGATGCCTATCAGCAGACCGGTGAGCGCCGACAGCGCCACGGCGAAGCCGAGAACCCGTGCGTCGAGCGAGACGTCGCGTGCATACGCCAGGGTCGCCTCGGGGGCGAGGCGAATCAGGACCGCGAGCAGCGCCCGCGCGACGAGCAGGCCGGCCGCGCCGCCGACGAGCGCCAGGAGAACGCTCTCCGTCAGCAGCTGCCGCACGAGCCGCCTTCGACCTGCGCCCAGTGCCGAGCGGATGGCCATCTCGCGACCGCGGGCGGTGGCGCGCGCCAGCCCGGCGCTCGCGAGGTTCACGCACGCCACGAGGAGGACGAGGACCACGGCGGCGAGCAGCAGCCGCAGGTACGGCCGCACCGACCCGACCAGCTCGGCGTGCATGCCGACGACTTCGGCCGCCACGGCATCGCTGCCGTCGCCGTACTGCGCCTTGAGGGTCGCGGCGATGGAGCTGAGCTCCGCGCGCGCCGCACCCACCGTCGCGCCGTCGGCGATCCGCGCGATGACGTCGTCATTGTGCCCGGTGCGCCCCATGCCCTCGTTCTGCGGCTCCGCCGGGGTCCAGATATCCGCGGTCTCGGGGAACTGGAACCCGGGCGGTGCGACGCCGACCACGGCCAGGGAGACGGCGCCGATCCGCAGCGTCGCGGACGAGAGGTCGCGCGTGGCGCCGAGGCGCTCGCGCCAGAACGAGTGGCTCACGACGGCGACCGGCGGCGCGCCCGGGACGGTCTCCTCCGGTGTGAACGTGCGGCCGATGACGGGCTGCACCCGGAGCACGCGGAAGAAATCGCTCGTGACGAGGTACGCGCCGGCGCGCACCGGGGCGCCGGCGCCGAGCACCGTCATCGGGCCGCCCCGGAACGCGGCCATGGACTCGACGGTGCGCGTCCGCGCGCGCCAGTCCTGGAAGTTCGGCCACGACACCGACGACCGGCCGCCCTTGTCGTTGTGCTCGAACAACATCACGAGCCGGTCGGGCTCCTGGAACGGCAGGGGGCGGAGCAGCACGTGGTCCACGGCGGTGAAGATCGCCGTCGTCGCGCCGATGCCGAGGGCCAGGGTGATCACCGCGACCGCGGTGTATCCGGGGCTCCGCCCCAGCGAGCGCGCGCCGAATCGGACGTCGCGCGCCATGTCGTCGGCCAGCGTCGCCCCGCGCGCGTCGCGCACCTCCTCCTTCACGAGCGTCACGCTGCCGAACTCCCGCTCGGCGAGCCTGCGCGCGTCATCGGGCGCCATGCCGCGGCGGACGTTGTTGGCGGTCTCCATCTCGAGGTGGAAGCGGACCTCGTCGTCGAGGTCGCGCTCGAGCCCGCGCGGACGGGAGGCGTCGCGGAGGCGGCGGAGCAGCTGGCGCGGCGAGAGCATGCGAGTCCCTCAGGCGGTTCGGAGGACGAGCTCGACGGCCTGCGCGAACTCGCGCCAGACGGCCGTCTCCAGCCCGATCTGGCGGCGGCCCGCGGCCGTCAGGCGGTAGACCTTCACGCGGCGGTTCGTGTCGCTGGTCGTCCACTCCGCGTCCACGAGCCCGGCGTCCTCCAAGCGATGGAGCGCGGG
>JBJMNJ010000314.1:0-10438 GCA_045804325.1 Gemmatimonadaceae bacterium
CGGTGCCGGCGTTGGGCGTGAGGATGATGATCGTGTTCTTGAAGTCGATCTGCCGCCCCTCGCCGTCCTCCATGCGCCCCTTGTCGAACACCTGGAAGAACAGCTCGAGCACGTCCGGGTGCGCCTTCTCGATCTCGTCGAGGAGCACGACGCTGTACGGCTTGCGCCGCACGGCCTCCGTGAGCACGCCGCCCTCGCCGTAGCCCACGTACCCCGGGGGCGAGCCCTTCAGGGTGGAGACGGTGTGCGGCTCCTGGAACTCCGACATGTTGATCGTGATGGTGTTGTGCTCCCCGCCGTAGAGCAGGTCGGCGATCGCGAGCGCCGTCTCGGTCTTGCCGACGCCCGAGGGCCCCACGAGGAGGAACACGCCCTTCGGCTTGTTCGGGTCCTCGATGCCCGCCTTGCTCGTGCGCACGCGGCGGCTGATCTGCTCCAGCGCGTGGTCCTGCCCGATCACCCGGGCGCCGAGCTGCTTCTCGAGCGAGAGCACGGCGCTCAGCTCGTCGCGCATCATCTTGCCGGCGGGGATGCCGGTCCAGCCGGAGATCACGTCGCCGATGAGCCCCGCGTCCACCGTGACGCGGGCCAGCGGCGTCTCGCCCTGGATCGCGTCGAGCCGCGCGTGCAGCGCCCCGAGCTCGGCGCGCAGCCCGTCGGCCGCCTTGTCGCCGCGCGTGAAGTTCTCGAGCTTCTCGCGAATCTCGCGCGCCTTCATGATGAGCCCGCGCTCCTCCTCCCACCGGGCCTGGAGGGTGTCCAGCCGCGACTGCGTCGCCGCCCGCTCGCGGTCGATCTCGGTGAGCCGCTCGTCGTGGTCGTGGCCGACGACGCTCTCGCGCTCCAGCACGCGGCGCTGCACCTCGAGGTCGGCGAGGCGGCGCTGCGCGTCCTCGATGGCCGGCGGCGTCGAGTTCTGCCCGAGGGCGAGGCGCGCGCACGCGGTGTCGAGGACGCTCACGGCCTTGTCCGGGAGCTGCCGGTCGGGGAGGTAGCGGTGCGAGAGGCGCACGGCCGCGTCGAGCCCCTCGTCGAGGATGCGCACCTTGTGGTGCTTCTCGAGCGCCGGCACGACGCCGCGCAGCATCAGGAGGCACTGGTCCTCCCCCGGCTCCTCGACCTTGATGAGCTGGAAGCGGCGCGAGAGCGCCGGGTCCTTCTCGAAGTACTTCTTGTACTCGCTCCACGTCGTCGCGGCGAGCGTGCGGAGCTCGCCGCGCGCGAGCGCCGGCTTGAGCAGGTTGGCGGCGTCGTTCTGCCCCGCCTGCCCGCCCGCGCCGATCATCGTGTGCGCCTCGTCGATGAAGAGGAGGATCGGCGTCGCCGACGACTTCACCTCCTCGATGAGCCCCTTGAGGCGGTTCTCGAACTCGCCCTTCACGCCCGCCCCGGCCTGGAGCAGCGCGAGGTCGAGCGTGCGGATCGTCACCCCGCGCAGCGCGGGCGGCACGTCGTCGCGCGCGACGCGGAGCGCGAGCCCCTCGACGATGGCCGTCTTGCCGACGCCCGCCTCGCCGACGAGGATCGGGTTGTTCTGCCGGCGGCGCGTGAGCACGTCCACCGCCTGGCGGATCTCGAAGTCGCGGCCGAGCACCTCGTCGATCCGCCCCTCGCGCGCCCGCTGCGTGAGGTCCACCGTGAACTGGTCGAGGTTCGGCGTCTTGCCGCCGGGGCGCGGCGCCACCCCGCCCGGCGCCGCCGCCGCGGCCGCCGCGTGCGCCTGCGCCTCCTCGCTCGACTCGGCGACGACGTCCGCGAACTCCTTGCGGAGCGCCTCCGCCTCGATCTTGTCCCACTCGGAGCCGAGGCCGTCCACGAGGCGCGACAGCTCCGGCGCGGTCTTGAGGGCGACGATGACGTGGCCCGTGCGCACCTGCGTCGCGCCGTAGTCCACGGAGCCGACGGCCCACGCCTCGCGCAGCGCCTGCACGAGGCTCGGGCTCAGCGCGGGGTTGCGCGCGTTGCCGGTCTTGAAGCCGTCCATCGCGCGCCCGAGCTGCGCCGAGAGGCGCGAGCGGTCCACCCCGAAGCGGTGGAAGATGCGCGCGGCGTCGCCGTCGGTCTGGTCGAGCAGCTTCGTGAGGAAGTGCTCGATCTCCACGTCGTAGTGCGTGCGGGAGAGGCAGAGCCCCGCCGCCGCCTCGACGGCCGAGCGGGTGGAGTGGTTCAGCTTCCCGACGAGGGCCCGGAGGTTGACGCTCATGCGAATCCCCTGTGCGGCGGGTGAAAGGCTTGTCCTCGGCCCTCGGCGCTCGGCCGGCCGACCCGCGGCCGAGGTCCGTCGGCCGAGGTCCGTCGGCCGAGGGCCGAGGGCGCTACAACGTGAACACCGTCTCGTCCGGATCGCGCCCGAACGGCTGCTCCGTGCGCGAGCGCAGCCAGGTGGACCAGCCGAGCGGGAGCGGCGCCGCGCCCAGCGCGGCGGACGGCACCTCGTCGGCGGCGAGCACGAGCTGGAGCTCGAAGTCCACCTCGTCGCGCGCGAAGAACCGCACGACGCCCCGGAGCGCCTCGAAGCTCTCGCCGCCGGGAAGGAAGCGGTCGTACTGCGCCCGCGTGAGCGGCCCGAGGCGCAGGCGCGCGCGCGACGCCTGGTCCCACACCTCGTCGCCCGCGAGCGCGCCGAGGCCGAGCGCCGTCGTCTCGTCCTCGCGCTCGCCGAGGCGGCAGAGAGCGTCGCTCTCCACCGGGTACCAGCCGCCGACGAACTGCTCCACGCGCGCCGGCACGCCGAAGAAGTCGCCCACGACCTGCTCGAGCGCGATCGCCGAGCGCGGCGCCGCGGCGAACAGCCCCGCGTACGGCAGCAGCGCCTCGTCGGACACCGGCAGCCGGCCGCGCAGCTCGTCGGTGCCGAGCCCCACGAGGTCGAGCAGGTGGCGCGTGAGGTCGTCGCCCCCGTCGCGCTCGTAGCCCACGGTGAAGTGGCTCTTCGCCCACGCGCGGTAGAGCAGCGAGATGGCGCGGTGGTTGAACAGGTCGAGGAACGCGCGCAGCGTGTGGTCCTTCGCGCGCATCCGCTCGAGCACGAGCATCGAGTACTCGAGGGGGAGCACCGCCTGCGCGCCGTCGAGCCCGAAGAAGTTGACCTGGAGCCGCGCCTGCCCCTGCTCCGCGGACGCCGCGGCGATCTCCGACGGCGGGAACGCGACCGACGGGTTCACGCCGAAGCGCGCGACCTCCGCCTGCGGGTCGGCGAAGCCGCCCACGGGCGCGCGCGTGCCGCGCTCGCGCTCGAGCAGCCGCACGGCCTGGTAGAACTCGAACTTGTGCGGCGCCTCGAGGAGGAGGCGCGTCAGCCCCCCCTCCGCGCCGAGGCGCGCGCGCGTCGCGTCGGCCGGCGCGGCGTCCCCGGGCGGGGGCGCCAGCGCGGCGAAGGCCGGCGGCAGGCTCACACCAGCGTCTTCCATCCCGACCTCGGCGGCCAGAGGCGCACGGGGCGCCGCCGCTGCCGCGAGCGCGCGTGGAGCTGCACGAAGCTGTTGAGCGAGGCGTAGCCGCCGAGGAAGCGCTCGAGCACGGCCGCCAGGAGGTACGCGCCGCCGCCCACGAACTGGTCCTCGTCGAACTCGACGTCCACGCGGCGGCCGCGCGCGAAGGCGAGGCCGTGCTCGGTCGTCACGCGCGCCCGCGCGGGCTCGCTCCGCACGGACGCGACCCCCTGCACGTGCTGCGCGCCCACCGCCGAGCCCCCGAGGTCGTGGAGCAGCAGCAGCTCGCGCAGCGCGTCGCCGCCGTCCTCCACGAGCGAGAGGTGGTTGAGCGAGAGCTGCGAGATGAGGCGCCAGAGGAGCGGCTGCCCGAGCGGCGGGCGCACGGACGGCGTGGGCTTCACGAGCGCATTCACCCTCGCCACCGGCCCGCCGCCGTCCAGCTCGAAGTCGCTCGCCTCCGCGTCGAACGGCAGGCGGCTCGGCAGGTCGCCGTTGAAGCAGGTGAGGCGCACCGTCGCCGAGTCCTCGTCCGGGAACGCGGGCGCGCCGGAGAGGTCGGCGAAGGAGAGGAACACCTCGGGCGCCTCCTCCCCGCCGCCCGGGGCGAAGCGACGCGCGGCGCGCCAGAAGATCGGCCCGCGGCCGTTCCGCCCCGCCGGCCCGCCGCGCGCGTGGCGGTGCGCGTAGAAGGGCTCGTAGCGCACGGGCTCGGGCGCCCCCGGCGTCACGCCCACCACCCCTTCCACCGAGTACGCGAACGTGGTCGACCGGCGCCGCGCGTCGGGGACGACGAGGTATTCGTGACGCCGATGCGTGAGCAGCACCGGCTCCGCCGTCTGCGGGAACAGGTTCACGATCGGCGTGCAGCCGAGGCGGAACGTCTCCGCGCGCACGCCCGCCTCGAGCGTCTCGCGGCGCTCGGCGCGCTCGAAGGGCGCGACGAGGAAGATCAGCTCCACGGCCTCCCCGAAGCCCGCGGCCCGCAGCCGGTCGAAGCCGCCGAGGTCGAAGAAGAAGAACTTCTCCGGGAAGGCGAAGTACTCGAGGAGCGTGCGGTAGCCCACGAAGGCGCGCTCGAAGCCCGGGAGCATCCCCTCGTCCTCGCCGAAGCCGGCGGGGGCCAGCGCCGCGCGCGGCAGCTCCACGGTGCGGCCGCCGGGCCGCGGCTCGCGCGCGAGGATGCGCACGACGTTGTTGTCGAGGAGCTCGTACAGCGCGTGGGCCAGCGAGCTCTCGCCGGCGAGGTGCACGCGCAGCGTGTCGAGCGCGAGCGCGTCGAGCCGCACGTCGGGGAGGCAGCGGAGCTCGAGCCGGAACGCGGCCGCGGCCTCGGGAGCGCGCACCTTCACGCGGTCCGGCGTGGTCCACTGGGCCGCCGTCACCTGGAGCGGCCAGAGCGTCGTGTCGAAGCACGTGCGGAAGCGCAGCGGCGCGCCGGCCACGGGGCGCGAGTAGAGCGTCGCGCCGCGCGGGACGTGGATGCCGGTGGAGAGCTTCCCCTGCTCGGGGTCGAGGTGGAGCTGCGCCACCGACATCGACGGGAGCGGCCGGACGTACTGCGGCGCGAGGACGTCCAGCATCGCGGCGCTGATCTCCGGGAAGTCCGCGTCGAGCTTGAGGTGCACGCGCGCGGCGAGGAACGCGAAGCCCTCGAGCAGCCGCTCGACGTGCGGGTCCTCGCACTTCGTCTCCTCGAGCTGCAGGCGCCCCGCCACCTTGGGGTAGCGGCGCGCGAAGTCCGCGCCCATGCGGCGCAGGAACGTCAGCTCGCGCTCGTAGTACTGCAGCAGGTCGTCAGCCACGGTCGCCTCGCAGGACGCACTCGCCCCTCGTGAGGTCCATCACCGTGTCGTACGCGACGCGCTCCGGCGTGGGGTCGAGGAGGAAGGTCCCCTCGATGACGAAGTGCAGCTCGCGCCGGTGGGACGGGGTCTCGTCCTCGACGAGGCTCACGCGCACGTCGGCGAGGCGGGGCTCGAACAGCGCGATGGCGCGCTCGATGGAGCGCAGCAGCGCGACGCGGTCCTCCGGCGAGTCGTGGCTCAGCGAGCTCAGGTCGGGCAGCCCGAACCAGAAGACGGAGCGGCGCAGCTCGTCGAGCCCCTCCGGCACGCGGATGGCGGTGCGACGCGTGTTGAGCAGCCAGTCGAGGTCGCGCCGGAGCCCCGCCTTCGCCCGCCGCACCGACTCGGCGAGCGACACGGGCGCGTCCACCGCGGCCCCCGGCTCGAGGTCCACGAGCCGGTCCACGATCGACGATTGCGCGGCGCGCTCTACCTCCGAGGGCGGCACGCGCTACTCCTCCGCGGACTCGTACGACGGCGCCGACGAGCCGCTCGACTGGAAGCTCATCGCCGCGAGGGGGTCGAGGCGGCACACGCGCAGGTACAGCGACTGCTTCATGTCGCTGTCCCCGTCGAGCCGGTCGATGCAGCGCCAGAGGAGCGCGAGGGGGCGCGAGACGACGTCCGGCGACTCCCACTCCTCGAGCTTGTAGGTGTCCACCTGCGCGACGAGGTCCTCGAGGATGGGGCGCGCCACGCCCTCGAGGCCGCCCTCGATCATGACGCCGGCCATCTGCGTCTGCCGCACGAAGCGGCCGCGCCGGCTCTTCTCCGACGCGAGCGCGCGCGCGACCATCTCGACGCCCTTCTCCGGCCGCCCCGCCCGCGCCTCGGCGAGCGCCCGCGCGTAGGGGTCCGCGCCGTTGCCCGCGGCGGCGCGGGCCACCGGCGCGTCGTCGCCGTCCGCCAGCGACGGGGACTGTGCACCGCCCGTCAGCACCGCCCGGCGCAGCCACGCGCGCGTCTCGGCGTTGCACGTGGGCGTGTCGTCCATGAGCGTCAGCTCGGTCAGCGTCGGCACGTCGGCGAGCAGCGCGCGCAGCGCGCCGACGATCGACGTCGTCACCGGGGCGTAGTCCGCGCCGAGCCCCTCGCACGCGGCGATCGCGTAGCGCTGGAGGTCGAGCCACCCGCGCCCGAACGGCGTGGACATCACCGTCTCGGCCGCGTCGAGCAGGTCGTCCCAGCGCTGGTCGAGGAGGAGCGTCTTGAGCTGCGAGCGCACCGGCGTCGGCGGCGCCTCGAGGAGGCGCGGGTCCGGCTCGGCGCCCGACGCGCGGAGCTCCCCCCAGCGGAAGCCGCGAATCAGGAGATACGCCGCCGGGTTCGTCGGCTCGCCGCGCCGGAGGTAGCGCGCGACGACGGCGAGGCGCGCGGCCGCGTCCTCGCGCGAGAGCGGCTCCGGGGCGAGCGAGGCGCCGGCCCCCGCGGCGAGCGACGACCCGGCGCCGGAGGGCACGAGCGCCGTCTCCGACGACGCGATCTCGACCGGATCGGGGTCCCGCTCGAGCTTCACCGTGAGGAGCTGCTTCGCGGCGCGCTGCACCTCCTCGAGGGCGGCCCGGGTCTTCGAGTAGCCGGGCGCCACGTCGCCGAACTTCTCCTGCCCGAGCGCCTCGAGCGCCTGCAGCCGCTCGAGCGCCTCGTCCACGTCGGCGACGAGCTGCTTGTACCAGGGCTTGGGCGTCGCGTTGAAGGCCTTGTCCCACTCCTCGAGCGGGAGCTTGCCCTCGGCGATCGCCGCGGCGCGCGCCTCCGACTTCGCGGCGTCGTTCGCGTCGTCGTACCCGACGGCCCTGGCCTCCTGCATCTTGAGGAACCCGTGGCCGGCGCGGGTGAGCGGCGCCATGCGGACCGCGGTGTCGAGCTTCAGGCCGACCCACTCGAGCGGCGCGGCGCGCATCTCGGCATCGCCGTCGTCGATCGCCGGAAAGAGGTGGTCCCAGAAGCGGTCGACGAGGCCGTGGAGGAGCGTGACGCCGTCCTTCAGGCCGCCGAGCCCCTCGCGCTTGAGGAGGGCCTCGGTGAGCCACGCGGCGAGCTGGAGGTCCTTGGTCTTCGTCGCGAGCGCGTCGCCGGCGAGCTTGATGACCAGCGGCCAGTCCGCGACCTTGCGCGCGCGCGTCCACTCGCCCTGCGGGGCGTCGTCGTCCTCGCGCCGCGCCTCCTTGATCTTGTCGTAGAGAGGGTCGTAGCGGAGGTCGGCGCCCCCCGGGTTGTCCCCCGAGATGGGATTGAGCAGGTCGTCGCGCAACGGCATGAGGGTGCTGCGTGATGGGGCCGGCGCTCGCGCCTGCCTGACGACGTCAGGCGGCGCTCGCGCCGGGTGCGGCGTCGACGACGAGCTCGCGGAGCTCGAGCAGGGGGAACTCCTCGCCATCGACGAGCAACATCTTCTGACCGACCGGGGCCTCGCCCCCGTCCTCCAGCGCGGCCCACTCGGTGACGCGGCCGAGGCGGACCTCGCCGTCGGTGTGGCGCCAGGTGAGCGGGGCGAGCGCCGGCACGAGCACCTCGCCGAGCTCGACGCCCTTGTACGCGGCGGCGGTGCGGACGAGGGCGGGCGCCCAGAGCAGGTCGCGCAGGCGCGCCGGGGGCTGCATGCGCACCGACGCGATCTGCTCGAAGGGGAGCCACGTGTACTGCCCGGCGGCGAAGACCTCGAGGCGCGCCCCGATCCGCGGGTCCGCGTCCTGGAGCGCCTCGAAGCGCCGGCCGTTCAGCGTGCCCGCGACCGGGCGCGGCGCGGCGCTCCCCGGGAACGCCTGCCGCTCGAACATGTCCTGCCGCAGGCGCTCGGCGTGCAGGGCGCTTTGGTAGACGAGGGCGCCCATCTGCGCCTCCTTGCCCCCCTGCCCCAGCACCGCGAGCTGCTTCTCGGCGCGGTCGTACCGGCCGGCGAAGCAGAGGAGCTCGAACAGGAAGGTACGACGCTGGGCGTCGGAGGGGTTGTCCCGCACCTCCGCGCCCAGCGCCTCGATCGCCTCGTCGAGCTGGCCCGCCTGGTACAGCGTGCGGGCGTTCACGTGCAGACTCCGCGCATCAGACCTTGGCGTTGAGCTTGAGGTCGTAGCCGGCCTTCACCGGCGCGTCGGCCGAGCCGTCCGCCTTCTGCTGCGCGTACTCGAACTCGATCTTCGAGAAGTTCAGGGAGACCTGGTCCATCGGGACGATGCTGGAGCCGCCCGAGCCGCCGGTCTGGTACGAGCTCACGAGCAGGTCGCTGAACTTGATCGTGAGGAAGTTCTCCTGCTTGCCGCCCGCCTTGCGGCAGATGAGCTCCGCCTTCTTGATGTGCTGGCCCGTGGCGCAGGAGAGCATGAGCTTCGGCGTGGCCTTGCTCATCTTCATCACGAAGTGGAAGTCCTGCATGGCGACCTTACCGGCGCCGCCGCCGCCGCCGCCATGGTGCGTGCCCTGGTTCGTCTCGCCCCAGGACCAGGACTCCACGTCGATCCAGCCCTTGTGCACCTTGTCCGTCGATTCGCCGTCGATGCTGTCGAGCTTCAGGAAATAGTCTACCGCTGCCATGGCCGTGTCCTCGTGGGGAGGGGTTGTGGGGTGCCGCGCGAACGTGGGGCAAAGGTAGCGCGCCGCTCTCTGGAACGCTGTGTGCGGAGTCACGCGCGCGCGGCGATCTTATACGACCATGCGCGCGTGACCCAGGATGCACGGGGCCGGCTACTTCGCGGACGCCGGCAGCTCCGCGACGAGGCGCATCGACATGCTCAGCTCGTCCAGCTGGAAGTGCGGCCGGAGGAACGCGACGGCGCGGTAGGCGCCCGGCTTCCCCGGCACCTCGACGACCTCGACGCGCGCTTCCTTGAGCGGGTTGCGCGCCTTCATCTCGAAGCCGACGTCGTCGTTGGCGACCGCGTAGTGATTGATCCAGTCGTTGAGGAACTTCTCGATCTCGCCGCGCGAGGCGAAGCCGCCGATCTTGTCGCGCATCATCGCCTTGAGGTAGTGGGCGAACCGCGACACGGCGAAGATGTACGGCAGCTGCGCGGAGATGCGGGCGTTCGCCGTGGCCGCGTCGCTGTCGTAGACCTTCGGCTTCTGCGCCGACTGCACGCTGAAGAAGGCCGCCTTGTCCGCCCCCTTCTGGTGCACGAGGCCCACGAAGCCCAAGTCCGCCAGCTCCTTCTCGCGCCGGTCGGTGATGGACACCTCGGTGGGGCACTTCATGGCGACGTCCCCGTCCTCGGTGCGGAAGTTGTGCACCGGGAGCCCCTCGACCAGGCCGCCGCTCTCGACGCCGCGGATCGTGGCGCACCAGCCGTAGGTCGCGAACGCGCTCGTCACGCGCGCCCCCAGCGCCCAGGCGGAGTTGCCCCAGAGGTAGCGGTCGTGCGTCGAGCCGTCGACCTCCTCCTGGTAGTCGAACGCCTCCACCGGGGCCGACGCGCCGTACGGGAGGCGGAGCATGATGCGCGGGGCCGTGAGCGCCACGTAGCGCGAGTCGTCGCTCTGGCGGAACGACTTCCACTTGGCGTAGTCCGTCGTGTCGAAGACCTTCGCCAGGTCGCGGGGCGCGTCGAGCTGCGTGAAGCTCTCGAGGTTGAACATGTCCGGGTTCGTGCCGGTGAGGAACGGCGCGTGCGCCGCCGCCGCCACCTGCGCGATCTTCTCGAGGAGCTCGATGTCCTGCGCCCCCTTCCCGAACTGGTAGTCGCCGACCAGCGCCCCGAACGGCGCGCCGCCGAAGACGCCGAACTCCTCCTCGTAGACCTTCTTGAAGAGCGCGCTCTGGTCGAACTCGGGCGCCTTCTGGAGGTCCTTGAGCAGGTCCTTCTTGTTGACGTTGAGGATCTTGATCTTGAGGTTCTCGCCCGTCTCGGAGCGGTCGAGGAGGTACTTGAGCCCGCGCCAGCTGGACTCGAGCTGCTGGAAGTCCGCGTGGTGCAGCACCTCGTCGAGCTGTCCGCTGATCAGGCGGTCGATCTGCGCGATGCGCGCGTTGATCATCGCCTCGGTGTCGCGGGCGACCGTGATCTGCCCCTCGAGCACCTCGGCCACGAAGCGCGAGACGAGGTCCTTGCCGCGCGCCTTCGCCTCGGGGTCGCGCCCGACCTTCCCCTGCTCGACGATCTGGTCGAGCAGCGAGCCGCCCGCGTCCGCGGTGTAGCCGGCGGCCTGCTGGCCTGCAGCCTGGGTCTC
>JBJMNJ010000315.1:0-6620 GCA_045804325.1 Gemmatimonadaceae bacterium
GGCGCCGACGCCGCCGTCGGAGCTGACCGACGAGCCGCCGAGCGCGAAGTCGCTGCCGCTGCCCCGCCACACGTAGAGGTCCTCGAGCGTGGCGCGGTGGCCGTTCTCCACGCTGAACGACCCGCGGTCGTTGCGCGCGAACGCCACGACGCTCGAGTCGCTCGGGCTCGCGAGCGCGCCGTCGAGGAACACGCCGGCCCAGGTGCGTCCGTTCTGCTCCGGGAGGAACCGGATCGAGTCCGTCCGCGTGCCGACCGCGTACAGCCGCGCGCCCTGCGTCAGGGTGAGCCGGCGGAAGTCCGGCGCGCAGACGAGCGCCCCCGGCTCGATCGTGAGCACCGTGCCGGCGCCGCTCACGGTGACGTTGTTGACGTCCAGGTGGTGCGGGCTCGCCGCCTTCGTCCACGTCTCGCTCGCGGTGATGGACGAGCCGTGCGCGGTGCCGATGTCGGAGCAGACCGCGGCGCCCAGTGTCTCGCGCACGAGCAGCGACGCCGTGAGCGAGATGCCCGGGCCCGTCGCGGTGATGGTCGCGGCGCCGAGGCTCACGCCGGTGGCGACGCCCGTGGACCGGCCGACGCTCGCGATCGTCGGCGCACTGCTCTCGAACTGCGCGGCGTCCGCCGGCAGCGGGTTGCCGCGGCGGTCCGCGGCGGTCACGACGAAGGTCGCGGTCGTGCCGACCGTCACCGTGTCGGAGAGCGGCGCGATCGACGCCGTCGCTGCCTCCTGCCGCACCGTCACCAGCACCGTGTCCGCCAGGCCGCCGGCGGACGCCGCGATCACGCGGGCGACGCCGTTCGCCACCGCCGTGGCGCTTGCGTCGGCCGAGTTGACACGCACGACCGCCGCGTCGGGCGTGGACCACGTCACGCTGCTCCCCGGCACCGCCACGCCGCCCGCATCCCGCACCTCGGCGCGCAGCACGGCAGCGTCGCCGAGCGCGGTGAGCGCGGTGTCGGGCGTGAGGATCGCGACGCTGCGGGCGCGCGGCGTGACGCTCACCAGCGCGCTGTCGCTCTTCCCGCCCAGCGCGGCGCGTACGTAGGCGCTGCCGACGCTCGCGCCCTTCACCCAGCCGGTCGCCGCGTCCACCGTCGCGACCGCGGGATTCGCGCTCGACCAGAGCACCGGCCGGCCGCTCGGCGCGCCGGCGGAGTCGGTCACCGCCGCCGCCAGGTGCACCGAGTCCGCCTCGACGATCGACGCGGTCTCCGGCGACACGACCACGGAGGCGATCGGCACCTCGGTCACCGTCACCAGCACCGAGTCGCGCTTCCCTTCCACCGTGGCGACGACGTAGGCCGTCCCGACGCCCGCGCCGGTGACGACGCCCGTCGCCGCGACGACGCTGGCGACGCTGGGCGCGTTGCTCGACCACGTCGCCGGGCGGCCGGCGAGCGTGCCGCCGACGCTGTCCTTGGCCACGAAGGCGAGCGTGGTGGAGCCGCCGAGGCGCAGCGTGTACGCGTCCGGCGTCGCGTCGACGGACGCGACGGCGATCGGCGCGACGGTGACGAGCGCGCTGTCGCGCAGCCCCTCGATCTCCGCCCGCACGTACACGCTGCCGACCGCGAGCGCGCGGACCATGCCCGTCGCGCTCACGGCGGCGATCGCCGGATTCGCGCTGGTCCACGTGACCGCCCGGCCGACGAGTGGGTTGCCCGCGGAGTCGAGCGCCGAGACCGTCAGGCGCGTCGAGTCCGTCACGAAGACGCTCGCGGCCTCCGGCGCGACGGACACGGCGGCCACCGGCACCTCGGTGACCGTCACCTGCGCCGAGTCCGCGTGGCCCTCCACGGTGGCCACGACCCATGCAGCGCCGATGCTCGCGGCGGTCACGACTCCCGACGCCACGTCGACCGAGGCGATCGCCGGCGTGCGGCTCACCCAAGACGCGGCGCGGCCCGTCAGCGGACGTCCCTGCGCGTCCAGCGCGGCGGCCGCGAGCGCGCGCACCTGGCCCAGCCGGAGCACCAGCGTCGCGGGCGTGACGTCCACCGACGCCACCGGCACGGGCAGCACCGTGACGAGCGCGCTGTCGCTCACTCCCTCCACCCGCGCCCGGACGTAGACGGCCCCGAGGCCGGCGGAGCGGACCATGCCGGTCACGCTGTCCACCGACGCGATCGCGGCGTTCGCGCTGCTCCAGCGCACCGGGCGGCCCGTGAGGGCGTTGCCCGCCGAGTCGCGCGCGGCCGCGGCGAGCCGCACCGAGTCGCCGAGCGTGACGGTGTCGGCCCGCGGCGACACCGCGAGCGCCGTGGCGGGCACCAGCGTCACCCGCACCTTCACGGAGTCCGACCGCCCCTCCGAGGTGGCGACCACGTACGTCACCCCGACGGCCGCGGCGGTCGTCGCGCCGGTCGTCCCGACCACGGAGGCCACCGCCGGCGCGCGGCTCACCCAGGCGAGCGTGCGCCCGCTGAGCAGGCGGCCCTGCGCGTCCAGCACGTCCGCGGAGAAGGTGGTGCCCTGCCCCAGCCGCAGCGTGATGCTGTCCGGCGCGATCCGCACCGTGGCGACCGGCACCCGGGCGACGCTCAGCGTCACCGTGTCGGCGACGCCCTCGCTCTCGGCGACCACGCGCGCGGTTCCCGCGGCGACGCCGACGGCCCACACCCGCGGGCCGCTGGCCGGCGCCCGGACGACCGCGACCGCCGGGTCGAGGCTCCGCCACGCGAGCGCGCGGCCGGCGAGCGCGCCGCCGGCGCTGTCCTGCGTCGCGGCCGTGAACGAGGCGCTGTCCGCGACGAAGACCGACGCGGCGTCGGGCGTCGCGACGACGCGGCGCACCGGCACGGGGATGACCGACACCGCGGACGCGCCGACGACGCCGCCGGCCGTCGCGCGCACCGACGTGGCTCCGAGGCCGGCCGCGGTGACGACGCCCGTCTCACTCACCGCCGCCACCGCGGGGTCGAGCGACGACCACGCGACCGCGTGGTCGCGGTTCTCCGCGCCCGCCGCGTCCCGTGGGGTGGCCGCGAGCGTGGCGGTGGTGCCGAGCAGAAGGGTGACCGCGCCGGGCGCGACGTCGACGCGCGCGACCGGGCGCCGCGCGACGCGCACCGACGTGGTGTCCTCCTTCCCCTCGCTCGCGGCGATCACCAGCGCGACGGAGTCGGCGGCGAGTCCGGTCACGAGGCCGAGCGCGTCGACGGACGCGCCGGCGCCGGTCGAGCGCCACGTCACCGGGCGGCCGGCGAGCGCCGCCCCGTGCCGGTCGCGCAGCACGACCGCGAGCCGCGACGTGTCGCCGCGCACGAGCAGTAGCGAGTCGGCGGAGAGCGCGATCGCCGCCACCGGTGCGGGGCGCACGACGATCTTCGCCGTGTCCGCCTTGCCTTCGGACGTCGCGACGACGCGCCCCACCCCTTCGACGCTCACGATCGCCTGTCCGCTCTGCGAGACGGTGACGTTCGCGTCGAGCGCGGACCATCGGATCTCGCGTCCCGCGAGCGGCGCGCTCGCGGCGTCTCGCGGCGTGGCCGTGAGCTGGAGCGTGTCCGCGGGGAACGCGTCGACGCTGTCCGGCGTCACCACCACCGACGCCACCGGCGCCACGGCGCTCACGAACGTCGTGTCGGCGAGTCCGCTCCCGAGCCCCGCGATGACGCGCAGGTTCGCGAACGGCGCCTTCGCGGTGAGCCGGCCGTCGGCGCTGAACGTCGCGAGCGTCGTGTCCGTGGACGTCCAGCCCACGATCGGGCTCTCGAAGACCGTCGAGTCGGCCTTCTTCGCGACGACGCGGAACTGCGCCTGCTCGCTCGTGCGGAAGGTCGTGTCGCGCGGGAAGAGGCGCATCGCCTTCACCGCGGTGTCCGGCGCCACCCACTCGAGCCGTGCCTCGAGCGGCTCGGCCGCCGTCGCATTGGCGACGAGCGTCAGCGTGTCGAACGACGCGTAGACGGTGTCCCCCGCCGCCGTGATCCCCGAGAGGTGAAGCTCCACGAGCTGCGAGGGCGCCGTCAGCGTCATCACGAGCTCGAGCGAGAGCGCCGAGCCGTCCGCCGGGAAGCTCGCGACCGTGTCGCGGAGCACCGTGCCGGCGGGGATGGTGGTCACGCGCGCCCGCGCGCGCGCCAGCGTGACGACCGGCGCCGACGCGGCGCGCTGGAGCGTCGGCACGATGGCGAGGTGCGCGCGCGACGGGAGCCCGGGACCCGTGAGGTCGTCGTCGCGGCAGGTGAGGCCCGCGGCGAGCGCGATCGTGGAGACGAGGGCGGCGCGGCGAACGCGCCGCGAGGACCGCGCGAGGCGATCGCGAGGCGCTGCGGCCGGCGGCGGCACGAGCGCGCGTGAATCGTCCATGTGAGCCGTGGGGGCGTCGGACGACTGCCGAGGGGCCGTCGCACTGCTCCGCGACGGCTTAGAGGCGCCCAATGTTTGTCCGACCTGCCACGCCGTCAAGCGGAGGGCAGAACCGCCCATGCCCGAAAC
This sequence comes from Gemmatimonadaceae bacterium, assembly GCA_045804325.1. GTDB lineage: Bacteria > Gemmatimonadota > Gemmatimonadetes > Gemmatimonadales > Gemmatimonadaceae > JBJMNJ01. The sequence goes on from JBJMNJ010000315.1 coordinate 4,444, forward strand.
GAACGGGGCCGCCCACTTGGGCGGCCCGCTCTCATCTCACCACGCGTCGCGCTCGCGGCGGCCTAGCCGAGGAAGCTCTCCAGCGCCCGCGCGCGGCTCACGTGCCGCAGGCGCGAGAGCGCCTTCTCCTTGATCTGCCGCACGCGCTCGCGCGTGATGCCGAGCAGCGACCCGATCTGCTCGAGCGTCATCGGCTCCTCGCCGTCGAGCCCGAAGTAGAGGCGGAGGATCTTCGCCTCGCGCTCCTTCAGCCCCGCCAGCGCCTCCTCGATCGACTCGGTGAGCGCCTTCTCGAAGGTCTGCTCGTCCGGCGTCGGGTTGACGTTGTCGGCGAGGTAGTCGAGGAGCTTGTTGTCCTCGCCCGGCGTGAGCGGCGCGTCGAGCGAGAGGTGGGTCTGCGAGATGGACATCGTCTTCGCGACCTCCTCCTCGCTGATCTCCATCTCCTCGGCGATCTCGGCGTGCGTCGCTTCGCGCCCCAGCTCCTGGAGGAGCGCGTTCGCGCGCTTGCCGATGCGGTGGAGGGTGCCGGCGCGGTTGAGCGGCACGCGCACGATGCGCGACTGCTCGGCCAGCGCCTGCAGGATGGCCTGGCGGATCCACCAGACGGCGTAGGAGATGAACTTGATCCCCTTCGTCTCGTCGAACTTGTGCGCGGCGCGGATCAGCCCGAGGTTGCCCTCGTTGATCAGGTCCGAGAGGGAGACGCCCTGGTTCTGGTACTTCTTCGCCACGGACACGACGAAGCGCAGGTTCGACCGGACGAGCTTCTCGAGCGCTTCCTGGTCGCTCTGGCGGATGAGCTGCGCGAGACGGACCTCCTCGTCGCGCGTGATCAGCGGAAACTGGCTGATGTCGCGGAGGTACTGGTCCAGCGACCCTTCGTCGTAGCCTGACTTCTTAGGCATGGTGGCGGGCATACAGCATCGGCTCCTGGGTACAGCAACCGGGCGTCTCGGGACGGGAGTCGCGCGGCGGGGGATAGCTTTCGTCGTGCGGAAGCGATCTATCAGTGAATGCGCTCACCGATCCGCCGCCAGCGGATGTGGGTGAGCCATGCGGCGCCGTGCGCCGTGTCTGGAGCGTAGCTGTAATAGACAAGAATCGGGCGCCCCCGGACCAGCGAATCGGGGACGAACCCCCAGTACCGGCTGTCGAGCGAGTTGTCCCGGTTGTCCCCGAGAACGAAGTAGTTCTCAGCTGGGACGATCAAGGGGCCCCAATTGTTTCGAGAGGGATGATAGCCACCGCGCGCCTCGGCGGTGGCCGTCCGCACGAGATGATTCTTCTGCCAGCGAAAGTCGGCCTCGGCTGGATCGAGGTCGGGCTCGGTGCGGCGAACGTAGTCTTCCGACTGCTCCCGCCCGTTGATGTACAGCACCCCGCCCTTCATCGATAGGGTGTCCCCGGGGAGCCCGACGAGACGCTTCACGAAATTCTTCGTGCGGTCCTCCGGCCACTGGAAGACCACGACGTCGCCGCGCTGCGGCGCCTCGACGCGCGGGAGGTGCCGGCCCGTGAAGGGCACCTCCGCGCCATACACGAGCTTGTTGACGAGGAGGAAGTCGCCGACGAGGAGCGTGTTCTCCATGCTCCCGCTCGGGATCTTGAACGCCTCCACGAAGAGCGTCTTCACGACGAGGAAGAGCCCGACGGCGACCACGAAGCTCTTCGCCCAGTCGAAGAACATGCGCGCCGCCCGCCCCGAGTGGTTCACCCGCCGCATGGCGGCCGCCTTGTGCTCGGCCGTGATGGCCGTGACGCGCCCGGGCGTGGCCGTGGAGTAGGTCGTCGCCGCCGGCCCGCCGCCGGGCGCGCCGCCGCGGGGGAGCGCCAGGAGGCGTGCGTCGTCGCGCGCGGTGGACCTCGACGCCCCGTCCGGCGTCGGGCTCGACGGGCGCTCGGCCGAGGGCTGCATCTCGCTCACGCGCACGCCTCCGCCGAGCGCCCGCGCCCAACGGGCGCGGCGCTCGCGAGTCGGGAGAGCCCGCCAGAGCCGACCATCATCACCCTCTACGAATAGTCGCGTCCCGCTAACATGCAATGGCGGGGCCGCGAAAAGACGGCCGTGAGTTCTGGGCCGTGCGCCGTGGGTAGGTCATTTTGGCCCACGGCCCAGGGCCCGCCGCCGCTGTACCAGGACGCCCGACGACGCCCCAGGGCACGGCCACCCCTCA
>JBJMNJ010000316.1:0-11214 GCA_045804325.1 Gemmatimonadaceae bacterium
AGAAAGGAGAAAGGAGATGCGTCCCGGCAGGGTGCGTCTCCCCTCTCCTTTCTCGGCTACGCTTCCTGCGACTCGTACTGGTCCTTCAGGCTCGCCACCACGTTCGGGTCGGCGAGGGTCGTCGTGTCGCCGAGCGCGCGGCCCTCGGCGATGTCGCGCAGGAGGCGGCGCATGATCTTGCCCGAGCGGGTCTTCGGCAGGTCGGCGCTGAAGAGGATGTCGTCCGGCCGGGCGATGGCGCCGATCTTCTGGGCCACGAAGTCGCGCAGCTCCTCGCGCAGGTCGTGCGACGTCTTGAAGCCCTCGCGCAGCGTCACGAAGGCGGCGAGCGCCTGCCCCTTGAGCTCGTGCGCCTTGCCCACCACCGCGGCCTCGGCGACCGCCGGGTGCTCGACGAGCGCGCTCTCGACCTCCATGGTGCCGATGCGGTGGCCGGCGACGTTCAGCACGTCGTCCACGCGGCCGAGGATCCAGTAGTAGCCGTCCTCGTCGCGCTTGGCGCCGTCGCCGGGGAAGTAGAGGTCCGGACGGCCGGGCCACTTCGAGAAGTACGTCTGCACGTAGCGCTCGTCGTCGCCCCAGATCGTGCGCAGCATCGACGGCCACGGCTTCGTGAGCGCGAGGAGGCCGCCGCCCTGCGGGATGTCGTTCGCCTGCGAGTCGAGCAGCGCGGCCGAGAAGCCCGGGAGGGGGACGGTCGCGCTGCCCGGCTTCGTCTCGATCACGCCGGGGAGCGGCGAGATGACGATCGCGCCGGTCTCCGTCTGCCACCACGTGTCCACGATGGGGCAGCGCTTGCCGCCGATGTGCTCGTGGTACCACATCCACGCTTCGGGGTTGATCGGCTCGCCCACGGAGCCGAGGAGGCGGAGGCGCGAGAGGTCGTGCTTCTCGGGCCACTTCGTGCCCCACTTCATGAACGCGCGGATGGCCGTCGGCGCGGTGTAGAGGATGGTGACGCCGTAGCGCTCGCAGATCTCCCAGAAGCGGTCCTTCTCCGGCCAGTCGGGCGCGCCCTCGTACATCACGCACGTGGCGCCGATGGCGAGCGGGCCGTAGGCGAGGTACGAGTGCCCGGTCACCCAGCCCACGTCGGCGGTGCACCAGAACACGTCCTCGTCCTTGAGGTCGAAGACGAACTTGGTCGTGGCGGCGACGCCGGTGAGGTAGCCGCCCGTCGTGTGGACGATGCCCTTCGGCTTCCCGGTGGTGCCGGAGGTGTAGAGGATGTAGAGCACGTCCTCCGACTCCATCTGCTCCGGCTCGCAGTGGATGGGCGCGTCGGCCATGAGGCGGTGCCACCAGTGGTCGCGCCCCTCCTTGAACTGCGCGAACGCCTCGTCGCCGATGGCGCCGGGGCGGCGCATGACGATCACGACGTGCTCGATGCTCGGACACTCCTCGAGCGCCTGGTCGGCGTTGCGCTTGAGCGGGACGACGGAGCCGCGCCGGTAGCCGCCGTCGGCGGTCACGAGCACCTTGCACTGCGAGTCGTTGATGCGGTCGCGCAGCGACTCGGGGGAGAACCCGCCGAAGACCACGGAGTGGATGGCGCCGAGGCGCGTGCAGGCGAGCATCGCGACGACGGCCTCGGGGATCATCGGCAGGTAGATCGCGACGCGGTCGCCGCGCTGCACGCCGAGGCGCTTGAGGACGTTCGCGAACTTGGTGACCTCGACGTAGAGGTCCCAGTAAGTGAGCGTGCGCCGGTCGCCGGGCTCGCCCTCCCAGAGGAGCGCCGCCTTGTTGCGCCGGGCGCCGCGCACGTGACGGTCCACGCAGTTCACGGAGACGTTGAGCCGCCCGCCCGTGAACCACTTCGCGCGCGGCGGGTCCCAGTCGAGCACGCGGTCCCACTTCCTGAACCACTCCAGCTCGCTCGCGAGGCCGGCCCAGTACTGCTCCGGGTCGCGCGTGGCCACCTCGTAGAGCTCGCGGCTCGCGACGTGGGCCGTGCGGCGGAACGCGTCGCTCGGCGGGAACCTCCGGTGCTCCTGCAGCAGGACGTCGATGTCGTTGGCCATGGTCGTGGCTGGAGGGGTCTCCTTCGATACTGGCCGCGCGGCGCGTGGATGGCAACCGGTGCGGCCGTCGAGTCCTCGGCCCCCGGCCCTCGGCGCTATCTTGTGGCGTGCCCGACCACGTAGAGGCCCCCGTCATCGAGACCCGCTCCCTCGTCCGCGCCTTCGGCGGGCGGCGGGCCGTCGACGGCGTGGACCTCGCGCTCGCGGCCGGGGACTGCCTCGCCCTCTTCGGGCCGAACGGGGCCGGGAAGACCACGCTGCTGCGCGTGCTCGCGGGGCTGCTGAAGCCGACCGCCGGGCGCGCGCGGGTCGCGGGTGTGGACCTCCCGGGCGGGGCGGCCGCGCGCGCGGCGGTGGGGCTCATCTCGCACCACAGCCTGCTCTACGACGCGCTCACCGCGCGCGAGAACGTGGTCTTCGCCGCGCGGCTGTACGGCGTCGCGGACGCGCGCGCAGCGGCGGACGACGCGCTCCGCCGCCTGCGCGTGCACGACCGCGCCGACTGGCCCGTGCGCTCGCTCTCGCGCGGGCTCCAGCAGCGCGTCTCCATCGCGCGCGCCCTCGTGCACCGGCCGCGCGTCGTGCTGCTCGACGAGCCGTACACGGGGCTCGACGAGGCGGGCGCCGGCGCGCTCACCGAGGCCCTCGGCGCGCTGCGCGGCGAGGGCGCGACGCTCGTGCTCGTGACGCACCACCTCGGCGAGGGGCTCGCGCTCGCGACCCGGGTGGCGGTGATGCGCGCGGGACGCCTCGTGCGCGACGCGATGCGCGGCGAGGTGGAGCCGCAGGCGTTCGCGGCGGAGTACCGGGAGCTCGCGCGTGCCGGGTGACGGCGCGGCGGGCGCCGGCGGGGCGGGCGCCGTCGGGGCGCGGGAGCTCGGGATCGTCGAGGCGGCGCTGCTCGTCGCCCGCAAGGACCTCGCGATCGAGTTCCGCACGCGCACGGCCTTCTTCTCGGCGCTGGTCTTCGCGCTGCTGGCGATCGTGATCTTCTACTTCGCGTGGGACGCCACCGCGGTGTCGTCGGCGGACCTCGCGCCGGGTGTCCTCTGGGTGATCTTCACCTTCTCGGGGCTGCTCGGGCTGCACCGCTCGTTCGGCGTCGAGCAGTCGGGGCGCGCGATCGACGGCCTGCTGGCGTCCCCGGTCCCTCGAGAGTCGATCTTCGTCGGCAAGGCGCTGGCGAACCTGCTGTTCGTCCTCGGCGTGCAGGCGGTGGCCATCCCCGCCGTCGCGCTCTTCTACAACCTGCCGCTCGGTGCGGTCGCGCTGCCGCTCGCGGGCATCGCCGTGCTCGCGGCGGTGGGGCTCGTCGCGGTGGGGACGCTGTTCAGCGCGATGGCCGTCAACACGCGCCTGGCCGAGCTGCTCCTGCCGATGCTGTCGCTGCCGTTCTTCGTGCCGATCGTGATGCCGGCCGCGCAGACCACGGCGCGGCTGCTCAGCGGGCGCCCCGTGGCCGAGGCGTGGCCGTGGCTGCGCATCCTGCTCGCGTTCGACCTGGTGTTCGTGTTCGCGTGCGCGGTGGCGTTTCCGTATACGGTGGAGGAGTAGGCCAGCCTCGGCCCTCGGCCCTCGGCCCTCGGCCGCCGACGTGCCACCCGTGGCCAGGCACCAGCAGCGCGTTAGCTTTCCATCCGTGCAGACTGAATCGCTCTCCGTCCCCGGCGCCCCGACGGCGCCGCGCACCGCCGGCGGGCCGCGCGCCGGCGTCGACTGGCTGGCGGTCCTGGCTTTTCTCGCCGTCGCCGGGGCCCTCGTGCGCGCCGTGTGGTTCACGCCCATCGAGCTGCGGCAGGGCGCCGCGCAGAAGATCTTCTACGTGCACGTGCCGTCGGCCTTCCTCGCGCTGTACGTCGCGTTCCCGCTCCTCGCGCTCTGCAGCGCCGGGTACCTCTGGCTCCGGGACGAGCGCCTCGACCGCGTGGCCGAGAGCACGGCGGAGGTGGCGCTGGTCTTCATGACGGTGGTGCTCGTGACGGGCCCCATCTGGGCGCGCCCGATCTGGGGCGCGTGGTGGACGTGGGACATGCGCCTCACGCTCACGCTCTTCCTCTGGTTCGTCGTGCTCGGCTACCTGCTCCTCCGCGGGGCCGTCGAGGAGGCCGGCGCGCGCGCGCGCTTCTCCGCGGTGCTCGCCGTGCTCGCGCTGCTGCTGGTGCCGTTCATCCACCTGAGCGTCTACCTGTTCCGCACGCTCCACCCGCAGCCCGTGCTGCTGAAGCCGAGCCGGCCATCGCTCCCGGGAGAGATGCTGACGACGTTCCTCTTCGCGTTCCTCGCGTTCGCGCTGCTGTTCGTGGCCCTCGTGCGCGCGCGCTACCGCTACGCCGTCGCGCGCGACCACGCGCTCGCCGAGCGCGCGCACCTCGCCGGCGAGGGCTGATGCAGACGCCGCAGAACTCCGGCTACTTCGTCGCGGCCTACGTCGCGGCGGCCGCGATCCACGTGCTGTACGCGGCGAGCCTCTGGTGGCGCGGCCGCCAGCTGCGCCGCGAGCGCGACGCGCACAGTGGCTGAGCGCGCGGCGGAGGGCCCCGCGGTCCCCGCCACCGTCTTCCTCGTCGGCGCCGGACCGGGGGCCCCGGGGTTGCTCACCGTGCGCGCGCGGGAGCTGCTCGACCGCTGCGACGTCGTGGTGTACGACGCGGGCCTGTCGCGCGACGTGCTCCCCGCGCCGCGCTCGACGACGCTGCCCGAGCGGCGCCAGATCGCGCCGGAGGCCGAGGGCGGACCGCCGGCGGAGAAGGTGGCGCGGCTGCTCGTGGGGCTCGCGCGCGCGGGGCGCCTGGTCGTGCGGCTCTACCACGGCGACCCGTTTCTCTTCGGCCGCGGGAGCGAGGAGGCGCAGGCGCTCCACGAGGCCGCGGTGGACTTCGAGGTGGTGGCCGGCGTTCCCGCGGAGGTCGCCGCGCCGGCGGCCGCAGGGGTGCCGGTGGCGCACCCGGGGCTCGCGAGCGCCGTGACGATCGCCAGCGCGGCGTCCGGTGCCGGCGGCACGTCGGCCGGCGCCGCCGACTGGGCGGCGCTCGCGCGCACGGGCGGCACCCTGGTCGTGCGCGCCACGGGAGCGCAGCTCCCCGCGGTGGCCGCCGGGCTGCGCGCGGGCGGGATGCTCGAGGAGACTCCGGTGGCGCTCGTCGCCGACGGCGCGACGCCGCGCCAGCGGACCGCCGTCGGCACGCTGGCGACCATGGCGGACGACGCCGCGCGCGCGGGGATCGCCGGCGAGGCGGTGGTCGTGTTCGGCTGGCCCGTCGTGCTGCGCGACGAGCTGGCGTGGATGGAGCGGCGGCCGCTCTTCGGGCGCCGCATCGTGGTCACGCGCCCCGAGGGCGACTCGGCGCTCGCCGCCCGCCTCCGCGCGCTCGGCGCCGACGTGCTCGCGGCGCCGGCGACGCGCATCGAGCCGCTCGCGCTCGACCGCCTCGTCGAGGCGCTCGGCGCGCTCGACGAGTACCGCTTCGTCGTCTTCACGAGCCGCCACGCGGTGCGCGTCGTGTTCGAGACGCTCCGCCACCTGAAGCGGGACGCGCGCGCCCTCGCCGGCACCGTGGTCTGCGCCGTGGGCAGCGCCACGGCGGCTGCGCTGGCCGAGCGCGGCGTCGTGGCGGACGTGGTGCCCGAGCGCTTCGCGGCGGAGGGGCTCGTGGACGCCCTCGCGGCCCGCGACGACGTCTCCGGCGCGCGCGCGCTGTACCCGGCCGCCGAGGGCGCCCGCGACGTCATCCCCGAAGGGCTCCTCGGTCTCGGCGCCGACGTGGACGTGGTGCACGTGTACCGCTCGGTGCCCGCCGGCCCGGGGGCGGACGGCGCCGCGCCGCTCCGCGCCGCGCTGAAGAAGCGCGACGTGCACGCGGTGACGTTCACGTCGCCGTCCACCGTGCGCGCGTTCGTGGACCTGGTCGGCGCCGAGCTCGCGTCGGCCGCGCCCGCGGTCACCATCGGCGGCGTGACGAGCGAGGCGGCGCGCGAGGCGGGGCTGACGGTCGCCGCCGAGGCGTCGCCGTCGACGACGGACGGTCTCGCCGCTGCGCTGGTGCGCCTCCTCGGGGACGGCGAGGCGTGAGCGCCGACGTCGTTCGCATCGCGACGCGCGGCTCCGAGCTCGCGCTGCGGCAGGCGCGGCAGGTGCAGGCGGCGCTCGAGCGCGCGGGTGCGCGCGCCGAGCTCGTGACGTTCACCACCGTGGGCGACCGGCGGCTGGACGAGCCGCTGCGCGCCATCGGCGCCAAGGGGCTCTTCACCCACGAGCTCGAGGCCGCGCTGCTCGCCGGCGAGGTGGACTGCTGCGTCCATTCGCTCAAGGACCTCCCGACTGAGAGCCCCGCGGGGCTCGGTGTCGTCGCGCTGCTGCCGCGCGAGGACCCGCGCGACGTACTCGTCGTGCGCGCCGGCCTCGGCGCGCGCTCGCTCGCCGAGCTGCCGCGCGGCGCGCGCGTCGGGACGTCGAGCCTGCGCCGGCGCGCGCAGCTCCTCGCGCTGCGCCCGGACGTGGAGGTGCGCGAGCTCCGCGGCAACGTCCCGACGCGCCTCCGCAAGGTGGACGCGGGCGAGGTGGACGCCGCGGTGCTCGCCGCGGCGGGGCTCCACCGGCTGGACGCGCGCGACCGGATTTCCGCGTACCTCGACGCCCCCGAGTGGCTCCCCGCGGCGGGGCAGGGGGCGATCGCGGTCCAGGCGCGCGTGGACGCGCGCGGCCTGCCGGCGGACGACGTGGCGCGGCGGCTCGCCGCGCTCGACGACCCGTCCACGCTCCGCGCCGACGGCGCGGAGCGCGCGCTGCTCGCGGCGCTGGACGGCGGGTGCCAGGTGCCGATCGGAGCGCTCGCCCAGCCTAACGACGACGGCGTCCTCGTGCTCCACGCCGTCGTCGCCGCGCTCGACGGCACGCGCGCGGTGCGGGCGTCTCGCGCCCTGGGGGAGGACCCCGAGGCCGGCGCGCGGGCGCTCGCCCGGGAGGTGCTGGAGCGGGGGGGCGCCGAGATCCTGGGCGCGGCGAGAGGAGCGGTGCCGTTCCCAGCGCCGCAGCCCGAGTAGCTCGCGCCGCGAATTCTTCTTGCCGGCCAAGAATCCCCGCACTACCGTAGCGCCTACCCGCACCACCCCCGCCGCAGGCCCCCCAACCTCCCTGCGTATGCCCCTCTTCGTCCGCCGACGCCGGCGGCTGGCGCCGCTCGCGCGCGCGCTCGTCGCCTCGACCACCCTCGCGGCGCTCCCCGGCGCGGCGAGAGCCCAGACCTTCGACGACGCGCTGACCGTCGGTCGTGGGCAGCTCCGGACCACGGTCGAGTACTCGCGCGACCGATGGCACGAGTACTGGGAAGGCAGCCTCGAGCGCGCGAACGAGAACATCGGCTCGGTGACGACGCGCGCCGTCACGACGACGGCCGTCTACGGCGTCGCCGGCGGGCTCAACCTCCTCGCCGCGCTCCCCCACGTCGGAACGCAGGCGAGCAGCGGCCCGCTGAGCGACATGGAGGGGTGGCAGGACCTCACGGTGGGCGCCAAGTGGCGCTTCCTGCGCGCGCGCCTCGCCGACCGAGCGACGCTCGGCCTCACCGCGCTCGGGTCGTTCGGCACGCCGACGACCGAATACACGCCCGACTTCCTGCCGATGTCCATCGGGCTCGGCGCCAAGCGCGCCTCGGCGCGCGCGGGCGTGCACGTGGCCGACCGCACGAAGTTCTTCCTCGACGCGACCGCGGGCCACACCTGGCGCTCGACGGTGAAGCTCGACCGGCCCGCGTACTACACCGACGGCGAGCTCGTGCTGAGCGACGAGGTCGCGATGCCCGACGTGCGCGACTGGGCCGTCGGTCTCGGCTACCAGGACGCGACGTGGTGCATCCCCGTCATGCTCGTGGGGCAGCGCACGCTCGGCGGCGGCGACATCCGCCGACAGGACATGCCCTTCGTCTCGAACCGCATGGACTTCACGCGGGTCGGCGGGAAGGTCATGTACACCGTGCCGAAGCTCCGGCAGCTCATCCTGTCGGTCGGCGCGGCGCGGACGCTCTCGGGCCGCAACGTCGGCAAGTCCACCACGATCGCCGGCGGGGTGACGACCGCCTTCCGCCCGTTCTGATGGTGACGCACATGACGACGACTCTCCGACGCGCGCGCACGCGCGCGCTGCCGTTCGCCGCGCTCGCCCTCGCCATGGCGAGCTGCGACCGCACCGTCACGCCTACCGAGGTCCTCCCGCCCCTCGACGCCGCGAGCCTCGACGCCGGCGCGGGGTCGTGGCGCATGCTGGTGCTCACGTCCGCGGACCAGATCCCCGTCGCCGCGCCCGCCGCCGTGACCAGCCCCGCGTACGCCGCGGAGCTGACCGCGTTGAAGCAGGCGCAGCGGAACATGACGGCGGCGCAGCGCGGCAACGTCGCGTTCTGGAGCGGCGGCGGCGTGCTCCGCTGGAACCAGATCACGCGCGAGCTCGTCGCGCGCTACAACCTGCCGCCGGCGCCACGCGCCGACGGCTCGTACCCGGTGCCGGACGCCGAGAACCCGTTCGCCGACCCCGGGTTCCCGTTCTCGAACCCGCCGTACGCGGCGCGCGCCTACAGCTACGTCGCCGTCGCGCAGTACGAGGCGCTGAAGGCGGCGTGGCTCTACAAGTTCCGCTACAACCGTCCCGCGCCGGCCAGGGTGGACGCGGAGGTGCGGGCGCTCGCGCCGGTCGGCGACCTGCCTGCGTACCCCTCCGAAGAGGCGACGCTCGCGGGCGTCACGTCAGAGATGCTGAAGCTCCTCTTCCCGGCGGCCGTGGAGGAGATCGCCCGGCACGCGGCCGCGCAGCGCGAGGCGGCGCTGCTCGGCGGCCGCGCCACGGCGAGCGACGCGGCGGCCGGCCTCGCGCTCGGTCGCGCGGTGGCCGCTCTGGTGATCGCGCGGGCGCGCGCCGATGGCATGGGGGCCGCGGCGGGCAGCCCGGCGATGTGGCAGGCGTACGTGGACTCGACCGTGGCGCACGGCGAGCTGCCGTGGAAGAGCCAGGAGACGCCGACGCGGGCACCACTCCTGATGAACTACGGCACCGTGCGGGCCTGGACGATGACGCCCGCCGAGCTGGCGGCGCTCGACCCGGCGCCACCGCCGTCCACGTCGTCGGCGCAGTTCCGCGAGGAGGTGTCGGCGGTGAAGCGCGCGGTCACGCGCCTCTCGCGCGAGCAGCTCGCCATCGCCCTGAAGTGGAACGACGGCGCGGGCACGTATACGCCGCCGGGCCACTGGAACGACATCGCCGCCGAGTACGTGCGGGATGCGCGCATGAGCGAGGTGCGGGCGGCGCGGACGTTCGCCCTGCTCAACATGGCGATGCACGACGCGTCCGTGGCGTGCTGGCGCGTCAAGTTCAAGCACTTCAACCCGCGGCCGTCGCAGGTGGACCCGACGATCGTCACGAAGATCGGCCTGCCCAACTTCCCGTCGTACCCGTCGGGCCACTCCACCTTCTCGGCCGCCGCGGCCACGGTGCTCGGCGACCTCTTCCCGAGCGCGGCATCGGATTTCAGGGCGCTGGCCGACGAGGCGGGGGTCTCGCGCCTCTACGGCGGCATCCACTACCCGAGCGACATCGAGCAGGGGAAGGCGCACGGCCAGCGAATCGGCGACTTCGTGCTCGGCTTCGCACGAGGCGACGGGGCGCAGTAGCGCCCCGACGGACCATCGGGAGGGGGCACGCGGCCGCGCGGGGATGACCCGCGCGGCCGCGTCACATGTGTGCCCTCTAACATGGTGCACGGTGTGTGACAAGTGTCACGGTTGTTACCGCCGGCGCTGGTCAGCCGTCCCAGCGCTGACGGCACGCGCCCCTCACGCGTGACGCATTCCGCGTCACTCGCGTGCCGAATTGGGAGGAACTCCCCGCATGCGCATGAATCGCATCGTGCTCGTTGCCGCTGCCGCGGCCCTCGTTCCGGCGTCCGCGTTCGCGCAGACCGACAGCGAGACCAAGGACCTCGCCGGTTACCTCGCGCTGTCCAGCACGCCCGTGGGCGCGCTGCCGCCGTCGGCGTTCGGCGTCGACGCGGCGAAGACCCGCGCGACGTTCGACCTCCGCTACGGCCGCTTCTCGTACGAGGGTGACTTCGCCGTCAACGGCTTCGGCATCGGCGCGAGCGCCGCGCTCGCGGGCGGCCGCATCGGCGGCTCGCTCGGCTCGCAGACGTGCGACGGCTGCGACGCCACGACGATGATCGGCGTCGACTACGAGTACTCGCTCGTGAACGGCAAGTCCGGCCAGAACGCGTGGGCGGTCGGCGTGCAGCCGAGCTTCGGCTGGACGAAGGCCCCGGGCTCGGATGACGTCACGGACCCCGACGTGAACCTGATGAGCCTCGCGGTCGGCGTGCCGGTCAGCATCTCCGGCGGCAAGGCGTGGCGCTACACGGGCTTCGTGACGCCCGGCATCGGCTACGGCCGCGTCTCGGCCGACGTCGACGGCGCGGACCCGGTCTCGGGCAACCGTCCGATGCTCGGCATCGGCGCCCGCGTCCGCAGCGTCGCCACGGGCGTCGGCTTCATGGTCGGCATGCAGAAGGTGTTCATCGAGGACGGCAAGACGCAGCTCGGCCTCGGCCTCTCCTGGACGCCGTCGGGCCGCTAAGCCTCCGGCAGTCTCGTAACACGTAGAACACCGCGTTCGCGGTGGACGTGGGGGTCCGGCGACTCGTCGCCGGGCCCCCGCGTCGCGTGTGCGGGGGTTAGCTTTCCGGCTCTCACCCGCACCCCCGCAGTGTCACAGTTCCCGCTCTACCGCCCCCGACGCCTGCGCCGGACGGCCGGCCTGCGCCGGCTCGTCCGCGAGACGCGTCTCGACCCCGCGCAGCTCGTCCTCCCGCTCTTCGTGCGGCCCGGGCGCGGCGTGCGGCAGCCCGTGGGATCCATGCCCGGCGTGGCGCAGACGTCGCCCGACGAGCTCGCGCGCGACGCCGCCGCGGCGGCCGAGCTGGGGCTCGGCGGCGTGATCCTCTTCGGCATCCCGGAGACGAAGGACGCGACCGGCAGCGCCGCGTGGGACGACGATGGGCCGGTGCAGGCGGGGATCCGCGCGATCAAGCGCGAGGCGCCCCACCTCGTCGTGCTCACCGACGTCTGCATGTGCGAGTACACGGACCACGGCCACTGCGGCGTGCTGCTCGAGAGCGGCGAGGTGGACAACGACGCGACGCTCGAGCTGCTCGCG
>JBJMNJ010000317.1:0-20306 GCA_045804325.1 Gemmatimonadaceae bacterium
GTCGGTTCTCTACGTCGGGGCACTGCGTGCCCCTCGTCGGTTCCGACCGGCCTCCGGCCGGTGGTCGCCGATCAGCAACCGCGCGGCGAGAGCCGCGCCGAGAACCGACGAGCGACACGAAGTGTCGCGAAGTAGAAGACCGACGAGCCGCGCGCAGCGCGGCGACGTAGAGAACGGGATGGAGAGGAGATCCGCCGCCTCGAGGAGTAGAGAACCGCGGCCCTGCGGGCCGCCTACGCCCCGTCGGCCGCCGCGCGCGGTACCGTACCAGGCGCCCCGCGCCGCCCCACCGTCAGGAAGTAGACCGGCACCCCCAGCACGATCACCCCGAGCACCGCGAGCGTCGGCCAGCGGCTCGAGGGGTCGATGATCGCGTTGACCAGCAGCGCGATGGTCGACAGGACGAAGATCGCCGGCACCACCGGGTAGAGCGGCACGCGGAACGGCGGGTCGTAGTCCGGCCGGCGCCGCAGCACGAAGATCGCCGCCACCCCGAGCGCGTAGAACGGCACGATCGCCGTCACGAACGCGTCCGCCAGCTGCTCGAAGGTCCGCAGCAGCACGAAGAGCACGCCGAGGAGCGCCGTCATCACGATCGCCACGTACGGCGTCTGGTACTTCGGGTGCACCGCCGCCACCTTGCGGAAGAACAGCCCGTCGTCCGCCAGCGCGAAGAAGATGCGCGGGGAGGTCAGCAGCGTCCCGTTCAGCGTCCCGAACGTCGAGACCATCACCGTCACCGCGACGAACGTCACCCCGAGCCCCCCCAGCAGCCGCTCCGCCACCTCCGCCGCGACCAGCGGCGAGCGCCGGATCTGCTCCACCGGCAGCACCGCCAGGTAGGCGACGTTCGCCAGGAGATAGATGACGATCACCGCGACCGTCCCGATGATGAGGGCGCGCGGGAGGTTCCGCCGCGGGTCCTTCACCTCGCCGGCGACGAAGCTCAGGTCCGCCCACCCGTCGAACGCCCAGAGCACCGAGATCAGCGCGAGCCCGAAGGGCGCCAGGCTCCAGCTCCCGGGCGGCGACGCCGGCGTGAAGTGCCCTCCCCCGCTCGCGGGCAGGCCGAGGGCGAGGGCGAGGAGGACGATGAAGCTCAGCCCCCCGTACTTCGCCAGCGTCGTGACGTTCTGGACGAGGGAGCCCCAGCGGAGGCCGACGTAGTTGAACCCCATCGTGAGGATGATCGCCACCGCCGCGACCCAGTGCGCCGCGTCCACGCGGGCCTGCTCCCCCAGGTCCGGCCGCACCACCCGCAGGAAGTACTCGGCGAACGTCGTCGAGATGGCCCCGAGCGAGGCGGCGCGGATGACCGCGAACTCCGCCCAGCCGAAGAGGAACGCGGCCAGCCGCCCCCACCCCTCCCGGATGAAGACGTAGAGACCGCCCGTCCGCGGCAGCGCCCCGGCGATCTCCGCCAGCGTCAGCGCCCCGCAGAGGGCGAAGAGCCCGCCGGTCGCCCAGACCGTCAGCAGGGGGAGCGGCCCGGGGAGCTTGTCGGCGATCCCCCGCGGCGACCGGAAGATCCCGGAGCCGATCGTCGAGCCCACGAGAACCGCGACGGCGCTCCACAGGCCGAGGCGGCGAGGGAGGCGGTCAGCGAGAGTGTTCATTCCCTATGGTACCGCCCGGCCGCGCGGGCTGCCACCACGGCGGGACCGCTCGTAAATAGTTCTGCGGTCCGCACGATTGGTGTTGATTGGTCGCGAGCTTGGGTGTTTCTTTCGTCATTCCCTCCGAGTCGTTCCCGTGCCATCTGCCCTCGCCAGCATCGTTTTCTGGGTGGCCGTCCTCTGCTGCGTCGTCGCCGAGGTCGCCATCGTGCGCTCCGCCGCGCTCGTGCGGCGGGCCGCCGGAGCGGACGCGGCGTGGAGCGGCGCGGGGCTGCCGGCGGTGCGGCGCGGCGCGGAGGTGACGTGGGCAGTGCTCCCGGCGTTGGCGCTGGCGGGCGTGCTCTGGTGGACGTGGCACGCGATGCAGCAGGCGCCCGCGGCCCCGACGCAGTCTCCCTCCGCGGCGGCGGCCCCCGCCCCAGCCGGCCCCCGATGAAAGCGCTCCGCCGCCTGGCGCTCTCGGCCCTCGCGATCGCGTTCCTGCAGATCGTCTTCGGGGCCATCGTGCGCATCACGAACTCCGGGATGGGGTGCGGGGACCACTGGCCGAAGTGCCTCGGGCACTGGGTGCCGCCGATGGACCGGCCCGACCTCGTCATCGAGGTCACTCACCGCTACCTCGCCCTCCTGCTCGGCGTCGCGATCCTCGCGCTCGTCGGCGCGGCGTGGGCCCGGCGCGGGCGGCAGGCCGGCGTGACGGGGCGCGGCGGCGTGCTGCGCGCGGCGCTCCTCGCCCTCGCGCTCTACGTCGTCATCGCCCAGCTGGGGCGCGTCATCGTCCAGGCCGGCCTGCGCCCCCTCGTCATCGCGACGCACCTCGTGCTCGCGATGTCGCTGCTCGCGACGCTCGCCACGGCCGTGCTGCGCGCCGGCGGGCTCGCGGCGCACGCCGCCGACCGGCAGAAGATCACGCCGAGGACCCGCCGCGCGGCCATGGCCGCCGCGGCGCTCGCGCTCCTCGTCATCGTCCTCGGCGCGCTCACCGCCAACCTCCCCGGGGCGGCCGGCGCGTGCCTCGGCTTCCCGGCGTGCACGCAGGCCTACGTGCCGACGAACGGCGCCGCGCACGTGCAGATCACCCACCGCGTGCTCGCGTTCCTGCTCCTCCTCCACCTCGTCGGCGTCGTGATGGCGGCGCGGAAGCGCGGAGAGATCGGCGCCGTGACGAGCGCCGCGCGGATCGCGCTCGCCGCCGTGGTGCTGCAGATCGTCGTCGCGGCGGTGCTCGTGACGACCGAGCTCCCGCGGCCCGTCCAGTCGCTCCACCAGGCGGTCGGGACGCTCGTGTGGCTGGCGACGTTCGCGTACGCCGCGCTCGCCCGCCGCGCCGCGCTCCGCGAGGCGCCGGCCGCGGCGGAGGCGGCGCCGGCCGCCGCGGAGCGCACGGGCGAGGGTTCCGCCCGCCGCGTCCGCGTCCCGTCGCGCACCCCGGCGCGCACGCCGGTGCGCACCCCCGTCGCCACGAGCGCGCAACCCTCGTCGCCCACGGTCGCTTTCGTCTGCACCACCGGTCCGAACGCGAAGATGGTCCGCCTCGACCCCGACGACGACGCCGGCTTCGCGGCGGCGGAGGCCGGCGGCAGCGAGGCGATCCCGCCCGCGGACGATCAGGTGCCCGACGTGCCGGCGCTCGCCGAGACGGGGTCGTGGAGCCTCGCGGACCTCCGGGCGGACGTGCCGGCGCACGACGAGCCGTCCGGCGACGACGGCGCGCCGCCGTCGGCCGACGCGCCCCGGCCGAGCCCCCGCGGCGAGGCGGGCGGCCGCCGGGGGGACGAGGGGAACGGCACCGGCGGCTCCGGCGGCGCGGGCGGCACCGGCGGCGTGGGCGGCCCGGTGAACGCGCTGGCGGCGCCGCTCGTCGCGGCGGCGCTCATCGCCTCCCGCGGCGAGGCGATGGCCATCCAGGCGGCGGCGCAGGAGTCGGCGGCCACGCACGACGTGCCGGCCGTGGTGGCGTCCCCCGTCGCGCCCGCCCCGTCGCCGAAGCGCCCGCCGTCGCTCGCGGTGATCATCGCGCGCGGGGCGATGTCGTGAGCGGCACGGCCGCGACGCGACCCGCGGCCGGCGTCTCCGGCGGGTCGCTGGTGCGCGACCTGGTGATGCTGACCAAGCCGCGCATCATCTCGCTGCTCCTCGTCACCACCATCGCGCCGATGTACGTCGTCGGCGAGCCGTCGTGGCTCCTCGTGCTGGTCGTGTGCGTGGGCGGCTACCTCATGGCGGGCGGCGCCAACGCGGTCAACATGTACCTCGACCGCGACATCGACGACCGCATGGCGCGCACGCGGCGCCGCCCCATCCCGAGCGGGCGCCTGGGCGCCACCGCCGTCATCGCCTTCGGCGTGCTCCTCGCGACGGCGGCCACGTGGCTGCTCGCGCACTTCGCCAACGTGCTGGCGGCGGCGCTCGCCCTCGCGGGGTTCTACTTCTACGTGTTCGTGTACACGCGCTGGCTCAAGCGCACCACGCCGCAGAACATCGTGATCGGCGGCGCGGCGGGGGCGTTCCCGCCGCTCGTGGGCGTGGCCGCCGTCACCGGGCGCGTGGAGCTGCTCGGCGTCTACCTCTTCCTCATCGTCTTCTACTGGACCCCGCCGCACTTCTGGGCGCTCGCGCTCCTCAAGCAGCGCGACTACGGGAGCGCCGGCGTGCCCATGGCGCCGCTCGTGTGGGGCGAGCGCGAGACGACGGGGCAGATGCTGTGGTACACGCTGATCCTGATCCCGCTCACCGTGCTGCCGTGGGCGTTCGGCGCCCTGGGCTGGCCGTACGCCGTGGCGGCGACGGCGCTCGGCCTCGTGCTGCTGTGGGGCGTCTGGCGCGTGCGGCGCGCGGCGCGCGGCACACCGGCCTGGACCGCGGCCGCGTGGTGGGTGTACAAGTACTCGCTGCTGTACCTCGCGCTGCTGTTCGTAGCCATGGTCCTCGACCGGAGGGTGGGCAGGTGACCGAGCGCATGGACGTCCCCGACCCGGCGAGCGACGCGCCCGGGAGCACCGCCGGTGGCGGCACCGCCGGGGGCGCGATCACCGGTGCGTCGAGCGCGCGGAGCGAGCCGCAGGAGGGCCGCGGGCGCCTCACGGTGCAGATCGTCGGCGGCGCGGGCGAGCCCGAGCGGCTCATGCTGCTGTACCGCGAGGGCGCGGAGGGCGGGCGGCTCTACGTGAAGGAGTGGTCGAGCACCGGCGGCGACGTGCCGCGCGAGTACGAGGTGGACCCCGAGGACCTGTACGCCTCGCTGCGCGAGGCCGTGCGGCGCGGGCGCCGGGTCACGCAGGAGCTCTACCGGGTGCGCCTCTGGCTGGACGGAGTGGACGTCTGAGACGACCCGCCGACGCGGCGGGCGCACCCACCCCTCGGCGCTCGCTCTCGCCGCGCGCCCTGCGCCACGTCTTCCCGCGCCTGCGCCCGTTCGCCGGGCGCCTCCTGCTCGCCTTCGTCTGCCTCCTGCTCGCGGCAACGGCGGGGCTCGCGTTCCCGAAGGTCGTGAAGTACCTGCTCGACGCCGCGTTCCAGGACCGCGACCGCCGCCTGCTCGACCGGATCGCGCTCACGCTCGTCGGCGTCTTCGCGGCGCAGGGGCTGCTGAACTTCGTGCAAGTCTACCTGCTCACGTCGACGACGGAGCGGGTGATCGCGCGGCTGCGCGCCGACCTGTTCGCGCACCTCGTGAGCCTCTCGCCGGGGTTCTTCGCCGACCGGCGGACGGGCGAGCTCACGAGCCGCCTCGCGAGCGACGTCGGCACCCTCCAGACGCTGCTCAGCACGAACATCTCCGAGCTCGCGCGCCAGTCGCTGTTCCTGATCGGCGGCGTGGTGCTGCTCACGCTCACGCACCCGCGCCTCACCGCCACGACGCTCGCGGTGACGCCGCTCGTCGTCGGCGCCGCCGTGGTGTTCGGGCGCGCGCTGCGCCGCGCGAGCACCGGCGTGCAGGACCGCGTGGCCGAGGCGACGGCGCTGGCCGAGGAGGACTTCTCGCAGATCCGCACCGTGCAGGGCTTCGTGCGCGAGGCGGAGGAGTCGCGGCGCTACGGGCGCCTGCTCGACGTCGTCGTGGCCGCCGCGGTGCGGCGCGCGCTGATCCGCGCGACGTTCTTCGGCGTCGTCGGGTTCGTGGCGTTCGCGGGCGTCGTCGCGGTGCTGTGGCAGGGCGGGCTGCTCGTGCTCGAGGGCGTGCTGACGGCGGGCGCGCTGGTGTCGTTCCTCCTGTACGCCATGTACGTCGCCGGCGCGGTGGGCTCCATGGCGTCGCTCTTCGGCTCCTACCAGGAAGCCGTCGGCGCGGCCCAGCGCGTCTTCGAGCTGCTCGAGACGCCCCCCGCCGTGGAGGAGCCGCGCGCCCCCGCCCCGCTCGCGCGCCCCGTGCGCGGCCACGTGCGCGTGGAGGGCGTCTCGTTCCGCTACGGGCCCGAGCTCCCGCACGTGCTCCACGACGTGACGCTCGAGATCGCGCCCGGCCGGGTGGTCGCGCTCGTCGGGCCGTCGGGCTCGGGGAAGACGACGCTCGCGAGCCTCCTGTCGCGCTTCTGGGACGTGTCCGAGGGGCGCGTGCGGCTCGACGGGCGCGACGTGCGGGAGCTCGCGTTCGCGGACCTGCGCGGCGCGGTGGGCGTGGTGCCGCAGGAGCCGGCCCTCTTCAGCGGCACGGTGCGCGAGAACATCGCCTACGCGCGTCCCGACGCGACGGACGCCGAGGTGATCGCGGCCGCGCGCGCGGCGCACGCGTGGGAGTTCGTCGAGCGGCTGCCGCAGGGGCTCGACACGCGCGTCGGCGAGCGCGGGGTGAAGCTCTCGGGGGGCCAGCGGCAGCGCATCGCCATCGCGCGCGTCTTCCTCAAGGACCCGGCGGTGGTGGTGCTCGACGAGGCGACGAGTAGCCTCGACAGCGAGAGCGAGCGGCTCGTCGAGCGGGCGATGGAGGAGCTGCTCGAGGGCCGCTCGACGCTCATCATCGCGCACCGCCTCAGCACCGTGCAGCGCGCCGACCGCGTCGCCGTGCTGGACCACGGCCGCATCGTGGAGGAGGGCACGCACGTGGAGCTCCTCGCGCGCGGCGGGCTGTACGCGCGGCTGTACCGAGGGCAGTTCCGAGAGCCGGTGGAAGTCTGACACGAGAAAGGAGAAAGGAGACACACCCCCCAGGATCGCCTCTCCTTTCTCCATTCTCCTCTCTCCCAAATCCGCGCCGGCCGGGTAAGCTTACAGCCATGAAGTGCTCCAACTGCGGTGCAGCCGTCGCCCCTGGCTCGCGCTTCTGCTACGAGTGCGGGCGGCAGGTCACCGACCCCGGCATGCCCGCCACGGCGGCGCCGCCCGAGCCGGCCGAGCCGCCCGAGGCGGCCGAGCCGTCCCCCGACTCGCCGCTCGCCGACTCGGCGGTCGCTGCGGGCGCGGGCGGCGCGAAGGACGACGCGCTGCTCGAGACGCTGCGCGGCGCGCTCGCCGCGGACTTCGAGGTCGAGCGCGAGCTCGGGCGCGGCGGCATGGCCGTCGTCTACCGGGCCACCGAGCGGGCGCTCGGGCGCGGCGTCGCGCTCAAGGTGCTCCCGCCGGAGCTCGGCTACCTCCCGGGCGTCGCCGAGCGCTTCGAGCGCGAGGCGCGCCTGAGCGCGCAGCTCGACCACCCGAACATCATCCCCGTCTACCGCGTCGGGAAGGCGGCGGGGATCAGCTACATGGCGGTGAAGTACGTCGAGGGGCGCGACCTCGACGACGTCATCCAGGTGCAGGGCGCGCTCCCCATCCCGGTCGTGCTGCACGTGCTGCGCGGCGCCACCGCGGCGCTGGCGTCGGCGCACGCCGCGGGGATCATCCACCGCGACATCAAGGGCGACAACATCCTCATCGACAAGGACGGCCGCGTGTACGTGGCCGACTTCGGGATCGCCCGCGCCGTGGAGGACACGGGGCTCACCGCGAGCGGCATGGTCGTCGGGACGCCCACCTTCATGAGCCCCGAGCAGTGCGCCGGGCAGAAGCTCGGCCCGCAGTGCGACCAGTACTCGCTCGGCGTCGTCGCCTTCCAGATGCTCTCCGGGCACGTGCCGTTCACGGCCGAGACGCTGCCCGGGATCATGCATCACCACTTCTTCACGCCCGTCCCGGACCTGCGGCCGGTGCGCTCCGACATCCCGGAGACGCTCGTCCACATCGTGCAGCGCGCGCTCGCCAAGAAGCCCGAGGAGCGCTTCGCGACGACGGAGGAGATGCACGAGGCCGTCGTGTCGATCCCCTTCACCGACGACGATCGCCGCAAGGCCGAGGCGATGCTGCGCGAGCTCGCGCGCGGGAGCAAGCTGCGGCGCATCTCGACGCAGCAGCTCGCGGCCGCCGAGTCGGTGGTGACGCCGAAGTCGCCGCTCCCGCCGGCGTCGCCGCCCTCCGAGTGGGCGCCGCCGCCGCCCGGCGCGGCGCCACGCGCGCGGCGCGGGCCCCCACCCGCGCCGGCCGCCACGCCGCAGTCCGCCGCCACGCCCGACCCGTACGCCGCGACGCCTCGCGCGTCCACGCCGGTGCAGGACGCGCGCACGGTTCCGGGGCGCCAGCAGCCGTGGGCGTTCGTGCTGGTGCTGCTGCTCGTCGTCGCCGCCGCGGTGGGCGGCGCGGCGCTGCTGCTCCGCGACCGCTCGCCCGAGCGCGCGATCCGGGAGGGCGCGGACCTCTACGAGCGCGGCCGGCGCGACGAGGCGCGCACGATCTTCTCGGGGCTGGTCCGCGACGAGCCGACGCTCGCCATGCCGCACGTCTACCTCGCGCGCATCGAGCGCGAGGGCGGCAACCCGGACCTCGCCGCGCGCGAGCTCGAGACGGCCATCCGCCTCGAGCCCGGGAACGCGACCGCGCTGCGCGAGATGGGGCTGCTGCTCCTCGCGACCGGCCGCCCGGTGCTCGCCCGCAACTTCTTCGTGCGCGCCGCCCGCGCCGACCCGGACGACCGCGCCTCCCTGGGCTACCTCGGCTGCGCCCTCCTGCGCATCGGGCGCGCCGCCGAGGGGACGCGGTTCATCCAGCGCGCGGGGGACGGGCCGTGGCGCGCGTGCGCCACGTCGCGTCCTTCGGGCAGCACGGGGCTGAGCGCGCCCCGCACCGCGCCCTAGCAGCGCGCCCTAGCGGCGCGCCGCGGCGCGCCGCGGCGCCGGCCCCTACTTCCTCGCGAACGCGAGCGACACCTGCGCCGGCTGCCCCGGCGCGACCGTCACGCTCCCCTCGGTCGTGCCGTAGCGCTCGTGCCACGCCATGAGCTTGTAGGTGCCCGGCGGCACGGAGTCCAGCTCGAACGTGCCGCCCTCCGTCGCGACCGCGAAGTACGGGTGGTCGAAGGCGGCGACGTAGGCGCGCATGGACGGGTGCACCAGGCAGCGCACCTCGAAGAGGCCGGGCTTCACGAGCAGCTTGTCGGTGGCCACGACGGAGCCGTCGTCCACCTGCGTGATCGTGGCCTCCACCTCGCCGCTCCCGACGCGCGTGAAGCGCAGGCGGTGCGTCGTGCGGTCCTCGCTCCTCACGTTGAGCGCGCCGCCGGCGATCGCCGCGGTGACGCGGGGGCTCACCTGGCAGCGCTCGTTCTCGATGACGAAGCGCCGCTCGAGCGGGACGCGCTTCCCCGCGCGCACGTCCGCGAGCCACACGATGGCCGCGTCGAGCCCGGGCGACGCCGGACGCGCGCCGGCGCACGCGCGGTCCTTCAGGATCGCGGAGTCCACGGCCGCGGGCGCCGCGGCGGCGCTGTCGCCCGCGGGCAGGCTCAGCGTGCCGCGCACGGTGCCCACCGCCGCGACGTCGCCGCCGTGGTAGCCGCCGGCGATGGCCTCGACCACCGGCGGTCCGGTCGGCCGGTCGATCGCCCCCTCGGACGTCTTCCGCTTCCCATCCCCGCTCTCGGCGCCCGAGCACGCGGCGGTCGCGAGGCACGCCGCGGCGGCGAGCCGGCGGGCGCGGAGCGGGAGGGCGGGGAGCGTCACGATTGCAGGCTGGCGGGTGAGGGGCGGGCGGCGGGCGCCGACGCGCGGGTGGTGGAGACTACCCGACGCGGGTCGCCGGACAAGTGGCAAGCGCTGGACCATCCACGGGACCGGGCGCCGCGGTCCCGCTCCGTCGGTCCGCGCGCCGGGTCAGCTCCCCGCCGGCCGCTCCGGGTCGAACGGCGGCGCCCGGCGCGTCTTCCGGTCGTCGCCGTGCAGCGCGGCGAGCCCGCCGGGCCGGCGCACGGCGAAGACGGCGGCGCCGGCGAGGAGGAGCCCCGCGCCCACCGCCGACATGCGCGGCGCCGCCACGATGGCGCTCACGATGCCCACGACCGCCGCGGCGACGAAGAACGCGGGCACCGCGGGGTAGCCGAGCGCGCGGTACGGCCGCTCGGCGTCCGGACGCAGGCGGCGGAGCGCGAACACGCTCGCGGCGCCGAGGCCGAAGAAGATCCAGTCGGCGAACACGACGCCGCTGAGCAGCGCGCCCACGTCGCCGCGCGTGAGGAGCAGCAGGAGGATCGCCCACGCCCCCATGATCACGATGGCGACGTGCGGCGAGCCGAAGCGGCGGTGCACGCGCGCGGCGCCCGCGAGGAAGTGTCCGTCGCGCGCCATCGCGTAGACGATGCGCGAGTTCGTGAGCACGGCGACGTTCACGAAGCCGAGGATCGAGAGCATCGCGGCGACGGTGACGGCGGTCGCCCCCGCGCCGCCGACGAGCCGCCCGGCCGTGTCCGCGGCCACCGCGCGGCTCGCCGCGAGCCCGTCGCGCCCGAGCGCGTGCACGTAGACGGCGTTCGCGCCGAGGTAGATCGCCACGACGATCGCGATGCCGATCATGAGCGCGCGCGGGATGACGCGGCCGGGATCGCGGATCTCGCCCGCGACCATGTTCATCTGCTGCCAGCCGCCGATCGTGAACAGCACGGGCACGAACGCCGCGGCGAGCGCGGCGGCCGTGGACGCGCGCGGCGCGGGCGCGTTCGGCACCGGCGGCGGCGCGCCGACGCGCGCCCAGAGGACGAGGCCGAGCACGATGAGCGCCCCGAGCGCGAGGATCTTCGCGGCCGCGAGGACGTTCTGCGTGACGGCGCCCGGCTTCACGCCGAGGTAGTTCACGGCGGACATCACCGCGATGGTGAGCACGGCGACGCCGAGCGGGCCGCCGGCGGGCGCGAGGCTCACGAAGCGCCCGAGGTACCCGGCGAACCCCATCGCGACGGCGGCGAGCGCGCCGGTGGCGATGGACGCGAGCACCATCCACCCGTAGAGGAACGCGGGGAGCGGGCCGAACGCCTCGCGAATGTAGACGTACGGCCCGCCCGCGTCCGGCATCATCGCGCCGAGCTCCGCGTAGGTGAGCGCGCCGGCGAGCGCGACGAGCCCGCCGAGCACCCACACGCCGAGCACCCACGGGCCGGCCGGGAGCGCGCGCGCCACCTCGGCGGGCGTGAAGAAGATCCCGCTCCCGATGATCCCGCCGACGACGAGGAGCGTCGCGGACGCGAGCCCCAGGTCGCGGCGGAGCTCGGGGTCGGGCTCGCGCCGCTGCCGGGCGAGGTTCCAGCGGCTGGAGAGCCCGCGCACGCGCGCGGTGGAGCGGATCACTCGGGGCTCGTCGGCACGAGCGGCAAGGTGGACCCGGAACGCGACGTCGTCAATGCGGCCCTCGGCCGAGGGCCGTGCTACACGATGAGGAGCTCCGTCTGATACTCCTTCGGCGTGATCACCACCTCGCCGTCGCCGACGTACGCGTTCACCTCGCTCCGCATGCCGACCTCGCCCGCCACGTAGACGCCGGGCTCGATGGAGAAGCCGACGCCGGGGACGAGCGCGCGCTCCTCGCGCGTCTCGAGGTTGTCGATGTGCGGGCCGGAGCCGTGCAGGCTGATCGCGTCGATGGAGTGGCCGGTGCGGTGCGTGAAGTACTGGCCGAGACCCGCGCGCTCGATCACGGCGCGGGCCGCGTCGTCCACGTCGCCCCCGCGCACGTCGGGAGCGCCGGCGGTGACGCGGGCGCGGAGGAAATCGATGGCCGCGTCGCGCGCGCCGCGCACCGCCTCCCACACCTCCAGCGCCCGCGGGCTCGGCGCCCCGAGCGACGCCATCCACGTCTGGTCCGCGTACACGCCCGCGGGCCGCGACCCGATCGCCTTCTCGCGCGCCCACAGGTCGATCAGCAGCACCTCGCCCCGCTCGATGCGCCGCGGCGCGGCGGCCGAGGGCTCGTAGTGCGGGTTCGCGGCGTTGGCGCCGACGGCGACGATGGGGCCGTGATCCGCCTCGAGCCCCGCGCGCTCGAACTGCTCGAGGATCCAGCGCTGGAGCTCGTGCTCGTGCAGCGGCGCCCCGCTCATCGCGCGCTCGCCGGCGATCTTCATCGCGTCGCGCGCCACCTTCGCGACGACCTCCGCCGCGCGCTCGTGCGAGGCGCGCTGCTCGTCGCTCCACACGGCGTAGAAGCGCGAGACGACGTCCCCGGACGACACGACCTCCGCGCCGGCCGCGCGGACGAGCTCGAGCACGCCGGCGGGAACGCGGTCCACGTACGGCACGGCGTCGCCGGGCGAGTACTCCATGGCGACGCGCTTCCCGCGGACGAGGCGCGCGATCGTCTCCTCGAGCGTGCGCCACGAGCTGTAGACCTCGCGCCCCCACGCGGCCGGCCACGCGGCCCAGGGCCCCTGCTCGATGGCGTGCGTGACCGCGACGGGGCTCCCGTCACGCGGCACCCAGGCGAACACGCGCCGCGTCACCATGCCCTTGAGGCCGAGCAGGCCGCCGGCGATGGGGTTGGTGCCGTGGAAGTCGAAGAGGAGCCAGCCGTCGAGCCCCGCTTCGTCGAGCAGGCCCTGGAGGCGGGGGAGAGAGTCGACGTTCAGCATGGCAAGAAGCTAATCGCCCGGCGGGCCAGGCGTGATTGGCTCCTGCGGGGTCGCGATGCGCTCGCGCTACGTGCTCACCGCCACTCGGCGAGCCACTCGTCCACCCCCTCCCCCCGCGCCGCGCACTTCACGTGCTCCACGGCGCCCTGCACGTCCACCATGAGGCGCAGCAGCTCGCGCAGGCACGCCTCGTAGTACGCGCACCCCGCGGCGCGCGGCGCGGTGTCGAGGGTGACGGAGTCCTGCACCCTGAGCAGGAGCTGGCCGCCCACGCGCCCGAGGTCGCCATCCAGGTGGCGGCGCACGATGCGGCGCGCGCGACGCAGCGCCATCGGGCGCGCGATGAAGGACGGCAGCACGAGCATCGCGCGCCGCCAGAACTGCGGCACGGTCTCGTACAGCTCGCGCGCCAGGTAGCGCCCGGCCGCGCGGAACACCGCCTCGGCGTCGGGGCGGCGGCCGATGAGGCGCGCGAGCGCGACGGCCTCCTCGTGCGCGCCGCGCTGGCTCCGCTTCACCGCGTCCGTCCAGCGGCGGATCTGCTGGTAGACGGTGTCGCTGAGGCCGAGGCGCTTGTTGCGGAGCTCCGCGACGAATTCGGCGTCGAGATCGTCGGGCGTGTCGACGACGCGGACCGCCTCGAGGAGGCTGAGCGGAAGGAGGGGGTCTACAGTGGCCAACATGGCGGGGTGGGGCAGACAGCGAAGCTAACGGGCGCCGCGGGCGCGTACAAGACGACCACTACGCGCCCGCGCGCGTCACGCCGTTCGCGACGCGCCGAGCGATCGGCCGCCGCGGGAACCGCCGCATGGCACCGAGCGTTGAGGGCGTACCGCCGGTCGTGGTTGCGCCCGCGGTTGCGGTCGCAGTTGCGCCCGCGCCAGCGCGCCGCCCACATTCCCGCCGTTCCAGACGATGCCGGACATGAGCGGACCGAGCCCCATCCAGCGCCCCACGCCGCGCGCGGCACTCGACGCGACGCCCGACGCGACGCCCGACGCGCACGCGTGCGACCCGCGGCTCGTGCGCGCCCTCGTGCACCGGCACGCCCGGCCGCCCCGCGCGCCCGAGACGCTGCGCCGCCGCATCCGGGCCGCGCTCCGTGCGGCCGCGGCTCCCACGCTCCCCCACGAGCCGCCGCGGGAGGCGGCATCGTCGGGCGAGTAGCTGCCGGCGCCGCGCTCGCCGTGGCGGTGGCGCTCACCGCGCGGCGTGCCGGGTCCCTGGCCTCGAGCGGGGCCGCGGCGGCGGCCGTCGTCGGGACGGTGTGCGTCGCGGCGGGGTGGGCGTGGGGCGCCGTGCTCGTCGCGTACTTCGTCGCGTCGAGCGCGCTCTCCCGCGTCGGCGCCGACAGGAAGGCCGCGCGCACGGGCGGCGTCGTCGAGAAGGGGGGCACGCGCGACGCGACGCAGGTGCTCGCCAACGGCGGCGCGTTCGCGGCCGCCGCCCTGCTCTCCCTCACGACCGGCTGGCCGGCGTGGACCGCCGTCGGCGCCGGCGCGCTCGCCGCCGCCGCGGCGGACACGTGGGCCACGGAGACCGGGACGCTGGCGGGCGGCACGCCGCGGTCGGTCGCGACGGGCCGCCCCGTCCCGCCCGGCACCTCCGGCGGCGTGTCGCTCGTCGGCACGCTCGGTGGCGCCGCCGGCGCGGCGTTCGTCGCCCTCCTCGCGGCGCTCGCGGGGTGGCCCGGGCCGGCGCGCTGGGCGGCCCTCGTCGGCGGCGTGTCCGGCATGCTCGCGGACTCGCTCGCGGGAGCGACGCTCCAGGCGCGCCGGCGGTGCGAGCGCTGCGGCGCCGCGACGGAGCGCCTCGTGCACGACTGCGGCGGGCCGACGGCGCACGCCGGCGGAATCCGCTGGCTCGACAACGACGCCGTGAACGTCCTCTGCACCCTGGCGGGCGGAGCCGTGGGGGCGGCGTGGGCCCGCTGGCCGGGCACGTGAGGCGTGCGCGGGTGTATCCTGCGGGGGAGGGCGCGCACGCGGCGTGCCCCGCGTCGCCTCGCCGACCTGCCATGCGCCTCGCCGCCGCCCGCCTAACGCTGCTCGCGCTCCTCTCGCTTCCGGCGCTCGCCGGCTGCGACGGGGAGCTCGTGGAGGCGACCGCCGGCCCGGGCGGCGTCCACGGCGAGGTCGCCACGGGCACGGGCGGCGGCGGGCAGACCTCGTCCCAGGTCGTCGGGGCGTGGTGGCGCCTCGTCAGCTTCGAGAGCGGCGGCGCGGCCCGCACCTCGGAGACGTACTGGGACTTCTTCGCCGACGGCACGGCGAAGCGCACGCTCGTCACCACCAACCTCACCGACGGCGTCGCCGAGGCGCTCGTGTGGTCCGGGCGCTGGCGCACGATCGCCGACGAGATCGAGATCACCTACACGGCGCCCGTGCAGGGGACGGTGCGCTTCCGCTGGCGCGTCGAGCGCGGCGCCGAGTTCGAGATCCTCTGGCTCGACGACCTCTGGTTCCGCCGCCTCCGGTGACGGCGCCCGCGAGCGCGGCCGGCTCCTCCCGCCCGCGCGTGCTCCTGGTGAGCGCGAACCGCGAGCGCGCGCCGCAGCCCGTGCTCCCCAACGGCGTCGCCTGCGTCGCCTCGGCGCTCGACGCGGCGGGCTACGCGGTGCGCGTCGAGGACCTGTGCTTCGCGCGCGACCCACTCGCCGCGAGCCGGCGGGCCGCGCGCGAGTTCCGCCCCGACGTCATCGGCGTCTCGGTGCGCAACATCGACAACAGCGACACCATCGCGCTCCGCCACTACACGCCGGAGGCCGCCGCCGTGCTCGGCGCGCTGCGCGCGGCGGCCCCGGGCGCGGCCGTCGTGGCCGGGGGCGCGGCGTTCGGCGTCGCGCCGGAGGCGCTCTTCCGCGAGCTCGCCGTGGACTACGCGGTGGCCGGCGACGGCGAGCGGGCCACGGTCGCGCTGCTCGACGCGCTCGCCGCGGGGCGGTCGCCCGAGTCGATCCCCGGGCTCGTCAGGCGCGAGGGGGACCGCGTGGTGTTCACGCCGCCGGGCGGCGACGCCGCGCTCGACGCGCTGCCGCGCCCCGGCCTCCACCGCTGGCTCGACGTGCGGCGCTACGAGCGCCACGGCGCCACCGCGCCGGTGCAGACGAAGCGCGGCTGCGTCTACAAGTGCGTCTACTGCACCTACCGCAACGTCGAGGGGTGGGGCTACCGGCTGCGCGACCCGGAGCTCGTCGCCGACGAGATCGCCGAGCTGCGCGCGGCGGCGGGCGTGCGCCACGTGGACTTCGTGGACTCGACGTTCAACTCGCCGCCGGGGCACGCCGTCCGCGTGTGCGAGGCGCTGATCGCGCGCGGCTCCGACGTGGGACTGGAGACCACGAACTTCACCCCCGCCGCCGCACAGCCGGACCTCCTCGCGGCGATGCGCGCCGCCGGCTTCCGCGCCCTCGGCATCACCGCCGAGAGCGCGAGCGACCCCGTGCTCGAGCGGCTGGAGAAGGGGTTCGACGCGGCGCAGTGCCGCGCGGCCGCCGAGCGCGTCGAGCGCGCCGGCCTCCGCGCGCTGTGGATCTTCCTCGTCGGCGGCCCGGGCGAGACGCCGGCGACGGTCGAGGAGACGCTCCGCTTCGCGGCGTGGCGCCTGACGAGGGGGGACGCGGTCTACCTCACCGTGGGGCTCCGCATCTACCCGGACACGACGCTCCACCGGATCGCGCTCGAGGAGGGCCTCGTGCGATACGGCGACCCGCTGCTGGCGCCGACGTTCTACCTCTCCCCCGCCCTCACCCTCGACGCGACGGTCGCGCGCCTCGCCGAGTTCGCGCGCCGCCACCCGCGCTTCATGTTCTCCGCGGACTCGCGCTCGCCGCTGCTGCCCTACCTCACGCGCCTCGCCTCCGCGCTGCGGCTCCCGCGCCCGCACTGGCGGTACATGGGGATCTTCCAGGGTATCGCCCGTGCTCTTCCGCTGTAGTTCCTGGGTTCCGCTCGCCTGGGAAGTGGGAGCGGCATCGCCGCGCTTCGCGCGGCTCGCCTGGGAGCGGGCTCGCGGCCTGCGGCCGCTGCCCTGGGAGCGCCGTCGCGCCCTCCGGGCGCTCGGCTGGGAGCGCTGCGGCGGCTGCGCCGCCTCCGCTGGGAACGACCCAGCAGGATTTTTTCCCAGCGGAGCGAGCGCAGCGAGCGAACGCGCTCCCAGGCGAGGCGGCCGCCAGGCCGCCGACGCCGCTCCCAGGGGAGCGAGCCGGCCGCAGGCCGGCGAGCGAGCCCGCTCCCAGCGGAGGCGGCCGATAGGCCGCCGAACGCGCTCCCCCTCTCCAGGCGCGCGATGCTCGACGCCGAAGTGATCGTCGCCGGCGCCGGTCCCGCCGGAACGTCCACCGCCTTCTTCCTCGCCCGCGCCGGCGTCGACGTCCTCCTCCTCGACCGCGCCCGCTTCCCGCGCGACAAGCCCTGCTCCGAGTACCTCAGCCCGCAGGGGAGCCGCCTCCTCGAGGCGATGGGCGCGCTCGGTGCCGTCGAGGCGGCGGGCGCAGCGCGGCTCGAAGGGATGATCGTGCGCGCGCCGAGCGGGGCGCGGATCGTCGGGCGGTTCCGGGCGGTGCGCGGGTACGTGCCGTGGCAGGCGCACGGCCTCGCGCTCCGGCGGCGCGTGCTCGACGCGCTGCTGCTCGAGCGCGCGCGTGCGGCCGGCGCGCGCGTCGTGGAGGGGGCGCGCGTGGCGGACCTCGAGCGCGACGGCGCGGGGCGCGTCGTCGGCGTGCGGGGCACGGACGCCGAGGGCACGCACCGGAGCTGGCGCGCACCGGTGGTGGTGGGCGCGGACGGGCTCCGCTCGGTCGTCGCGCGCCGGCTCGGCCTCGCGCACACCGCGCGCTGGCCGCGCCGCGTCGCGCTCGTCACGCACTACCGCGGCGTCGAGGGCGTGGGCCTCTCCGGCGAGATGCACGTCGAGGCCGACGGGTACGTCGGCGTGGCGCGCGTGGACGCGGGGCTCGCGAACGTCGCGGTGGTGGTGCCCGCGGCGCGCGCCCGCGCGATGGCGGGCGACCCGGCCGCGTTCCTCGAGCGGTGGATCGCCGCCCGGCCGCATCTCGCGCCGCGCTTCGCCGGCGCCGAGCGCGTGGGGCCCGTGCGCGCGGTGGGGCCGTTCGCCGCGCACGCCCGGAGCGGGTGGGCGCCCGGCGCCGCGCTCGTCGGCGACGCCGCCGACTTCTTCGACCCGTTCACCGGCGAGGGCATGTACGCCGCGCTCCGCGGCGGGGAGCTGCTCGCGGACTACGCGCGCGAGGCGGCGCGCGGCTCGCGACACGCCGCGGACGCCGCCCTCGCCGAGTACGACCGCCGCCGGCGGCGCGAGTTCTCGGGGAAGTGGACGGTCGAGCGGCTCGTCGGTCTCGCGGTCGCGTTCCCGCCGCTCATCGAGCGCGCGGCGCGCGCCCTCTCGCGCCGCCCGGACATGGCGGACACCTTCGTGGGCGTCACGGGCGACTTCGTCCCGGCGCGCGAGGTGCTGCGGCCGGGCTACGTCGCGCGTCTCGCGTTCCCCTGGCTCGCCGGGCTGGGGGCGCCCGCGCTCCGGGAATCTTGCGTCGGCGAGGCGGATTCCGCGGTCGCCCGCACCACCGTCACCGAATGAGCATCGACCCCGACACGTTCCGCGCCGTCCTCGGTCGCTTCGCGTCCGGCGTCACCGTGGTCACCACGCGCGACCCCGACGGCGTGGACCACGGGATGACCGTCAGCGCGTTCTGCTCGGCCAGCCTCGTCCCGCCGCTCGTGCTCGTCTGCGTGGACCGCGCGGCGTCCACGCTCCCCGCGCTGGAGCGCGGGACGCACTTCGCCGTCAACATCCTCGCGCAGGGGCAGGAGGCACTCTCGCGGCGCTTCGCGTGGCAGGACGTCAACCGCTTCGACGGCGTCGGCTACACGCGCGGCATCACCGGCGCGGTGCTGCTCGACGACGCGCTCGCGTGGCTCGAGTGCCGCATCGTCGCGCGCCACCCCACCGGGGACCACGTCGTCGTCGTCGGGGAGGTCGAGGCGGCGGACGCGCGCTCCGAGCGCCCGCTCCTCTACTACCGCGGGGGCTATGCGCAGCTCGAGCGCTGAGCGCCGGCCGTGAGCGGCCTCCTCACGCCGGCGCGCCGGCGCGGCTCCGAGATCCTCGACCGCCCCGACGTGGACCCGCGCGTCGTCACGCGCTCCATGCGCGACGTCGCGCTCGCCAACCGCCTCTTCGGCGGGCGGCGAGCCGCGCTCGCGGAGATCGACCACGCGCTCCGCGGCCTCTCGGGCGACGCCACCCTCCTCGACGTCGGCACCGGGCTCGGCGACATCCCCGCCGCCGCGCGGGAGCGCGCCGCGCGGCGCGGCGTGCGCCTGCGCACCGTGGGCCTCGACGTCGCGCCGGAGCTGGCCGAGGCGGCGCGCGGGCGCGTGGACGAGCCGCTGTGCGCGAGCGCGTTCGCCCTTCCGCTCCGCGACCGCAGCGTGGACGTCGTCGTCGCCTCGCAGATGCTCCACCACTTCCCGGAGGCCGAGGCGCGCCGCGTGCTGCGCGAGATGCACCGCGTCGCGCGGCGCCGCGTCATCGTGAGCGACCTCCGACGGAGCTGGCTCGCGGCCGCCGGCATCTGGCTGGCATCCTGGCTCCTGCGGTTTCATCCGGTCAGCCGGCACGACGGGGTCGTCTCGGTGCTGCGCGGCTTCACCGCGAAGGACATCGCCGCGCTCGTGGCGAGCGCGGTGGGCATCTGGCCGCGCGTACGACGGCGGGCGGGCTGGCGCGTCACGGCGAGCTGGGGGCGCGACCCGTGAGCGCCGGCGTCCCCCTCCGCGCCGTCCCGTACGCGCTCGGCCCCATGCCGCTCGGGCGCGCGATGACGACCGTGGACGAGCGCGTCGTGCGGGCGCCGGTCGCGACCATCTTCGCCCTCGCGCGGGACGTGGAGCACTGGCCCGCGCACCTGGCGCATTACCGCCACGTGCGCTTCCGCGAGCGTGCGCCGGACGGCGGCGGCCTCGTGGAGATGTCCGCGTACCGTCCCTTCGGCGTCGTCGGGTGGCCCACCTGGTGGCTCTCGGAGATGTCGGTGGACCCGGCGCGGCCGGCCGTGCGTTTCAGGCACGTGGGCGGGATCACGAAAGGAATGGACGTGGAGTGGTCCTTCGAGCAGGTTGCGGAAGGCACGCACGTGCGCATCGTGCACGTGTGGGACGGGCCGCGCTGGCCGCTGATCGGCATCCTCGCCGCGACGGTGGTCATCGGCCCGGTGTTCGTACACGGCATCGCGTCGCGCACCCTCGCCGGGCTCGCGCGCGCGGCCGAGCGGGTGGCGCAGGGACGCAGAGGGTGAGCGTGGGCAGCAACGGCAGCAACGGCAGCAACGGGAACGGGCACCGCCGGCGGGTGGTGGTCACGGGCATCGGCGCCCTGACGCCCATCGGCGCGGGCGTCGAGGGGCTCTGGGCCGGGCTGCGCGCCGAGCGCACCGCCGTGGGGCCGATCACGCG
Source organism: Gemmatimonadaceae bacterium (assembly GCA_045804325.1). Classification (GTDB taxonomy): domain Bacteria; phylum Gemmatimonadota; class Gemmatimonadetes; order Gemmatimonadales; family Gemmatimonadaceae; genus JBJMNJ01. The sequence continues at coordinate 19,950 of JBJMNJ010000317.1, forward strand.
CTTCGACCCGACGCCCTTCCGCAGCCACATCGCCGCCGAGATCGCGGACTTCGTCCCCGCGGACCACCTCGAGCTCAAGCGCGCGCGCCGGCTCGACCGCTTCGGGCAGTTCTCCGTGGTCGCCGCGCGCATGGCGCTCGACGACGCCCGCGTGGACCTCGCGCGCGAGGACCGCGAGCGCTTCGGCGTCTCGATGGGCACCGCGCTCGGCGGCGTCGCCTACGGCGAGAGCCAGCTCGCGAGCTTCCTGCGCGACGGGGTGAAGGGGGTGGACCCGGCGCTCGCGCTCTCGGTGTTCGCCGGCGCGGCGAGCTGCAACATCGCCCTCGAGGTCGGCGCGCAGGGGCCGAACTCGAC
>JBJMNJ010000318.1:0-3622 GCA_045804325.1 Gemmatimonadaceae bacterium
CCATCGAGCTCCCGTTCCTCAAGTTCGACGAGGAGCGCGTGCTCTCGAACGTCGGCGCGCTCACCATCCCGAAGGTCCCCGAGCACCTCGTCGTCATCGGCGGCGGCGTCATCGGCCTCGAGCTCGGCTCCGTGTGGCGCCGCCTCGGCGCGAAGGTCACGGTGGTCGAGCTGCTGCCGACCATCCTCCCCGGCAACGACGAGGAGGTCGTCAAGGAGGCCGACAGGGTCTTCCGCAAGCAGGGGCTCGACATCCGCGCCGGCACGCGCGTGACGGGCGGCGCGCGCGAGCGCGACCGCGTGAAAGTCCAGATCGAGAAGGACGGCAAGGCGGAGACGCTCGACGCGGACTACGTGCTCGTGTCCGTCGGACGTAAGCCGACCCTGACCGGAATAGACGCGAAGGCGCTCGGGCTCGCCCTCGGCCAACGCGGCGAGATCGTCGTCGACGACCGCATGCGCACCAACCTGCCGAACGTCTTCGCCATCGGCGACGTCGTCGGGGGCAAGCTCCTCGCGCACAAGGCGGAGGAGGAGGGCGTCGTCGCCGCGGAGGTGATCGCGGGGAAGCCCGTGCGCATGCACTACACGTCGATGCCGTCCGTCGTCTACACGTGGCCGGAGATCGCCACCGTGGGGCTCGCCGAGCACGAGGTGAAGGCGTCGGGGCGCCAGTACAGGACGGGCAAGTTCCCCTTCAGCGCCAACGGCCGCGCGCGCACGATGGGCGAGACCAGCGGCTTTGTGAAGTTCGTCGCCGACGCGGAGACCGACGAGCTGCTGGGCGCGCACCTGATCGGCCCCAACGTCTCGGAGCTCGTGGCGGAGGTGGTGCTGGCGTTCGAGTACCGCGGGTCGAGCGAGGACATCGGCGTGACCGTGCACTCGCACCCGACGCTCTCGGAGACCGTGAAGGAGGCGGCGCTGGCGACGCTCGGGCGGCCGATCCACATCTAGCCGTCGGCCGCCAGCCCTCGGCCGGCAGCCCTCGGCCCTCCATGGACATCCGTCCACTGCAGCCCGGCGACGCTCCCGCCGCGCGCGCCCTCGTCGAGGGCACGGTCTCGCGCACGCCGTACGGCGCGCTGCCCCTGCTCGCGCTCGACCGCGCGTTCGAGGGGGAGTCGGACGAGTCGCTCGCGGTCGTGGCCGCCGACGAGGGGCAGCTCGCCGGCATCGCACTGTACGGTCTCGTCGCGGGCGCGAAGGGCGCGGGCAAGCTGCACTTCGTGACGGTGACCGCCGCCGCCCGCCTCCAGGGCGTCGCCGCCCGGCTCCTCGACGCCGCCGCCGACGACCTCCGCCGCCGCGGCGGCCGCCTCGTGATCGCCGAGACGCCCGACGACCCGATGACGCGCCCCGGGCTCTCGCTGCTCGAGCGGAGCGGATTCGTGCTGGAGGGGCGGGTGGCGGGCTTCTACAGGGACGGGGTGGATCTGCTGCTGTTGCGGCGGGACCTCTAGAAGTCGTGGGTCGTTGGTCCAACGGCCACGACCCGCGCCCCACGACTCACGACTCGTACACCCACCGCCCTCCCACCATCGTCCGCTCCACGGGCACGTCCTGGAGCGCCATCGGGTCCACGCGGGTCGGGTCCTGGCCGAGCACCACGAGGTCGGCGAGCTTGCCCGGCTCGATGGAGCCCTTGAGCCGCTCCTCGAAGGACGCGTACGCGCCGTTGAGCGTGAACGCGCGCAGCGCGCGCTCGACGGAGATGCGCTGGCTCGGGCCCCACACGTTGCCGCGGATGTCCGTGCGCGTGACGGCCGAGCGGAGCGCCATCATCGGCTCGAAGGGGCCCGGCGGGTAGTCGGAGCCCATGGTCGCGCGCACGCCGGCATCGAGGAAGCTCCGCAGGGCGAACATGTGCTCGAGGCGCGCGGCGCCGTACTCGCGCATCTTCTCGCCGTGGAAGTACACGTAGCTCGCGAACGGCGTCGGGATGGCGCCGAGCGCGGCGATGCGGCGCACGAGGTCGTCGTTGATCACCGTGCAGTGCTCGAGGCGGAAGCGCGGGTCGCGGCGCGGCGCCTCGCGCTGGAGCCGCTCGTAGATGCCGAGCACCAGGTCGATCGCCACGTCGCCGTTCGCGTGGATGCCGACCTGCCAGCCGTTGGTGTGCGCCTTGCGCGCGATGGCCTCGAGCTCGGCGGCGGGCGTCACGAGGATGCCGTGGTCGTCCGGCCGCCCGACGTACGGCTCCGAGAGCCGCGCCGTGCGCTCGGAGATCGAGCCGTCGCACGTCGCCTTCACCGCGCCCACGCGCACCCACTCGTCGCCGAGCCCGGTGCGGACGCCGGCCGCGATCATTTTATCAAGCGCAAAATGCCCAATGAGACAATAGATGCGGGTGCCGAGCTCGCCCGCGTCGCGCGCGTCCTGGTAGGCGCGCAGGTCCTCGGGCGTGCCGTAGGCGTCGTGCACGGAGGTGACGCCGGCGCGCGCGAGCATCCGCGAGATGAGCTTCACGCCCTCGCGATAGTCGGCCGCGGTGTAGCTGTCCGGGATCACGCGGTCGAACGGGTCGGTCGCGGTCTCCAGCAGGCGGCCGGTGAGCCGCCCGGCCGCGTCGCGCACGTAGCGGCCGCCGCTCGGGTCGGGCGTCCCCTCGCCGATGCCCGCGACCTCGAGCGCCTTCGAGTTCACGTACGCCGTGTGGCCGCCGCGGTGCGCGACGAAGATCGGGTGGTCGCGCGAGACGGCGTCGAGGTCCTCGCGCGTGAGGGCGCGCCCCTCGCTCTGCTTCGTGTCGTCGTACTTGAACGCGAGCACCCACTGCCCCGCCGGGGTGCGCGCGGCCCGCTCGCGCAGCGCCCCCTGGATGGCGGCGATGCTCCGGAGGTCGGCGTCCACGCGCCGGAGGTGCAGGCGCCCCGCGACCGCGGGGTGGTTGTGCGCGTCGATGAACCCGGGCACGACCGTCTTCCCGCCGAGGTCCACGACGCGCGTGCTCCGCGTCGCGAGTGCGCGCATCTCGGCGTCCCCGCCGACCGCGAGGAAGCGGCCGCCCGCGATCGCCACCGCGCGCGCGCGCGGGAGCGCGTCGCTCATCGTCAGGATGCCGCCGTTGTACAGCACGAGCTCGGGGCGCTCCGGCGGCCGGCCGACCAGCGGCAGCGCGCCCAGCGCCGGGAGGGTGCCGAGGAACTCGCGGCGCGTCGTCACGGCGCGGCGGGCGCGCGGTTGTACTTGCGCAGCGCGGCGAGCAGGCGGTCGCGCGGCAGCGCGTGCACGCGGAAGTCGTCGGCCCCCGTCATCGTCTCGGCCGCGAGCAGCGCGTTGAGGATCGCCTCCTCCGTCGCCTGCACCGTCGCGTAGAAGAGCGGGTTGATGCGGTCGTTCGGGAGCATGGTGACGCGCGCGCTGTCGCGCGCCGCCCCCGCGCCGCGGTTCGCGGTGGAGAACGCGACGAAGATGTCGCCCGAGCTGTTGCCGCCCACCCCGCCCATGCGCCCGACGCCGAGCGCCACGCGGGTGACGACGCGCTTCAGCTGATGCGGCAGGAGCGGCGCGTCGGTGGCGACGACGACGATGATCGACCCCACCTCGGCCGGCTCGCTCGCCGGCGCCGCGGCGGTGCCGGTGCAGCGGGGCGTCGCCCTGAGGTAGGCGGGCAGCGCCGC
>JBJMNJ010000319.1:0-12666 GCA_045804325.1 Gemmatimonadaceae bacterium
CGCGCTCGCCGTCGTGGCGCACGCGATGCCGCGCCGCGAGGCCGTGTGGTGGGCGTGGGCCTCCGCGCGCCGCGTGCTCGCGGAGCCCGTGCCGCCGCCGGTGCGCGCGTCCCTCGAGGCGACCGAGCGGTGGATCGCCCAGCCCACCGACGAGCACCGTCGCGCCGCGCGCGCCGCGGGGGAGGCCGCCGGCTTCGACACGCCGGCCGGCTGCGCGGGGCTCGGCGCGTTCCTCAGCGGCGGCAGCCTCGCGCCGCCGGGCCTCCCCGACGTGTACCCCACGGAGTTCCTCACCGCGCGGGCCGTGCACGGCGCGCTGCTGCTGGCCGGCCTGCAGGGCGAGCCCGCGCAGGCGAAGACGCGCTACGCGGAGTTCTTCGAGCAGGGCATGGACGTCATGGCGCGGCTCAACTTCTGGCCCGCCGCCTGAGGGCGGCACGGAGCGACGCGATGGGACAGCCGGCAGCCCGCATCGGCGACATGCACGTGTGCCCCATGGTGACCCCGGGGGTGCCGCCCATCCCCCACGTGGGCGGACCCGTCGTCGTGCCGAGCGCGCCGACCGTCCTCATCGGCGGGGTGCCGTCCGCGGGGCTCGGCAGCATGTGCGTGTGCGTCGGCCCGCCGGACGTCATCGCGCTCGGCTCGTTCACCGTGATGATCGGCGGCCGCCCCGCGGCGCGCATGGGCGACATGACCGCGCACGGCGGCACGATCGTGCTCGGCCTGCCGACCGTGCTGATCGGGTAGCAGGCCGAGGGCCGAGGGCCGCTATTCCGTCCGCAGCGCGATCATCGGGTCCACGCGCGTGGCGCGCCGCGCCGGGACGAGATTCGCGAGGACGCCCGTCGCCACCAGCGTCAGCACGACGCCCCCGAAGACCGCCGGGTCGCGCGGCTGCACGTCGAAGAGCACGATCTTGAGCAGGTTGGCGACCCCCGCGGCGAGCGCGAGCCCCGCGACCATCCCGATGCCGAGCTGGCCGAGGCCCTGCCGCATGATGAGGCCGACGACCGAGCGCGGCTGCGCGCCGAGCGCCATGCGCACGCCCATCTCGCGCGTGCGGCGGCCGACGGTGAACGACATCACGCCGTAGAGCCCGACGGCGGCGAGGAAGAGCGCCACCACGCCGAAGATCATGAAGATCGTGCCGAAGACGCGGTAGAACCACGTGCGCTGCGCGATCGCGCCCGCGAGCGTGTCCACGAAGTAGAGCGGGATGTCGGGGTCCGCCGCCGAGACGGCGGCGCGGACCTGCGGCGTGATGCGCATCGGATTGGGGCCCTGCACGCGCGCGGCGACGCTGACGAAGCGGCGCGGGTGCTGCGCGAATGGGATGTACACGGCCTCGACCTGCTCCTTCTCGCCCGGCTGGTTCGCCCAGAGGTCCGGGATCACGCCGACGATGGTCGCCCACTGCGACGCGGTGTCCTGCGGCGCGAGGCGGATGCGGCGGCCGAGCGGGCTCTCGTTCGCGAAGTGCTTCTTCGCGAAGCTCTGGTTGATGACCACCACCTCCCCCGAGCCCTTGCGGTCCTGCTCGTCGAGCAGCCGCCCCTGGAGCGGCTTCGCGCCGAACGTCGTGAAGAAGCTCGGAGTGACGGCGACGGTGCGCGCGCGCGGGTGGTCCTGCTCGCGCGCGTAGGTCTGCCCCTCCTTCGCGAACTGGTCGCCACCCGAGCCGAGCGCCGGGAGGTTGCTGGCGAGCGCGGAGGTGCGCACGCCGGGGATGGCCGCCACGCGCGCGGCCACCTGCTCGAAGAAGAGCGTCTGCGCCGTGTCGCTCTTGTACTTCGGGTCCGCCTCGGGCAGGCCGACGCGCGCGGTGAACACGTCCTCGGTGCCGAAGCCGAAGTCCACGGTGCGGAGCTTCGTGACGCTCTTCACCATGAGCCCCGCGGCGACGAGCAGGCCGCACGAGAGCGCGATCTCGAAGACGACGATCGCGCGGCTCATGCGCCCGATCCGGAAGCTCGACGCGCCCCGGGACTCGTCCTTCAGCACCGTGCTGATGTCGGCCTTGGACGCCTGCCAGGCGGGGAGGAGCCCGGCGACGAGGCTCGCGAGCACGGCGATCGCCACGACGAAGCCGAGCACGGGCACGTCCACCTTGAAGTCGAGCCAGAACGGCGGATCCGTGTCCGCGATCGCGCGGTTGAACATCGTCACCCCGGCCCACGCGATGCCGACGCCGATCGCCGCGCCCGCGAAGGAGAGCGCGAGCGACTCGGCGAGGAACTGGCGCACGACCGCGGCGCGCGAGGCGCCCAGCGCGGTGCGGATGCCGACCTCGCGACTGCGGTGCGCGGCGCGGCCGAGGAGGAGGTTGGCGACGTTGCCGCAGGCGACGAGGAGCACGAGGAACACGGCGCCCAGCATGGTCATCAGCAGCGCGCGCGGCTCGGGGCCGATCGCCGTGTCCGTGTAGGGCCGGACGTTGACGCCCACGCCCTCGTTGGTCTTCGGGTGCTCGGCGGCGATGCGGCGCGCGATCGCGTTGAGGTCCTGGGCCGCCTGCTCGGCGCTCACGCCGGCCTCGAGGCGGCCGAACACCTCGAGCCACGTCCCCTGCCCGCGCGGGAGCGCGACGGCGTCCTGCTTCATCGGCAGCCAGACCTCCTGGTCCTCCGGGAACGCGAACTTCTCCGGCATCACGCCGACGATGGTGGTGGGCACGCCGTTGGCCCGCACGACCCGGCCGACGACGTCGGGGTCCGACCCGAACTTGTCGCGCCACACGCCGTGGCCGATCAGCATCACGGGCTCGGCGCCGGGGCGGTCCTCCCCCTCGCGGAACACCCGGCCGAGCCGCGCGCCCACGCGCACGATCTTGAAGGTGTTGGCGGTGACCCAGGCACCGTCGAAGCGCTCGGCGCGCTCGGTGCCGCTGAGGTTCACCGTGCCGCCGGTCGAGGCGCCGAGGTCCTGGAAGGAGTGCTGCGACCTCTTCCAGTCCTCGAGGTCGTGCACCGGCGTCCCCATGCGCCGCACGTCGCGCGAGAGGTTCGTGCGCCACACGGCGACGATCTCCTCCGGCTTGTCGAAGGGCAGCCCCCGCACGAGGGCCCCGTAGACGATGCTGAACATCGTGCCCGTGAGCCCGATGCCGAGCGCCAGGGCGACGACGGCGATGGCGGTGAGCGCGGGGCTCTGGAGCAGCGAGCGGACGCCGTAGCGGAGGTCGCGGAAGATCATGGCCGGGACTCGCTGAAGGTGGGACGCCGTGAAACGGGTGCCGGCCCGTACGCCGGGGCAGGCGCGAGGGTTTCGGCCCCCAATTACGGCTCGGTGAACGGCCGATTGCGTGCTCGTTAGATTCCCGGCCCATGTCCAGCGCTCTCGACCTCGACCGCGAGACCATGCGGCGGCTCGGCCACCGCGTGGCCGACTTCGTCGCCGACCACCTCGCGTCGCTGCGCGACCAGCCCGCGTGGCGTCCGCTCGGGCGCGCCGCGGCGGAGGCGTCGATCGCCGGGCCGGCGCCCGAGCGCGGGGAGGACTTCGAGGCGCTGCTCGCATTCCTCTCCGAGCGCGTCTTCCCGTACGCCGTGCGCGAGCCGCACCCGGGCTTCGTCGCGTACGTGCCCGGCTGCCCGACCTTTCCCGCGGTGCTGGGCGACTGGCTCGCGGCGGGCCACAACTTCTTCGCCGGCGTGTGGTCCGTCGCGGGCGGGCCGAACCAGCTCGAGCTGACGGTGCTCGACTGGTTCCGCGAGTGGCTCGGCATGCCGCGCGGGAGCGGCGGCCTGCTCACCTCCGGCGGATCGGCGGCGACGCTCACCGCGATGATCGCCGCGCGCGAGGCGGCGGTGGGCGACGACTCGTCCCGGCTCGCGCGCCTCGCGGTCTACGTGTCGGACCAGGCGCACTCCGCGTGCGTGCGGGCCGCGTGGATCGCCGGCGTGCCGCGCGCGCAGGTACGCGTGCTCCCGAGCGACTCCGGGTTCCGTCTCCCGGTGGACGCGCTCGTCGAGGCCGTGCGCGCGGACCGGGCGGCGGGCCTCATCCCGCTGATGGCGGTCGCCTCCGCCGGCACGACGAACACCGGCGCGGTGGACCCGCTCGACGGGCTCGCCGACGCGTGCGAGGCCGAGGGGGTGTGGCTGCACGTGGACGCGGCGTTCGGCGGGTTCGCGGTGCTGACCGAGCGCGGTCGGCGCGCGCTCGCGGGCATCGGGCGGGCGGACTCCGTGACGCTGGACCCGCACAAGTGGCTGTTCACGCCGTTCGAGTGCGGGTCGCTGCTCGTGCGCGATCCCGCACGCCTGCGGGGCGCGTTCCAGGTGATGCCCGACTACCTGCGCGACGTCGAAGCGCGCACCGGCGAGGTGAACTTCGCCGACTACGGCGAGCAGCTCACGCGCTACGCGCGGGCGCTCAAGGTGTGGCTCGGCGTGCGCTACTACGGCGTGGCCGAGCTGCGCCGCGCGATCGACGGCGGGATCGACCGGGCGCTGCTCGCCGAGCGCCTCGTGCGCGTGCGACCGGAGCTCGAGGTGCTGGCGCCGGCGACGCTCGCCGTGCTCTGCTTCCGCGCCCGCCCGCGCGCGGGCGAGGACGCGGACGCGCTGAACGAGCGCATCCTCGCCGCGGTCAACGCCGCCGGCCGCCACTTCATCTCGTCCACGCGCATCGGCGGGGCGTTCTCGCTGCGCATCTGCCCGATCGGCTATCGCACCACGGACGAGGACATCGAGCGACTGGTCGGCGAGATCGTCGAGCTGGCAGGGAGCAGGGCCGCCGACTAGCCGCTCTGCTGCCTGCTCCCCGTCACCTGCTCCCCGTCAGGTAATCCGCCGCCATGCTCGCCAGCGCGCGGACGCCGACCGGGAGCGCGCCCTCGTCCACGAAGAAGCGCGGCGAGTGGTTCGGCGCGGCCTTGCCGACCTGGTCGGGGGGCGTGATGCCGAGGAAGAAGAAGACGCCCGGCGCGCGCTTCTGGAACAGCGAGAAGTCCTCGGAGGTCGTCGTCGGCTGCGCGGTCACCGTGCGGTCGGCGCCGGCCACGCGGCGGAGCGTCGGCAGCATGCGCGCGGTGAGCGCGGGGTCGTTGTACGTCACCGGATAGCCGGGCGTCAGCTCGACGAGCGCCGTCGCGCCGGCGCTGCCCGCGATTCCCTCGGCGGTCTGCCGCACGCGCTCGCGGATGCTGCGCCGCATCGCCTCGTCGAAGGTGCGGATGGTGCCTTCGAGCACCACGCTGTCGGGGATGATGTTCGAGCGCACGCCGCCGTGGACGGTGCCGACCGTGATGATGGCGGGCGCGAGGGTCACGTCGATCTGCCGGCTCGCGATGGTCTGGAGCCCGAGCACGATCTGCGACGCGACGACGATCGGGTCCACGCCGTTCCACGGGATGGCGCCGTGGGTCTGGCGCCCGCGCACCAGGATCCTGAGCGCGTCCCCTCCCGCCATGATCCCCGCGGGCCGCACGGCGACGAAGCCGGTCTGGTAGGGGAAGACGTGCAGCCCGAACACGGCCTCGACCTTCGGCTGGTCCATCGCCCCTTCCGCGATCATCTGCGCGGCGCCGGTGACGACGCCGGGCGGTCCGCCCTCCTCGGCCGGCTGGAAGAGGAAGACGACCGTGCCCGGCAGCTCCGCCTTCATCCCCGCAAGGACCTCGGCGGCGCCCATCAGCATCGCGGTGTGCGCGTCGTGCCCGCACGCGTGCATGACGCCGACCTCCTGGCCGTTGTACGTCGTGCGCACGCGGCTGCGGAAGGGCACGTCCACCTCCTCGACCACGGGGAGCGCGTCCATGTCGGCGCGGAGCGCGACGACAGGCCCCGGGCGGCCGCCGCGCAGGACCCCCACGACGCCCGTCTTCGCCACCGGGTCGCGCACCTCGAGCCCGAGGGCGCGCAGGTGGTCGGCGACGAGACGCCCCGTCCGCACCTCCTGCGTGGAGAGCTCCGGGTGCTCGTGGATGTCGCGGCGCCACGCGACGACCTTGGGCATCACGGCGGCGGCGCGGCGGTCGATCTCGGCGGCGAGGCGCGAGGGCGCGGGCTGCGGGGACTGCGCAGCCAGCGCGGCGGGGGCGAAGAGGCAGGCGACGGCGGTTCTGCGGAGCACGGACGACCTCGCGAGGGCGGCGGTGGGCTGGGGGTGTCGGGGGGGCCCCCCCACCGGGAACGTAGCACGGCGGCGGCGCGACGGCGTCATCGATCCCGCGCGCGTCGTTGCGATTTCGTGCAGGGGGGGCCCCCCGCGGGAAATCTGCACCCGCGTCCGACGATGCACATCACCAGTCCACCGCCGCCCCTTAGATTCCCCCGCCATGGCGAGCCCCTCCGTCCCCGTCGTCATCGAGGACCCGCAGAAGCGCATCCAGCTCCTGCGCATGAAGCGCCGGGCGACCGGGCTGCTCGTCGTGGCCGCGCTGATCTTCGTCGTCACGCGGCTCCTCGAGGCCCGCTACCCGTGGCTCGGCTACGTGCGCGCGACCGCGGAGGCGGCGATGGTCGGCGGGCTCGCCGACTGGTTCGCGGTGACGGCGCTGTTCCGACACCCGCTCGGCATCCCGATCCCACACACGGCCATCGTGCCCGCGCGCAAGGACCGCATCGGGCGGAGCCTCGGCAACTTCGTCCAGAACAACTTCCTCGCCCGCGACATCATCGCCGCCCGCCTCGAGAACCTGCACCTCGGCGAGCGCGCCGCGCGCTGGCTCGCGGAGCCGGAGAACGCGCGGAAGGTCGCGCGGAGCGTCGCGCGCGGGCTCGCCCGCGGCGCGCAGACGCTCAAGGACGACGAGGTCTCGGCGATGATCGACCAGGCGCTCGTCGGGCGCATGCGCGAGGCGCAGGTCGCGCCGCTCGTCGGGAACCTCCTCACGCTGCTCACGGCCGAGGACCGGCACCAGGAGCTGCTCGACGAGGTGCTGCGCCTCGCCGCGCGCGCCGTCGCGCAGAACGAGGAGCTCATCCGCGAGCGCATCCGGACCGAGAGCCCGTGGTGGCTCCCCGAGCGGGTGGACGACAAGATCCACGACAAGATCGTCACCGGCATCGAGCGCACGCTGGCCGACGTGAGCGACAACCCCGAGCACCCGCTGCGGCACCGCTTCGACGAGGCGCTCGACACCTTCATCCAGAAGCTCCGAACGTCGCCCGAGGTGGCGCGCCGCGCCGAGCACATCCGCGACGAGATGCTCGAGCACCCCGCGGTGCGGCAGTTCTCGGCGGCGATCTGGGGGGACCTCAAGGACTCGCTGGTGCGCTACGCCGAGAAGCACGAGGACATCGAGGCGGCGCCGAACGCGGTGGAGCAGGGGCTCGTCACGCTCGGCAACGCCGTCCTCGCCGACCCGGAGCTGCTCGCCAAGGTGGACCGCTGGGTCGTGGACACGGTGATCGGCGTCGTCGAGCAGTACCGCGGGGAGGTCTCGCAGCTCATCGCGCAGACCGTGGGCGCCTGGGACCCGCAGGCCACGTCGGAGAAGATCGAGCTCCAGATCGGCCGCGACCTCCAGTTCGTCCGCATCAACGGGACGCTCGTGGGCGGGCTCGTCGGGCTGCTGCTGTACGTGATCTCGAAGTTCGTCGGGTAGGGCGGCCGACGGCCGTCAGCTGTTGGCCCGCCGTTCTACTCCCTCTCCGCCAGCTTCCTCACCGCCCGCCGCCGGACCTCGGCGTCCGGGTCCGACGTCGCGATCGCGCGCAGCTTCGCGATCGCCTCGCGGTCGCCGCGCTCGGCGAGGAGGTTGACGAGCCGGACGCGCACCGCCTGGTCCGGGATCGCGTCGTAGAGGCGGGCCAGCTCGGCACCCGTCGCGCCCGACTCGGCGATGACGCGCACCGCGCGCTCGCGCAGCCCACTGCTCTCGTTCGCGTCGAGCGCCACCGTGCGGAGAAATGCGCGCGCCTCCTCGTCGCTCCGCTCGCCGACCGAGCGGAGCACCCGCTCCCGCAGCGACACCGCGTCGAGGCGCGGGTAGAGCGCCCGCAGGTACGCGACGTCGCCGCGCTCGCCGAGGAGGCGCACCGCGCGCTCGCGCACCACCTCGTGCTCCTGGCGGTCCTCCGCGACCTGGCGCAGCCAGCGCGCCGCGTCGGCGCCGCCGCCCTCGGCCGTCGCGCGCAGCGCGCGCTCGCGCAGCGCCGGCTCGCGCAGCCGCGGGTAGAGCGCGCGCACCCGCTCCGGCCGCCCCATCTCCTCGGCGAGCGCGCGGACGGCGCGCTCGCGGAGCCCGAGCGGCTCGTCGTCCCGGGTGGCGATGCCCTCGATCCACGAGGCGTTCGCGTCCCCGCGGTGCTCGGCGAGGACGCGGATGATCCGCTCGCGGAGGTCCGTCGGCGCGTCGCCCGCGTAGAGCGAGCGCAGGAACGCATCGTTCTCGGGGGTCGGCGGAAGCACGCGCACGGCGCGCTCGCGCACCGCCGGCTCGTCGCGCGCGTCCGCGGCGATGGCGCGCATGCCGGCGTCCAGGGCCGGCGTACCCTCGCCGCGGTCCGCGGCGCGGCCCAGCCAGCGCAGGGCGCCCTCGCGCAGCCAGCGCGCGTTCCCGCGGTCGCGCGCGAGGCCGAGGAGCGGCGGGACGAGGCGCGCGCTGTCGGCGACGTTGGCGGCGAGGAGCGCGAAGCGGCCCTGCCGCTCGTCCATCCCGGGCGCGACGCTCATCAGGTACGCCGCCGCCTCTGCCGCGGAGACGGTGCCGAGGTCCGCGCCGCTCGCGCCCGCACGGCGCCGAGCGCCGACGGCGGTGCGCACCGCGGTCACGCGCCCGCCCACGAGGTCGAGGGCGACGAACACGGGCCCGGGCCGGCACCGGGCGGCGAGGTCGCCATCGGTGGTGGTGAAGATGCCGGACATCTCGCCGAAGTTGCCGCTCGTCGTGCCCTGGAAGTGGTACACGGCGAGCTCGTTCGGCCCCAGCCCCTCGGCCACGAGGGTCGCGCCGTCGCCACAGACGCCCTCCCGCGCGGCGAAGGACAGGATGACGGTGCCGCCGGCCGCGGGGACCGCGCCCTGCACGCGGCGCTCGAGCCCCTGCGCGTGCGCGAGCCTCGGGTGGTGCAGGGCGGCGACGACGACAGCGGCGATGGTGAGGACGGCTCGCGGCATGGGGCCTCCACGGGGGGTGCGGCGCGGGCTTGGTCCCGCGCCTCTCTCCATCCTAGATGCGGCGAGCCCGGAAAGGGTTGGGCGGCGGTTAGCTTTCCGGCCATGCGTTCGGACACCCACCGCCGCGCGGCGCTCGTCGCCCGCGCGGCCTACGCCGGCGTCATCTGCCTGGCGACCCTCTCCAACCTCAATTTCGAGGCTCGGCTCGGCCCGGTGCCGTTCCGCCTCTGGCGCGCCTTCCAGCCGATGGTGTTCGGGCTCCACTCGCTCGTGGTGGACGGCATCCGGAACGTCGTGCTCTTCGCCGGGCTCGGCGCCGTGTGGCTGGTGACCGACGAGGCCGGGCACGCCCGGCGCTCGGTCCTGGTCGCGACGATCGCCGGCGCGGTGCTGAGCCTGGCGGTGGAGTCGGCGCAGCTCTTCTCGCCGACGCGTTATGCGTCCGCGATGGACTTCCTCACGAACGCCGGCGGCGCGACGGTCGGGGCGGTGGCGGCGGCCGTGCTCGTCGCGGCGGCGCGGCGCGCCCTCGGGCACCCCTGGCTCATGGGCGTGCCGGCCTTCGTGTTCGCGGGCACGTATCTCGGAGCCCTCCTCGTCGCTTCCGTGGCCCCATTCTACGCGCCCGTGGCCGTGTCGGCCGAGGCGCCGTGGGTGGACGCCGCCCTCGCGGCGCCGGGCGGGGCGTTCCTCGCCCTCGTGCTCCTGGAGGCGGGCGCCACGCCGGCCCGGGCGGCGCTCGGCGCCGCGCCGATCGGGGTCCTGCTCGCGTGGCTCTGCCACCTGGTGCGCACCGCCGTCGGCGTTCCGGCCCCGCCGGCGCTCGCGGTGGCGCAGGCGCTCGGCCTCGCGCTCGGCGCCGGCGTGGTGCTCCTCGTGCCGCGGCTCGCCCGCCGGACGCACGACCCGCGGCGCGCGCTCCTCGTGCTCGTGCTCTACGCGGGCGCGCTCGCGGTCTGGAGCTGGCGCCCGTTCACGCCGCGCACAAGGCTGGCGGACGTGGTCGCGCAGTTCACGAGGCCGCACCTGGTGCCGCTCGGGTCCGTCCCGCTGCGGCTCGAGCTCGGCATCGTGTACGACGTGGCCGGGCAGTCGCTGCTGTTCCTCCCCCTGGGCCTCCTGCTCGCGGTGTGGCCCCTCCGCCGGCGCGGCCCGCTGCGGCACGTGCTCCCCGCGATCTACCTCGCGGCGGTGCTGGAGCTCGGGCAGGCGCTCGTGCGGGGGCGCTCGCTCGACGTCACCGACTTCCTCGTCCGCAGCGCCGGCGCGGCGGTGGGGCTCGTGGTGGCGCTGCGCGCCGGCGCGGAGCCGCACGGCGAGTCGCTGGGCGGCGCCGGTCGGGAGCGCCGCCGCGCCGCGCAGCGAATCGTTCCCGCGGGCGCCCCGTAGGTTCGCCATGTCGCCGAAGCTCACCGCCCCGGTGAAGGGCTACTGGCGCGACGCGAAGCGCCACCGCTACAGCCTGCTCTTCGCGCTGCCGCTCCTCGTGCTGTACGAGGCGCTGGCCGCGGCGCTCTCGGGGAACCCGCGCGGCGACGTGCGCAACGGCGCCGACGTGCTGCTCCGGCAGGCGTTCGGCTTCGCGTTCGGCGCGTGGGGGCAGGCGGTGCTCGGCGCGCTGCTCATCGGCGGCAGCGTCTATCTGGTCGGCCGCGACCTGCGGGGCGGCGGCGGGCTGCGCTTCAAGGTGTTCCTGTGGATGCTCGTGGAGTCGGTGCTGCTCGCGCTGGCCTTCGGCGTCGTCGTGGGGACGGTGACGGCGCAGCTCCTCCGCCCGCTCGGCGCCCTCAGCGCCGTGCTGGCCGAGGCGGCGCAGGCGGGCGGGCGGACGGGCGGGCCGGTCTGGATGGGGTGGTGGACGCGGCTGATGCTGTCGTTAGGTGCCGGCCTGTACGAGGAGCTGCTCTTCCGCGTCCTGCTCGTCGGGGCGCTCGGCCAGCTCGCCCGGCGCGCGTTCCGGTGGACGCCGCGGTCCGCCGGGATATTCGCCACGGTCGTCGGCGCGCTGCTCTTCTCGGCGTTCCACTACGTGGGCCCCTACGGCGACCCGCTCCGCCTCGACTCGTTCCTCTTCCGCTTCATCGCCGGCATCTTCTTCAGCGCGATGTACCTCCTGCGCGGCTTCGGCATCACCGCGTGGACGCACGCGCTGTACGACGCCTTCCTCCTGGTGCTCTAGGGCGCCGCGGGCGGGGCGGCCCGAGGAGCGGCGGCAGGCCGCGCGCACGCGTTCCTCCGGCGCGCCTCCGAGATTACGTTACCGTCCTATCGGCGGGGCGGACCACGCACCTTGGAGCACATGAGCGCGTACCCGAGGATCGCGATCACCGGCGACATCGGCAGTGGCAAGAGCGCGGTCGGGAAGATTCTGCGCGACCGGCTCGGCTTCGCGTTCTACTCCACCGGCGAGCTGCAGCGCCGCATCGCGGCCGAGCGCGGGATGACGACGCTCGAGCTGAACCAGTACGCGGAGACGCACCCCGAGATCGACCGGGAGATCGACGGCAAGACGGTCGAGCTGGACGGGCAGCCCGAGCCCTTCATCATCGACTCGCGCATCGCCTGGCACTTCATCCCGACGGCCTACAAGGTCTACCTGCGCGTGGACCCGGACGTGGCGGTGGACCGCATCATGGCCGCCGGCCGCCACGACGAGCGCTACGCGAGCCGCGAGGCGGGAAAGACCGAGATCCGCAGCCGACGGCGGAGCGAGACCGAGCGCTTCCGCGAGATCTACGGCATCGACCTCACGAACATGGCGAACTTCGACCTGGTGGTGGACACCTCGTTCGCCCCGCCGGACGCCGTGGCCGACGCGATCGTCGCCTCGTTCGAGGCGTGGCGCTCGGGCAAGCCGTGCCCGACCATGTTCGTCTCGCCGCGCCAGCTCGACCCGGAGAGCCCGCACGCGCGGGCCGCGCTTCGCGCCGGGGTGCCCCTCGTGCCCGTGAAGGCGCTCGCCTAGGCGCCGCCGCCGAGCCGGCGCGACGCGGGGTAGGGGTAGAAGTCGAACAGGTACCCGGCGCGCAGCCGCTCCTGCACCCCCGTCCAGAACTCCACGGTGAGCAGGTCCGCGTGCGCCGCGAGGAACGCGTCGCGCAGCGGCCCGGGAGGCGGGACGAGGAACGGCCGGAACTCCTCGGGGAACACGTCGGACTCCCCGACGTGGTACCACGGCTCCGCGGCCATCTCCTCGTCGGCGTGGGTGCTCTTCGGCACGCGGCGGAAGTTGCAGTCGGTGAGCAGCGCGAGCTCGTCGTAGTCGTAGAAGACGACGCGGCCGTGGCGCGTCACGCCGAAGTTCTTCAGCAGCATGTCGCCGGTGAAGATGTTCGCCATCGCCAGCTCCTTGATCGCGGTGCCGTAGTCCACGATCGCGGCGACGGCTGCCGCAGGGGAGGCGTGCAGGAGATAAAGGTTCAGCGGCGTCACGCGGCGCTGCGTGTAGAGGTGGCCCACCACCACCCGCTCGCCCGCCTCGCGCACCACGCTCGGCGCGTCCTCGCGGAGCTTCTCCAGCAGGCCCGGCGCGAAGCGGTCGCGCGGGAACTCCAGCCCCTCGAACTCCTGCGCGTCGGCCAGCCGGCCCACGCGGTC
>JBJMNJ010000320.1:0-5445 GCA_045804325.1 Gemmatimonadaceae bacterium
ATCCAACCACGCGAGCCACGCGGAGTACGCGATTCAGTGTCTCGACGCGGGCAAGCATGTGCACATCGAGAAGCCCCACGTCGTCACCGAGGACCAGCTCGATCGCCTCTGTGCCGCCATGCGGCGCAATCCGTCGGCGAAGGTGTTCCTAGGAGTCAACAGGCCTCGGAGCCGACTCTTTCGCGTTCTGAAGGACGTCCTTTCGAAGGAGAGCGGCCCGTCGATGATCAACTGGTTCGTCGCCGGACACGAGATCCCGCCCGACCACTGGTACTTCAGCGAGGCCGAGGGAGGCCGCGTGCTCGGGAACCTCTGCCACTGGACGGACCTGACGCTGCAGCTCGTCGGCGCGGAGGACGCGTTTCCCTGCGAGATCGGCGTCGGCGGCGACCGCAGCTCCCCTTCCGACTTCGTCCTGACGTTCGCCTTCGCGGACCAGTCCTCCGCAGCCATCACGTTCTCCGCGAAGGGTCACACCTTCGAGGGGGTGCGCGAGGTGCTGAATTGCCACCGCGGCAACGCCCTTTGCGCTCTGGAGGACTTCCAGCAGGTGCGTGCGGACGTCGGCGCGCGGCGCCTCCGCCTGCGTCTGCGTCACCGCGACCACGGCCACGGCGCCAATGTGCGGCACTCGTTCGAGGGCATGCGTGAAAACGTGCCCAGCACACCTGAGTCATACGTGCGACTCACGGGCGCACTGTTCCTAGCGGCGCGCGTTGTCGTCGATAGCGGGTCGCCCGTGCGGGTGACGGAATCCGGCAACATCGAATCGCTCGCGTTGCGCTGACCGCCTTTCAACGTTGATCTTCGCTCGCCGCGGATCGTGAACAGATACATGAAGCAGCTCCTCCAGCGCCTCGACACCGGCGCCACCACCATCGCCGACGTCCCCGTCCCCGCGGCGACCGGCCCCAACGTCCTCGTCGAGACCCGCGCCACCATCGTCTCCGCGGGCACCGAGCGCATGCTCGTCGAGTTCGGCCGCTCCAACCTCCTCGCCAAGGCCCGCAGCCAGCCCGACAAGGTCAAGCAGGTCCTCGAGAAGGTCCGCTCCGACGGCCTCGCCGCCACCCTCGAGACCGTCCGCGCCAAGCTCGGCGCTCCCGTCCCCCTCGGCTACTGCCAGGCCGGCGTCGTCGTCGAGGTCGGCCCTCGCGCCGCCGCCCAATTCAAGCCCGGCGACCGCGTCGTCACCAACGGCGCCCACGCGGAGTACGTGCGCGTCCCCATGACGCTCGCCGCGAAGATCCCCGACGCCGTGAGCTTCGAGGCCGCCGCCTTCACCCCGCTCGCCGCCATCGGCCTGCAGGGCATCCGCCTCGCCAACCCCACCCTCGGCGAGACCGTCGTCGTCTACGGCCTCGGGCTCATCGGGCTGCTCACCGTGCAGCTCCTCCGCGCCAGCGGGTGCCGCGTCATCGGCATCGACCACGCCGCCGCCCGCCTCGCGCTCGCGCGGCAGTTCGGCGCGGAGGTCGTGGACGGCTCCGACGGCGCGCCCTCCGAGCACGTCCTCGCCCGCACCGGCGGCGTCGGCGCGGACGCCGTCCTCCTCACGCTCTCCGCGAAGTCCGACGAGCCCGCGCACCAGGCCGCGCTGATGAGCCGCAAGCGCGGGCGGCTCGTCCTCGTCGGCGTCACCGGGCTGCAGCTCCAGCGCGACGACTTCTACAGGAAGGAGCTCTCCTTCGCCGTCTCCTGCAGCTACGGCCCCGGGCGCTACGATCCCGCGTACGAGGAGCAGGCGCACGACTATCCCCTCCCCTTCGTCCGGTGGACGGAGCAGCGCAACTTCGAGGCGGTGCTCGGCCTCATGGCCGACGGGCGGCTCGACCCCCCGCCCCTCGTCTCGCACCGCTTCGACTTCGCGGACGTCGGCAAGGCGTACGACCTCATCGCCAGCCCGGAGCCGAGCCTCGGCGTCGTGCTCGGCTACCCGGACCGCGGCGGCGCGGCGCCGACGGCCGCGCAGCGCACGATCGTCCGCCCGTCCGCCAGGCCGAACGGCACCGGCGTGGGCGTCGTCGGCGCGGGCAACTACGCCACGCGCATGCTGCTCCCGGTGATGAAGCGCGCCGGGCTCCACGTGCGCACCGTCGCCTCCGGCGCGGGAATCAGCGGCGCCCTCGCCGCCGAGCAGTTCGACGCCGAGCGCACGACCACGGACCTCGACGCGGTCTTCGGCGACCCGTCCGTCGAGAGCGTGTTCGTGCTCACCCGGCACGACACGCACGCGCGCCTCGCCGAGCGGGCGCTCCGCGCCGGCAAGCACGTGTTCGTGGAGAAGCCGCTGGCGCTCACGATGGAGGAGCTCGACGCGCTGGAGGCGGCCGCGCGCGAGTCGTCCGCCATCCTCACCGCCGGCTTCAACCGCCGCTTCGCGCCGCTCACGGCGGAGCTCCGACGCCACCTCGCCGGGCGCGCCGGCCCCCTCGCCGTCGTCGCCACCATCAACGCAGGCGCCATCCCGCGACAGCACTGGACGCAGGACGCGGAGCTCGGCGGCGGGCGCATCGTCGGCGAGGCCGTCCACTGGATCGACCTCGCCCGCGCGCTCGTCGGCGCGCGGATCGAGGACGTCGAGGTCACCGTGGCCCGCGACAGGGATGGGCGGCCGGTGGACGACGTCGCGCACATGTCGATGCGCTTCGCCGACGGCTCGACGGCCGTGCTCCACTACCTCGCCAACGGCTCGAAGGCCTTTCCCAAGGAGCGCATCGAGTGCTTCTGGGACGGGAAGACCGCGGCGATCGACAACTGGCGCCGGCTCCGCCGCTTCGGCCTCCCCGGCCCCCTCTGGGAGCGCGCGCGAGCGACGGACAAGGGGCAGGTTGCCGAGATCGCCGCGTGGAAGCGCGCGGTGACCGAGACCGGCGTGCCGCCGATCCCACTCGACGAGCTGTTCGAGGTGTCGCGCTGGGCCGTCCGCGCCGCGGAGCTGGCGCGCGCGGGCGGCGGCCGCGCCGGCTGACGTGGCGGGCCCCATCGCGCGCGCGCTGCTCTACGCGCGCACCCTCCGGCACCTGCGCCCGAGGCAGCTCCTCTATCTCCCGCTCCGGCGACTCCAGCGCGGCGCGCCCGGCGCAGCCGGCGCACCGGCGACTGCCGCGGACGCACCGCGCCTGTCGCCGCGCGCGGATTCCCTGCGCGACACGATGATCGCCTGGGGGCCGCGGAACGAGGATGCCGTCGCGCGCGCCGACGCGGTGCTCGCCGGCCGCTTCACGTTCCTGAACCACACCGAGACGCTGCCGCGCATCGACTGGCGCCGGCGCCACGTCAGCCACCTCTGGAGCTACAACCTCCACTACTTCGACTACGCGGCGGACCTGGCGTGGGCGTGGCGGCTCACCGCCGACGCGCGCTACGCCGAGCGCTTCGTGGAGCTGGCGACCGGCTGGGCGGCCGCCACTGCGGGTCTCCGCGGCGACGGCTGGGAGCCGTACACCGTCTCGCTGCGCGTCGTGAACTGGGCGTCGGCGCTCCTGCTGCTCGAGGACGCGGTGCCAGCGGACGTGCGCGCGCGGCTGCTCGCGAGCGCGCACGCGCAGCTCGTCGCGCTGGAGCGGCAGGTGGAGTGGCACCTCCTCGCGAACCATCTCCAGAAGAACCTCCAGGCGCTCGCGGTGGGCGGACTGCTCTTCGACGATGCGGCCGCACGCCGCTGGCGCGCGCGCTACCCCGCCCTCCTCTGGCGCGAGGTGACGGAGCAGGTGCTCCCCGACGGCGGCCACTTCGAGCGCTCCCCCATGTACCACCTCGTGGCGCTCGTCGACCTGCTCGAGACCGTGGCGCTCGCGCGCGCGGCGGGCGAGCGCGTTCCGGCGGCGGTCGTCGCGCGCCTCGAGGCGATGGTGCGCGCCACGGCGGTGCTCGTGCGGCCGGACGGCGCGCTGCACCTGTTCAACGACGCCGCGAACGGCATCGCGCCGCCGCGCGCATATGCCGACCGCCTCGCCGGTATGACGCTCGACGCTGGCATCCCCGACGCGCGCGGCCAGCTCGCCCTACCCGACACCGGCTACTTCGGCGTCGCGGAGGGCGGCGACCGGCTGCTCGTGGACTGCGGCGCCGCGGCGCCCGACTACCAGATGGGCCACGCGCACTGCGACCTCCTGAGCTTCGAGCTCGACCTCGCGGGCGCGCCGGTCGTCGTCGACAGCGGGGTGTCCGGGTACGACGGCGACCCGCTGCGCGAGTACGCGCGGAGCACGCGCGCGCACAACACCGTCGTCATCGCAGGCCGCGAGCAGCACGAGGTCTGGGGGACGTTCCGCGTGGCGCGGCGCGCGCGCGTCGTCGCCGCGCGGGCTCGGAGCGATGGCGGCGTGTTCCTCTTCGAGGGCGCGTACCGGCCGTACCACGCCCCGCGCGCGGAGCACCGGCGCACGGTCGAGCGCGAAGGGCGCGAGGTGCGCGTGACGGACGTCGTGGCTGGAGCCGGGGGTGCGCGGCTGGAAAGCCACCTGCACCTCCACCCGGACGTCGCCGTGGCGCTCGAGGGACATGTCGCCGTGCTGCGCTGGCCCGGGGGCGGCGCGCGCGTCGACTGGTTCGGCGTGGACGCGGTCGCGCTGCACCGCGGCGAGACGGCGCCCGCGCAGGGATGGTACTGCCCGGAGTTCGGCATCGCGCTCACCGCACCGTGCCTCACCGCCACCGTGCGCAGCAACGACGGCCGCCCGTTCGGGTTCCGCATCGTGCCCGGCGCGCCCACCGCCACCGGCTGACCCGTGCCACGATCCCAGAGCGACCGCCCGCTCCACATCGCCTACCTCAACCAGGACTTCGTCCCGGAGGTCGGCGCCGGCCCCGCGCGCATCCTCGAGATGTCGCAGCGCTGGCAGGAGCACGGCGCGCGGGTCACGGTGATCACCGGCATGCCGAACCGCCGCATCCCCGGCCGCGGCGAGGGCGAGGTCGATCCGCGCTACAAGGGGCGGTGGTTCATCGAGGAGGAGTGGGAGGGCGTCCGCACCATCCGCTCCTGGGTGTTCACGAGCCGCAGCCTCGGCTTCGGCGCCAAGATCGTGAACAACGCGTCGTTCATGCTGAGCGGGCTCGCGCACGCGCTCGCCCGCGCCGGCCGCCCCGACGTCCTCATCGCGAGCTCGCCGCCGTTCCTCCCACACGTGAGCGGCGTCGCGCTCTCGCGGCTCTGGCGCGTGCCGCTCGTGCTCGAGATCCGCGACCTCTGGCCCGACTACATGGTCCAGATGGGGATGCTGAAGGAGGGACGCGCGCAGCGCGCGCTCTTCGGCCTCGAGCGGGGGCTGCTCGCGCGCGCGGACCACGTCACCGTGGTCACGGAGTCGTTCAAGGGGCGCGTCACGGCGAAGGGAGTGCCGGCGGACAGGATCACCGTGCTGCCGAACGGCGTCGACCTCTCGCAGTACCGGCCGGCCGCCGGCCCCGTCGAGCCGCCGGTGGAGGCGATGCGGCGCC
>JBJMNJ010000321.1:0-4020 GCA_045804325.1 Gemmatimonadaceae bacterium
CAGAGCACGTCGGGCCGGTGCCGCAGCGTCCACGCCGGGACGGCCAGCTCCCGCCACAGCGGCCGGCCGCGGAGCCGCAGGTTCACGGCGTGGGCGCCCGGGACCGGCGACGTCCAGCCGCGCCGGTTGATCAGCAGGTCGACGCGGTCGCCGCCGGCCGCCAGGTCCTCGGCGATCCGGTGCAGGTACTTCGGGATCCCGCCCCACGCGGCTTCGAGCACGTTCGCGTCGATGGCGACGTGCACCCGTGCGCCATCTCCGGTCACGACGGCGCGAGTATAGGTATCGGCGCCGCGGTCCCCGCGCTTCTGGCTAGGCTCCCGCGATGCGCGCGCGGGAGCTCAAGGCGGCGGTGGGGTCCAGGTACCGCGCCGTCGAGTCGCGGATCGGCCGGGCCGTGTTCGAGCGGGGTGACTTCATCGACACGGCGCCGCGCGTCAAGCTCCAGGAGCTCGGCCTCAAGACCGAGGAGCGCCACCGCTATCAGGCCTCGCCCTGGACGGCGCTCCCGCGCGCGCTGCGCGTGCGCGACGTGCGCCCGCACGACGTCTTCCTCGAGTACGGCTGCGGCAAGGGTCGCGTCGTCTACCAGGCCGCGCAGCGCTACCCCTTCCGCCGGGTGATCGGCGTCGACCTCGCGGCCGAGCTGACCGTCATCGCGGAGGAGAACATCCGCCGCAACCGCGACCGGCTGAGGTGCAAGGACGTCGAGATCGTGACGGCCGACGTCATGAAGTACGAGCCGCCCGACGACGTGACGCACGCCTACTTCTACAACCCCTTCGGCGGGCACGTCTTCGAACACGCGATCGACGCGCTCGTGCGTTCGGTGGATCGCAACCCGCGGACGCTGACGATCATCTACGTCTTCCCGATGCTCGCCGAGGTGATCGAGCGGACCGGGCGCTTCGAGCACGTGCGGACGTCGAAGGGCCTGCGGCGCCGCCACGCGCCGAGCTGGGTGTCGGTCTACCGCAGCCTGCCCTGAACGCGGTCGCGGAGGCGGTCGAGGCGGGCCCGCCGCTCGGGCGGCAGTGCGCGCACGCGGCGCCGTGCCCACCACTCGAGCTGCCGCGGCGCCAGTTGTACCCGCGTGGCCGGGTAGCGGCGGTCGACCGGGAACATGCCCCCCCAGGTGACCCCCGCCGACGTGTCCTCCGCGAAGCGCAGCTTGTAGGGCTGCTCGCCCGCGCCGAAGTTGATCCGCCGCTCGCCACGGGCCAGGGCGTCCTCGATCGCAGCCAGGATGCCGACCATCGCCGGCTTGAAGCTGCCATGGCGCTCGTCCCAGCCGCTGTTCCAGTAGGCGACCTGGCTGCCGGTGGCGAGGAACACCTGGACAGCGACCAGATCGCCGTCGAGCTCGGCGGTCCAGAGCCTGAGGCGGTCCGGGCCGAGTGCGGCGCCCGCCTCGGAGAGCATCCGGGCGGTCTCGTCACGTCTCAGGTTCGATCCGCCACGCTCCTGCCAGCGCGTGTCGTGCAGCTCCGCGAACGCCCGCGCGGAGCGCTCGATCGCCTCCTGGCCGGTGGCGATGTAGGTGACGCCGCCCGCGGCGGCGAACTTGCGGCGCAGACGGCGCATCTGGTGGCGGAAGTTCGAGCTCTTGCCGGCCATCCACGTCTCGTAGTCCACGGACGGGAGCGCCAGGAGCGGCGTGGTCATGCGGCTCGTCCGGTACGGCCGTGGCCGCAGGCGGCCCGGCCAGGCGGAGCGCAGCGCGGCCGGCCAGGCGGAGTCCTCGTCGAGCCCCTCGAAGGTGACCAGCGTCGGCTTCGGACACGCCGCGGCCAGCGTCCGCGCCACCGCGGCGGCGACCTCGTCCTCGTGGCCGGGCACCGCGAGCACGTCGAGTGGATGCGACACGCCCGAGGCGAGCAGGCGGTAGTCGGTGCGCCCCGCCCGCTCGCGGCCGGCGAAGTACGGCGCGATGCCGATCAGGCGCGCCCCGTCCAGCACGAGCACGGTCCGCAGCTGCGAGCCCTCGGGCGCCGCGTGGCGCCACCAGGCGAGCATCCACTCGGGCTGGCAGAACGGGCGCTCTCGCAGGGCGGCGAGCTCGCTCCAGGCCTGAAGGTGGGGCTGCAGGTCGCGCTCGTCGGAGACGAGCAGGGCGCGGGTCTGCGTCACCGTGTCCATTATCGCCGTGAGGCGGACGGGCGATCGGTACGGTGCCGCGCATGTTGACCGGGCGGGTGGTGACCGACGCGGCCGAGCTGGAGGACGCTGCCGCGGCGTGGGACGCCCTCGCGGTCGCGGCGGGCCGTCCGTACTGCGCGCCGGCGTGGATGCTCGCCTGGTGGAGGCACCTGGCCCCGCCCGGCGCAAGGCTGCACGCCGTGCTCGTGCGCGACGGCGAGTCGCTCGTCGGCCTGGTGCCGACCTACCTGCAGTCCACAGCGGCCCGGCTGCCCGTCCTGCGCCTGCTCACCGGAGGCTTCACCGCGCGGTTGCAGCCGCTCGCCGCACCGGGACGCGAGGCCGACGCCGCGCGGTGCGTCGCGGCCGTGCTCGCTGAGCACTCGCCCGCCCCCGCGGCGGTTGTGCTCGAGGCGCTCCCCGCGGACTCCCCGTGGCCCGAAGCGCTGGCCGCCGCGTGGCCGGGGCGCGGCGCCTGGCTGCACGAGGACTTCACGATGGATCTCCCGCTGGCGGTGCCGGGCGCCGGCGGTGCCGACGCGTGGATGCGGGCCCGCTCCATGAACTACCGGAAGGAGTCCGGCCGGGTCCGGCGGCGGATCGGGGACGCGGGCGGAGTGATCCGGCGCGCGGATCCGGAGGAGATCGAGCCCGCCATCGAGGAGGCGGTGCGCCTCTACCGAGCGCGCTGGGATCCCCGAGGAGGCTCGGAGCGGACGAGCCCGCAGGTCGCCCGCATGCTCCTCGACGCGGGCTCCGCGCTGGCCGCGGCCGGTCGCTTCGACGTCTGGCTCCTCGATGCGGACGGGACGGCGATGGCGGCCGAGGTCTTCGTGCGCGCCGGCGCCGAGAGCTCGGCGTGGGGCGGTGGGTTCGTCCCGGAGTGGGCGGGCTTCGCCCCGAGCACGACGCTCATGCTCGAGGCGATCCGCCACGGGGCCGACACCGGGGTGGAGCGGGTGGATCTCGGCGAGGGCGAGCAGCCGTACAAGCGGCGGTTCACCGACGAGGTCCGGCAGCTGCGCTGGACGACGCTGCTGCCCCGCGGACGGCACTATCCGCTCGCCCGCGCCCAGGAGGTCCCGCGGCACGTGCGCCGGTGGGCGCGCGAGCGCGCGCGGCGTCTGCCGCCGGACGTGCAGAATCGGCTCAAGGCGCTGCAGCGGCGGGTGCGGTAGGCGCTTCGCGCCGGATCAGCGTCTTGAGGTCGGAGAGCTCGACCGCGCGCAGCGCGAGCAGCGCGCCGGCGTAGACGAGCCCGGCGACGGCGGCCCAGGCCAGCGTCGGCAGGCCGGCGCCGTTGAGCCCGGCGCCGGCGGCCCAGCACGCGACCGCGGCGAGCAGGACCCGCGGCAGGCGCCCGGCGCTCGGCCAGAGCCTCGCCTTGCGGAAGACCATCGCCGCCGACAGCGCCGTGACGAGGATCTCCGTGGCGAGGGTCAGCCACGCCGCGGCGAGGAAGCCGTAGCGGGGGACCAGCAGGAGGTTGAGGGCGGCGTTGAAGACGAGTCCGGCGCCGGCGACCAGCAGGAACCGGCGCTGGAGCTCGTAGGTGATGATCAGGTGCCCGGTGAGGTAGCCGAAGCAGATGACGACGAATGCGGCCGTCAGCACCGGCAGCGCGGGGGCGGCTTCGGCGAACTCGTCGCCGAACAGCAGCTGGACCAGCGGCTCCGGTCCGGCGAGCGAGACCGCGAAGACGGCCAGCGAGCTGATCGCGAGGTACTCGACCGTGACCTGCAGGACGCGGCGCAGCCGCTGCGGATCGTGATCGCGCGCGGCCACGAGCACGGGGAAGAGCGTCACGAGCAGCGTCGCCGGGATGAACTGCAGCCGTTCGAGGATGCGGTACACGGCGCCGTAGAGGCCGGCATCGCGCGA
>JBJMNJ010000322.1:0-5820 GCA_045804325.1 Gemmatimonadaceae bacterium
CGGAGCAGCCCAGCCTCGGTCGTCGTCATGCGCGGAATCATATGCGAGGGCGCGGGCGGGGGCAGTCCACGGGCGGGCTTTCGTGTCGCGAGGCGTGCGGCTCGTCGCGCGCGCCCCGCCGGCCGCAACGCCGGAGTGCCGTTGGTGAACGTCGTGCTCCGCCGGCCGGAGCCGAGGAGCCGAGGCCCGGCGAGGGCGCCCGGGGGCGACCGTGCGCTGATCGGGGCCGAGCGGGGCGCTCGCGCGGCGGCGCGCGTCCCGGCACATTGTGGCATCCCCTTCGACGGACCGTTTCGATGCGCCTCGTCTTCCGCCCCGCCCCCGCGGCGGCGCTTCTCACGCTCGCCGCGTTCGGTGCGGGTCTCGCCGCACCCGCCGCACTCCGCGCGCAGGCTGCGACGCCTGCCGAGTTCTCCATCGGCGACGCGCTCGACGTCGTGACGTTCCAGGTCGGGGACCTCAGCGACGACGGGCGCTGGCTCGCCGCGACGTCCCAGTCGCGCCGCGACCAGCTCGGCATCGACTACAACCGGAGCTTCGGCGACCCCACGTACGTCGCCCCGGCGGCGCAGCGCCTCTGGGCGATCGACACGCGGAGCGGGGAGCGCCGCGCCGTCTTCCCCTCGCCGCGCAACGTGCGCGCCGCCGCGTGGTCGCCGGACGGCGCGCGCCTCGCCGTCCTGGCGCTCGACGCCGCGGGCGTCGCGGAGGCGGTGATCTGGGAGCGCGCGACCGGGCGCCTGACGACGGTGCCGATCCCCGCGGGCCGCTACGTCGCGGAGAACAGCGAGCTGCGCTGGACGCGCGACGGCGCCTCCGTCGTCTTCGCGCTGCGCTCCAACGAGTGGCGCCGCAAGGCGCAGGCGGAGTTCGCGCGCCTCACGAAGGGCCCGGTCATCGTGCAGTCGAGCACGGACCCGTTCCTCGCCTGGGACGCCCTGCGCCGCACGAGCGCGCAGCGCGCCGTCGTCGCCTACGACCTCGCCGCGCGGCGCGTGCGCGAGCTCCTGCCCGAGCGCATGGTCACCTCGTGGACGCTGGCCGAGGACGGGTCGGTGCTCGCGTACAACGAGGACGTGACGCCGAAGACGGACTACGACGTGATCTTCGGGACGGAGACGCGCCTCGTCGCGCGGGCGCTCGCCGGCGGCGACACGGCGCGCGTCGTCATGCCGTCGCTCAAGGGCGTGACGCTCGTGTGGGCGCGCGACGGCCGGCGCTTCGCCTACGCGAAGGACGGGAAGCTGTTCGTCGGCTCCGTCGCCGACACCACGCGCCGGCAGGTCGCGGGGGACACCGCCCGCGTCGCCTCCGCGGACACGTCGAAGGAGGCGCGCGACCGCCGCGCGGCCGAGCGCTTCACGCCGGTGCGGTGGTCGCCGGCGGGGGACGCGCTCGTCGCCTCCAACCGGCAGGGGCTCTGGGTGCTCGACCTCGGGAGCGGCGCGCGCGAGCTCGTCATCGAGACCTCCGACTCGCTCGCGCAGTCGCCGCGCGCGAGCGCCATCGGCTGGAGCGAGGACGGGCGCTACGTCTACCTGAGCTACGCGTCGCGCACGAAGTGGGAGCGCGGCGTCGTGCGCTACGACCGCACCACGAAGAAGGTCGAGGACCTGCTCAAGGACGACCGCATCTACTCGCCCGTCCGCTTCTCGCGCGACGGACGCACCGCGGTCGCGTCCATCGCGCCGGGCAACCGCCCGGGCGACCTCTACGCCGCCGACGCGGACTTCCGCGGCCTCCGCCGCCTCACCGACGCGAACCCCTGGCTCGCCCAGCGCCGCCTCGGCACCACGGGCCTCGTGAGCTACCTCGACGCCGACGGGCACCAGAAGTACGGGGTGGTGCACTACCCGGCGGGGTTCCGGCAGGGCGAGCCGAAGCCCACGGTGTTCATCATCTACGAGGACTTCTTCGACGACACGTTCGACCCGACGGCGAACCTGCTCAACGCGCGCGGCTACGTCGTCGTGAAGCCGTCCGTGGACTTCGAGACGGGCTACCCGGGCGAGGCGTGGGTGAAGGGCGTCACCGCCGCGGCCAACAAGCTCATCGAGACCGGCGTCGCCGACTCGGCGCGGCTCGGCGTGCACGGCACGAGCTACGGCGGCTACGCCACGAACCTGCTCATCACGCAGACGCAGCGCTTCAAGGCGGCCGTGAACATCTCCGGCAAGGTGGACTTGGTCTCGTTCTACACGGACAGCCCGCGCCTCGGGGTGCGCAACATCCACGCGGCGGAGAAGAGCCAGGACCGCATCGGTGCGACGCTCTGGCAGCAGCCGCAGAAGTACGTCGCGCACTCGGCCATCTTCTACGCGGACCGCATCAAGACGCCGCTCCTGCTGATGACGGGCGAGCTCGACGCGAACGTGCCGGCCATCAACACGCGCGAGATGTACTACGCGCTGCGCCGGCTGGGGAAGGAAGTCGTGTGGGTGAGCTACGCGAACGGCGGCCACGGCGTGCCGATGAGCAGCCTCGCCGACTTCACGGACTTCCACACGCGCCTGCTCGACTGGTACGACGCGAAGCTCAAGGCCGCGCCGCGGAAGGAGACGGCGGCGGCGGCGACGCCCTGACGGGCGGCGCTCGGCTCCTCTCGGGGGACAGCTCCTCTACACCCGGCCCTCGGCCCTCGGCCGCAGGCCGTCAGGACGCGACCGTGATCGTGAAGCTCGCCGTACGGGTGCCGCCGGCCGACGCGGTGACGACGGTCGTTCCGGCGGAGGGGCCGGCCGTGAAGGTCGCCAGCGCGATTCCGTTCACGTCGGTGACCGTGGTCGCGGGGCTCACGGTACCGCCGCCGGAGGTCACGGCCCACGTCACGGTCACGCCGGGCATCGGGGCGTCCGTGTTGTCCGCCAGCCGCACTGTCAGCGCGGTGGCGGCGACGCCCCCCGCGGGGACCGACTGGTTGTTCCCGGCCTGGATGGCGAGCGTCGTCGTGCCGGGGACGACGACGGTGGCGAAGTCGCCGGGGAGCCCGTCGCCGCAGGCGCCGAGCGTTGCGGCGGCGCCGAGCGAGAGGAGCGCGGCGAGGCGCGCGACACGGCGCGCCGCAGGCCGCGTCGGGCGGATGCGAGATGGCATGCGTTGGCCCTCTGTCTGCCGTGGGGGCGGGCTGAGCCCTACGCGCCGAAGACGCAACGGACGGGCCGCCGATCGGGCCGCCCGTGCGCCGGCCGCCGCGCTCTCTGATTCACTTGGGACCATGGCAGCAATGGCCGCCGTTCAGCCCTCCACTCGCTTCAGCGTCACCGTGAACGTCGACCCCTTCCCCGGCTCGCTGCGCGCGCGGAGGTCGCCGCCCATGCCGCGCGCCAGGTCGCGGCTGATCGCGAGCCCGAGCCCCGTGCCCCCGGCGTTGCGCGTGTAGGAGCGGTCCACCTGCACGAAGGGCTCGAAGATCGTCTCGAGCTGCTCGGCCGGGATGCCCACGCCAGTGTCGGACACGCGCACGAAGGCCACGCTCGCCGGCGCCGAGCCGTCCGCGCGGTCGGCGATCTCCACCGCGATGCGGCCGCCCGGCGGCGTGAACTTCACCGCGTTGGAGAGCAGGTTGAGGAGCACCTGGCCGAGCTTCTCGCGGTCCGCCCACACGAACACCGTCGGGCGGCCCTCGTCCTCCGGCATGCGCACGCTCAGCGAGAGCCCGCGCTCCGCCACCTGCGGCTCGATGAGCGGCAGCAGGTTCGCCATGACGTCGCGCACGAGCACCGCCTGCATGTCGAAGGTCACGCGGCCGCTCTCGATGCGCGCGTAGTCGAGCACGTCGCTGATGAGGCCGAGGAGGTGGCGCTGGGCGCGGGCCACGCGGCCGAGGGCGTCCAGCTGCGCCTCCGTCACCGGCCCGTGCAGCCCGAGCTCCATGAGCTGCACGTGCCCCGCGATCGCGTTGAGCGGGGTGCGGAGCTCGTGGCTCATGGTCGCGAGGAACTGGCTCTTCGCCTGGTTGGCCGCCTCCGCTTCGTGGCGCGCGGCGCGCTCCCCCTCGATCAGCGTCGCCCGCTCCAGCGCCTGTCCCGCCTGCGCGGCGAGCGTCTCGAAGAACGCGCGCTCCTCGGGATCGAACCGGCGCTCGCCCTCGAAGCTGAAGCTCAGCGCGGCCACCGTGCCGCCCGCGCGAACGGGCAGCCCCGCGAACGCCTGGTAGCCCGTCTCGCGAATCGCCGGCGCCGACGTGGGATAGCGCCGCTCCGCCTCGCCGAGCGTGCTGAGGTAGACGGGGACGCCGTGCTCCACCGCGTCGGAGACCGGTCGCCCCGCCACCAGCGGGTAGCGGGTGAAGCGGCGCGTCGTGTCCTCGCCGTACCCCTCGCTCGCCAGCGTCTCGAACTCGCGGCGCGACGGGTCGAGTCGCGCGAACGAGCCTGCCACCGCGCCCACCGCGTCGCACCCGTGGTGGACCACCAGGCGCGCGACCTCCTCGGCGTCCAGCGCGCCGGCGAGCGCGCTCGTCACCCGCTGGAGCGCCGTCGCGCGGCGCAGCGCGGCCTCCACCGCCGAGTGCAGGCGCGCGCGCGCGAGCGCCGCGGCCGCGCGCCGCGCCACCTCCTCGGCCATCGCGAGGTCCGCCTCGCCGAACTGCCGCCCCGACTCGGCCGACGCGAGCGAGAGCACGCCCACCGGGCGCCCGTTCACGCCGCGCAGCGGCACCGAGAGCGAGGAGCGCAGACGCACGCGCCGCAGGATCGCGAGGTGGTCGCTGTCCTGGGCGACGGACGACAGGATGTCGTCGGGAATGTCCGGCGCGAGCTCCGGCTCGCCCGTGCGCAGCACCTTTCCCGTGCCGAACGGCGCGTCGAGGTCGATGGGCCAGCGCGCCATGATCTCGCGGCCGAGCTGGACCATCAGCGGGTCGCGGTGCGCGACGGCGGCGGGGCGCACCTTCCCGCCCTCGAGCACCTCGACGAAGCACCAGTCGGCGAGTGCCGGCACCGCGAGCTCGGCGACGGACTGCAGCGTCGCCTCGACGTCCAGCGACTGCGCGAGCCGCGCGCTCGCGTCCGCGAGGAACGCGACGCGCCGCTCCGCCGCCTCGGCCTGCTCGCGCGCGGCGCGCTCCGCCGCGAGCAGGCGCTCGCGCTCGCCCTCGGCCGTGCGCTGGGCGGTGACGTCGCGGTTGAGCGACATGACGCCCATCGCGGTCGGGATGATCCGCGTCTCGTACCAGCGGTCGAGCGGCGGGACGTACTCCGTGTACTCCACGGGGCGCTGCTCGGCGACCGCCCGGCGCGACTCGGTCTCGAACTTCGTGCCCACGAGCCAGGGGAACACGTCCCACGCGACGAGGCCGATCACCGACTCGGGCGCCTGCCCGGGGGGAGTGCCGGCGGCCTCGAAGAGCTCGCGGTGCAGCGCGCGGCCGGCCGGGTTCACGTACTCGTAGCGCCACTCGGCGTCGTAGCTCGCCGCCGCGTCCGGGAGCGCGTCGAAGATGGTGGTCATGCGTGCGCGCGACTCGCGGGCCGCGCGCTGGGAGCGCGCGGCCGCGGCGGCGAGCGCGCTCACGAGCGCCGACGCGGCGATGAAGATGAGGAAGGTGAGGAGCTCGCCCGGCGCGAACGGGCTGAACGTCGCGCGCGGCTCCACGAGGTAGTAGTGCACCGCGAGGACGGCGCCGAGGGCCGCGACGACCGCCGCGACGAAGCCCGCGTGCCACGCGGCGAAGAGCACCGCGACCCAGAAGATCACGAACTGCGCGTGCGCGACCCACGGCGCCAGCGCCAGCGTGAACGCGAGCGCCACCAGCCACACCGCCGCGGCCGCGCCCGCGCGCAGCGTCGCGGCGCGCCACCTGGAGCGCGCGGGCGCGGC
>JBJMNJ010000323.1:0-21706 GCA_045804325.1 Gemmatimonadaceae bacterium
AGGGCGCTCGACAGCACGCGCGCGGCCGCCATCGCCAGCACGGCGCCCACCGCGCCGCCGATCGCCACGAGCCGCATCCCCTCGCCGAGCACCATGCGGACGAGCGCGCCGCGCTGCGCGCCCAGGGCCGTGCGGATGCCGATCTCGCGGACGCGGCGGCTCACCGAGTACGCGATGACGCCGTAGAGCCCGACGGCCGCGATGACCAGCGCCAGGGCGCCGAAGGCGCCGATCAGCCAGGCGCCGGCCCGCACCGGGAAGAGCCGGACATCGGCGAGGTCGCGCAGCGTCCCGCGGTCCATGAACACGAGCTCCGGGTCGCGCTCGCGCAGCGCGCGCTGCAGCGCGGGCACGACGCGGGCGGCCGGGCCCGAGGTGCGCACGACGTAGTTCCCGTACGAGTCCGCTCGCCCGAGCGGCAGATGAAGGTACGGCTTCGCGGACTCGCCTGGCGTGTCCACCTTGTAGTCCGCGACGACGCCGACCACGCGGTAGGGCTCTCCCCCTTCCCGCAGGCGGAGCTCGCGGCCCACCGCGCCCTCCGGCCGGCCGGGCCAGAAGCGCTGCGCCATCGTGCTCGTGATCACCGTGACGCGACGCGCCTCGTCGCGGTCCGCCGGCTCGATGCCGCGCCCGGCCAGGAGCGGGAGCCGGAGCGCATCCAGGTACCGCTCGTCCACGTACGCGCCGTCGATCGCGTAGGGCCGGCCGTCGGCGCGGGGGCGTCCGTCCACGTACACGGAGAAGCCGTTGTTGTTGAGCGAGAGCGGCAGGCGGCTCGCGAGCGCGACCGCCTCGACTCCCGGCAGCGCCTGCAGGCGCTGCACGCCGGCCTCGAGGAAGCGTCCGCCGCGCGCGCCGTCGTAGCCGTTCATCTCGAGCGCCAGCGCGAGGAAGGCGGTGCGGTCGCCGTCGTAGCCGAGCGGCACCCGCCCCGCCGCCGCGAGGCTGCGCGTCATCAGCGCGCCTCCGACGGCGAGCACGAGCGACACGGCGACCTGGACGACGACGAGCAGCTCGCGCAGCGCGAGCCGCCGGCGGCCCCGCGCGCCGCCAGCCTTCATGGCCGGGACGAGGTCGGGGCGCGACGCGCGGAGCGCGGGCACGAGCCCGAAGGCGACGCCCGTGACCAGGGTGGCCAGCAGCATGAACGCGAGCACGCGCCAGTCGATGCTCACCGACAGGCCGAGGTCGATCGGCAGCGGCGGCTGCACGCGCGGGACGAGGGCGGCCAGGGCGGCGGCGAGCGGCAGCGCGAGCGCGCCGCCGAGGAGCGCCAGCAGGAGGCTCTCGGTGAGCAGCTGCCTGACGAGTCGCCCCCGCGACGCGCCGAGTGCCGCGCGCACCGCGATCTCGCGGTCCCGGCCCGCGGCGCGGGCGAGCAGGAGGTTGGCCAGGTTGGCGCAGGCGACGACGAGCACGAGGCCCACGGCGGCGACGAGGAGCAGCCCCGCCGAGGCGATGAGGGCGTCGGCGTCCGGGTTGATGCGCACGTCGCGCGTGGGCACGACGGTGACCCGCTCCTTCGCCATCGCGTCCGGATACGTCTCGCCCAGGCGGCGCACGAGCCCGTCGAACTCGGCGCTCACCTGCGCGGGGGTGACGCCGGGCTTCATCCGCCCCCTGAGCCAGAGCCAGCACTGGCCGCGCCCGTCGAACCGGGTGGCGCCCGGCGACCGGCCCGAGAGGCGCTGGTTGCCGAACGGCTCGACCTTCCCCGCCATGGCGAGGGGGATCCACATCTGCGCCGTCACGGCGGGCGCCATGCCGCGGAACTCCGGCGGCGCCACGCCGATGATGGTGTAGACGGTGCCGTTCATGCGGAACGTCTTCCCGACGACGTCGGGCGCGCCGGCGAACTTGATGC
This sequence comes from Gemmatimonadaceae bacterium, assembly GCA_045804325.1. GTDB lineage: Bacteria > Gemmatimonadota > Gemmatimonadetes > Gemmatimonadales > Gemmatimonadaceae > JBJMNJ01. Next base: position 1,868 of record JBJMNJ010000323.1, read on the forward strand.
GCCAGAAGCGGTCGCTGATGACGGCGTAGGGCGAGGCGCCGATCGCCTTCACCTCGTCGGCGGCGAAGGTGCGCCCCCGCGCCGCGCGGATGCCGAGCGCGCTGAAGTAGTTGTCCGACACCATCTCCCCGACGACGAGGTCGGAGCTTCCCGCGGTGGCGAAGTGCGCGAAGAAGTTGGAGTACCCGACCAGCTCCGAGAGCGTCGTCGTCGCGCCCCGGTACGAGAGGTAGTTGGGGTACGAGTGCGTCGCGTGCTCGAGCCTCGTGGTGGAGTAGCCGTAGATGTCCACCAGGTCGTCGGGGCGCTCGACGGGGAGCGGCCGGAACAGGAGCGCGTTGACGATGCTGAAGATCGCGCCGTTGACGCCGATGCCGAGGGCGAGCGTCAGGGCCGCGACGAGCGTGAACGTGGGCGCCGCGCGGAGCGCGCGCATCGCGTAGCGGAGGTCGCGCGTCAGGGTTTCCATGGGCAGCCCGTACGGGAGAAGTGACCGTCGGTTTCCGATCGATCGCGCCCGGGGTCGAGTCTCGGGACCCGGCCGGCTCACTCCCGCGTCGGCCGTCCCTCGGGAAGCGCGGCGTCTATGCGCTGCTCGAGCGCCGCGACCTCCTGCTCCGCCGCCCGGAGCTCCCCGAGCGCCCGCCCGACGCGCTCCCCCTCCACCGCGAGGAACCGCTCGTAGGGCGCGATGACCTCGAGCAGGTGCTCCTCGTAGCGCCCGAGCTGCTCCGTGAAGCTCGCCGAGAGCAGCGCCGCGAGGTCGGCGTCGAGCTGTGCGATCTTGGCCTCGAGCTCGCGCACCAGTCGCCGGCGCCGCGCGGGGAGGATGAGCCACCCCGCGAGCGCCAGCAGCGTCGCACTGATCACGCCGGAGACGTCGAGCGCGACGGTGGTGAAGATGGCCACCACCACCGCGCCCAGGCCGAGCGCGAGCACGTTGACGCCGAACGTGCGGGCGAGCGACTCCTTGACGGCGGCCACGATGTCGCGCGCCTCGCGGTCCGTGTCGAACTGCCCCAGCCGCTGCTCGATCGGCGCGCGCAGTCGCGCGAACAGGTCCTCGCGGTTGTACTGGAACTCGGCGCCGCCCTCCGGCGCGAGTGCGCCCTGCTCCTTCAGTCGCGCGGTGTGCTCCTGCAGGCTCGCGACGACCGCGTTCCACAGCTTCATGTTGTTGCGCACGAGCCAGTCGACGACGCTGTGAACCACCTGCTCGATCTGCCGCGGGGCGTCGGCGACGACCTCGGTGCGGAAGCGGTTCTCGACCGCGTCCTTGTTGCGCAACAGCCCGATGTTCGCGATGCGGACGTTGTCCTCGAACCAGTGGCGGCCGCGCCGCTCCACGTCGTTGAGGACGTTCCTCACCTCGGCGAGGTGGCGCCCCGCGTCGCGCTCCATCTCCGCCGTGTACTGCGCGAGCTGGTCGCGGACGGAACGGAGGACGCCCCCGTCCTCCCGCACGGCCTCCTCGCGCCGCTCGAGCGAACGCAGCGTGCGCGAGAGCACGTTCCGCAGCACGCCGAGCGGCGACAGGAGCTTGAGCCGCACGCGCTCCGTCTCCCGCAGGGTCTCGAGGAGGTAGCGCTCGAGCGCGGGATACTCGTTGCGCGCGTCGAGCGGCGCGGCGCGGTCGCCGCCCCGCTTCGCGCGCAGCGCCTCCAGCGCGCTCACGACGTAGACGGCGGGCGGCCGCCCGCCGTCGATCCGCGACGCGACCTCCCGCCGCAGGTAGTCGCGCACGCGCTCGAGCTGCTCGTCGGAGTTTCGCCGGTCGGCGCCGTTCACGACGAAGACGACCTTCTTCCCCCACTCGCGAATGTGGCCGAGGAAGTCCGCCTCGCTCGCGGTGATCGGCTGGAGGAGGCTCGTCACGAAGAGGACGAGGTCCGCGCGCGGGACGAAGCCGCGCGTGACCGCCTCCTCCATGCGCTCGATCGAGTTCGTCCCCGGCGTGTCCACGATCTCCAGGTCGCGGAGGAAGTCGACCGGGTAGCGGTAGACGAGCAGGTGCTCCCCCGCGCGCTCCGGCGGGCCCGGCTCGCCGTAGCGGAGCACCGAGATCGCGCGCGTCGTCGGCAGGTCGCCCGTCTCGAACACGTCGGCGCCGAGCAGCGCGTTGACGAACGTGGACTTCCCCGCGTTGTACTCGCCGACGACCACGACGAGAAAGAGCTCGTCCATCTCGTGGAGGAGCGCGGCCAGGCGCTCCACGTCCTCGGCCGGCCCATCCGCGTGCGCGATCGCGTCACGCACGCGCAGGACGAGGCGGCGCTCCAGCGCGACGAGCTCGGACTGGGTGCGGCTGAGGACCGTCTCCACCACGCGCTCCGTGCCGCTCGCGGCCTGGGTTGGTCGAACCACGGGGAACGCGTCAAGTTACGCAGGGCCGCAGTAGGTCCGGAACCCGGCCCCTCAGCGACGCGCCGGCAGCGCGAACACCACCAGCTCGTCCCCCTTCCCGAACACGTCGCCGCCGTCGCCCCCGGCGGCGATGGCGACGAACTGCCGCCCGCCCGCCATGTAGGTCATCGGCGTCGCCTTGCCGCCGGCGGGGAGCGGCGCGCTCCACAGCTCGCGCCCCGTCTCGACGTCGAACGCGCGCAGGCGCTGGTCGAGCGTCGCCGCGATGAACACGAGCCCGCCGGCGGTCACGATGGGGCCGCCGAGGTTCACGGACCCGAGCCGGCGCAGCGTCGCGGAGTCGATCCCCGGGGGGGCGATCGGGCCCGGCGTGCCTAACGGGACGCGCCACGCGATCCGACCCTGCGCCACGTCCACCGCGACCAGCGACCCGAACGGCGGCGGCGTGCACGGCACGCGCTTCGGCGAGAGGAGGATCTGGCGGCGCATGACGTAGGGCGTGTCGCGCATCGGCGCGTACTCCCACCCCTGCACCGAGCGCCCCTGGTTCCCCTCGGGGCCGAACTGCTCGCGCGGGATGAGCTGCGCCACCGCGCCCACCTCGTTCACCGGCACGACGGCGAGCTGCCGCGACGCGTCGAACGCGAGCCCGCCCCAGTGCGCCCCGCCGATGTTCGACGGGAGCGCGAGCGTGCCCTCGAGCGACGGCGGCGTGAACGGCCCCTCGTGCCTGAGCTTCGACATGGTCTCGCGGCACGCGGCGCGGTCGGCGCTGTCCGCGCCGAAGGCGTCGGCGGGGCGCACGGTGAAGGGGCTGAGCGGCGGCAGCGTGGAGAAGGGCTGCGTGGGCGACGCGCGCTCGCCCTGCACCGTGCTGGCGGGAACGGGGCGCTCTTCCACCGGGACGATGGGCTCCCCGGTCTCGCGGTGCAGCACGAACAGCATCCCCGACTTCGTCGCCTGGAGCACCGCGGGCAGCGCGCGGCCATTCCGTCGGACCGTCACCAGCGCGGGCGGGGCGGCGTTGTCGTAGTCCCAGAGATCGTGATGGACCGTCTGGAACGCCCAGACGAGCTGGCCCGTGCTCGCCCGCAGCGCGACGACGGAGTTCGCGTAGCGGTTGTCGCCGAGGCGCTCGCCGCCGTAGTAGTCGGGGCTCGGGCTCGACGTGGGGACGAACACCATGTCGCGCGCCGGGTCGGCGGCGATGATGCTCCACGCGTTCGCCGCGCCGGTGCGGTGGCCGCTCGCGCCCGAGCCGCGCCCGCTGCCGCGCCACCCGCCGAATGCCGCGTCGCTCGAGTCCTGCGGCACCGGGTGCCACGTCCAGCGCAGCGCGCCCGTGCGCGCGTCGTAGCCGCGCACCTCGCCGCTCGCCATGTCCACGCGGCCGTTGTCGGCCACGGCGGAGCCCACGACGAGCATGCCGCGCACGACGGCCGGCGGCGACGTCACCTCGTACTCGGCGAACTCCCCCGGCGCGTTGCGCAGGCCGCGCCGCAGGTCCACCATCCCGCCGTCGCCGAAGGCGGGGCACGTGGCGCCGTCGCGCGCGTCGAGCGCGACGAGTCGTGCGTCGATGGTGGCGACGAAGACGCGCGTCCGGCAGCGCGCCGCGGGCGCGGCGGCCGAGTCGACCCAGTAGGTGACGCCGCGGTTGGTGAAGTCGCCGAAGTTGCTCGTCCGCACGACGCCGGGGTTGAAGCGCCACCGCTCCCGCCCCGTCGCCGCGTCGAGCGCGAAGACTCGGCCGAGCGGCGTGCTCACGTACATCGTGCCATCGACCACGAGCGGCGTCGCCTCGAACGAGGTGCGGCGGCGCGTCTCGTAGCCCGGCCCCGCCTCGCCGGTGCTGAAGCGCCACGCGACCGCGAGCCGGGCGACGTTCTCACGCGTGATCTGCGCGAGCGGCGAGGAGCGCGCGCCGCCGGGGTCCCGCCCGTAGAAGGGCCAGTCGCCGTCGGCCTCCTGTCGCGGCGCGGCGACGGGCTCCATGCGCGACAGCTCGGCCTCGCTCGCCACGTAGCCGAAGCTCGCCCACTGCCCGCCCGACAGCACGCGCCGGAACACGCGCTCGGCCGCCGCGCGGTCGCCGTTGTACAGGTACCAGTTGCCGACCCCGTAGCCCACCGTCGCGTCCTCCAGCGCCGGGTCGTCGCCGCGCGCCGGGGCGAGGAGCGAGTCCACCGGCAGCTCGCCCTCGTACAGGAGGAGCAGCCGGTGGTACGCGCCGTTCTCGATGACGTCCATGTCGCGCGAGATCGGCGCGAGCGCGGCATGCGCCTCCTCGGCGCGGCCGAGGCGCCGGAGCGTCATGTAGAGCCAGTGCGTGCTCGCGACCAGCATGTCGGCGTTCCGCGTCTCCAGCGCGCGCCGCACGTCCGCCTGGTACCACGGGAGCGCCCGCGCGAAGTCGCCCTTCAGGTAGTGCGCGAGCCCGAGGTGGTAGCGGACGTTGCTCTGGAGCGTGCTCGTGGGGATGCCGCGCGCGTTCGGCAGCCCGTCGGGCTCGACCTCGTCGGGCTTCCCCTCCATCAGGGCAGCGGCCCGCGTGAGGTCGGATATGGCGCCGTCGAAGTCGCGCACGGTGATCCGTCGGTGCCCGCGGTGGCGGTACATGCGCGCGTCGCCCGGCCAGCGGCGGATGCCATCCGAGAAGACGTCGATCGCGTCGCGGTAGCGGCCGAGGTACGCCGTGCGTCGCCCCACCCAGATCAGCGCGTCCGCGCTCGGCGCCGCCCTCCACGCGGAGTCGGCCGCGGCGAGCTGGGCCTCGCGCCGCGCGCGCAGCTCCGCCGACAGCGCAGGGGCGCGCAGCGTGTCGCCGAGGAGCGAGACGGCCTCGACCCCTGTGGGGAGGAGCGCGGGGCGGGCGCGCCCCGCGCAGGCCGCCGCGGCGCCCGCGGCGAGGCCGAGGAGCGCGGCGCGGGCGGCGCGGGCGGCGCGGGCTGGTGAGGGCCTGCGCGGGCTCCGCACGAGCACCCTAACGCTGCCGGGAGAGGAGGTAGACCTGGAAGTCGCGGAGGACCTGCTCCACGGTGCGCCGGTCCAGCGTGAACGAGACCTCCTCTCCCTTCGCGAGGTTGCTCACCAGCACGACGACGCTCGGCGGGGTGCCGTCCTCGCGCGGCGCGAAGGCGTCCACGCTGAAGGCGCCCAGGGCCTGCCGCGCGGCGGGCTCGTCCCGGAGGCGCGCCTCCTCCGCCCGCATGGTCGCGCCGAAGCGGCCGTGGGCGATGGGCGCGACCGGCTGGCCGTCGCGCACCAGCCGGATGTCCACGACGTCGCCGCTTTGCGGCTTGACGTTCTTCTTCACGTCGTAGAGCGGGAACTTCGCGTCCTTCGGCGTGGCGGCGATGAGCACCACCGGACGCCGCGACGAGACGTACGCATCCCAGTCGAGCCAGAGCTGGATCGGGTCCACGCGGTCCGTCTCGGAGGCGATCGCACCCTTCGCCTTCAGCTTCGCGGCCTCCACGCGCGCCTTCGTCTGGCGCCAGCCGACGACCTTCGGCGTCATGACGAACAGCTGCACCCCGCTGCGCTCCGCCAGGTACGGCTTCAGGTCCGGATCCCGGACGCTCGCGAACTCCTCGACGGCGCGCGCCGGGAACGAGTCGTGCGGGGCGGCCGGCAGCGCCTTCGCCGTCGTCCCGGCGCCGGCGCGCAGCGCGCGCCGCCCCTGCTCCAGGACGCGCCGGATCGCCACGAGGCTCGGGGACCAGGAGGTGCTCGTGTCGGTGCGCGAGCCGGCCCGCCAGGTCGCGACGCCCACGACCTCGCCGGACTCGTTGAGCACCGGCGCGCCGATCTCTTCGAGCTCGACGTGAATCGAGCTCACGGTGCCCCAGCCGTCCGCGCTTCTGACCAGGCTCGTGTTCGACGGCGCGCCGCCCGCGCGCGGCGATGCGACGAGGGCGACCCAGTCCCGGGCGCGCGGCGTGGCTCGCGAGAGTGGCAGGGCCGGGCAGCTGGCGCAGCGCGCGCGTGGGATCCCGAGGACCGCGAGGTCGCGCGCGGTATCGATCGCGAGCACCGGTGCCGAGACGGACGTCGCCGAGTCGACGAGCACGCGGACGTCGCCGCCCTCGCGCAGCGCGCGCGCGGAGGTGAGGACGAGGCCGGCGGTGTCGGCGAGGAAGCCGCGCGCCCGGCTCTCGCCCCTGGAGACGACGAAGACGCTCCTCCGATAGCGGCGGTACGCCGCGGCGGCCGAGAGCTGTGCGCGCGCCCGGCCGGCCGAATCGGCCTTCGCAGCGGAATCCTTCGGCGCGACCGCCGCCACCGCCGCCGCCGCGCTGTCCGGCGCAGGCGGGGCGGGCACGGAGGGCGCGGCGCGGGGCGGCGTCACCTCGCCGCCGGCCGCCATGGCGCCGGCCGAGGCCGCCACGGCGGCCGGCGCCGGACGTTGTGCGCGCGTCAGGCCGAGGTATCCGACTACGAGCAGCGCGACGGCGGCGAGCGCGGCCGCCGCGGTGCGGCGCGTCGGGCGCCAGGCGGCGGCCACGTCCGGCGGTGCGTCGGGAGCGTCGGACGCGGTGATTTCCACCGGCGGGGCCGGCTCGGGCGGCGCCGACGGCTCGGGCGGTGCCGACGGCTCGGGCGTCGCACGAGCCGCCGACGTGGTGACCGTCACGGGCGGGACGATCGGAGCGGCCGGCGCGGCCAGCGTGTCCGCCGCGTCCGACGTGCTCAGCGCGACCGTCGCGGCGGCGGCGTCCGGGGCGGGGGTCCGCTCGGCCGGCGGCGGGACGGAGCGCGTGCGCACCTTCGGCCCCGCGTCCGCGCCCCGCGCGAGCGCCCTGAGCAGCGCGACCGCCTCTCGGCGGTCGGCCGGACCCTGCGGCACCGCATCCAGCGCCTCGACGAGCGCGCCGGTATCGGGGAAGCGGTGGTCGGGCGTCTTCTCCAGCGTTCGCGCGATGATGGCGAGCAGCGCTTCGGGGACGTCGTCGCGGATGCCGTGCAGGTCGGGCGGCGGCGTGAAACAGTGGTGCTGGAGGATGGTGAGGAGCGAACCGCCCGCGAAGGGAAGCTCGCCCGAGACCATGTGGAACGCGATGACGCCCAACGAATACTGGTCGGCCGCGGGACCCACGCGCACGCCGGAGCACTGCTCGGGGCTCATGTAGGCCGGCGTGCCGATCACCGACCCGGTGGCGGTGAGGGTCACGTCCTCGAGGGCGCGCGCGATGCCGAAGTCGGTGACGACGACCCGGCCGTCGACGTCGAGGAGGACGTTCGCGCACTTCACGTCGCGGTGCACGATGCGCCGCTCGTGCGCGTAGGCCAGCGCGGCCGCGACGCCGCGGAGCACCTCGAGGACCACCGGCACGGGCAGCGCGCCGCGATCCTGCAGCACGGCGTCCAGCGAGCGCCCGTCGACGAGCTTCATCGACATGAAGTGCACGTCGCCCGCGTGGCCCACGCGGTGGACGGGAACGATGTTCGGGTGGTCGAGCCCGGCGGCGAGGCGCGCCTCGCGCCGGAAGCGCTCCGCCGCGCGCGTGCTGACCAGGTCGGGGGGAAGGACCTTGATGGCGACGAGCCGCTGAAGCTCCGTCTCCACCGCCCTGTAGACAATGGCCATCCCGCCGCGGCCGAGCTCGGCGAGCACCTCGAAGTCCGGCGCCAGCGCCTCGCGCACCCGCTGGAGGCTCGACTCGGCGTCGTCCTCCGGCATCACGGAGTTCGGCACGAGCGTCACGGGCGAGCCGCAGCTCATGCAGAAGCGCGACGTCACCGGCACGGCCGCGTCGCAGCGGCTGCACCGGACCGTCGAGTTTCGGAAGACCTCGGCACCGCTCATGTCCTACCCGGCCGCACGGCGTCAGGAGGACTGCCCCGCGAGACCTCGATGCGCGGGCATCGCCGCGAATGTGAGCCCGGAACCGCGAACCGTCAACGTCGGGCGCGCGTGGCGGCCGCCCCGACGGGGCCGGCGTCAAGGAAGTGTGGCGACCTGGTGCGAGGCGTTGACGTCCGTCTCCGCTCGTACGCACCTTTCGGGCGGTCGGCTCCCCGACGCCGGGTCGAGCCCGAACGCCACCCGTCACCCGGAGACTTCCGATGCGCAAGACTCTCTTCCTGCTCGCCCTCGCCGCCGCGCCGCTCGGCGCGCAGGCCGTCACGAAGGACTCGCCGGACCCCGACAAGAACGTCGCCGGGGCCGCGCTTCCCGCCGGCTGGACGGGCCGCACGGACCGCCCGACGCAGCAGCTCGCGAACGCGAAGTTCGTCACGATGGGCAACGGCTTCCACGTCACGACCGGTCCGGCGGCGGTCTTCTGGAACCCGAAGAACCGGGCGGTGGGGACGTACACGCTGCGCGCGACGTTCTCGCAGGCGGCGCCGAGCCAGCACCCGGAGGCGTACGGCGTGTTCTTCGCCGGCAAGAACCTCGACCAGCCGGACCAGGACTACATGTACTTCCTCGTGCGCCAGAACGGACAGTTCATGATCAAGCACCGCGCGGGCGCCGAGACGCATACGATCGTGGACTGGACCGCGCACCCGGCCATCAAGCAGGTGGCCGCCGGCGGCCCCGCCGCGGTGAACGCGCTCGAGGTCGCGGTCGGCGACAAGAACATCTCGTTCAAGGTGAACGGGCAGGAGGTGCACTCGCTCGCGAAGCCGGGCCCGGCGGACGGGATCTACGGGCTGCGGGTGAATCACAACCTCGACGTGCACGTGACGAGCTTCGGGGTCAACCGCTAGCGGATCGCGACCCTGCCGGCATCCGGCACCTCGACGAGCCACCGGGCAGACACCCCGAGCTGACGGCTGACGGCTGACGGCGACCCGTCGCAGGAAGCAATGTGTAGAACCCTCCGTGACGCACTCGCGTGTCACGGAGGGTTCTGCGTCACGGCCGCCCGCTCGAAGCCGCGGTCAGCCGTCAGCCGTCAGCGTGGATCGCAGCCACGAGCGCGCGAGCCGAAGGCGAGCGAAGCGCTCCGCCATGAGCTGGCCGCGGCGCTGGTGGCGCGGCCGGCGCGACTCGCTCTCACTGCCAGTTGATGAGGGGCAGCAACCGGTGCCCCGACGCATTGCGCGCATAGTTCAGCACCCCGACCTGCACCCCGTCCAGCCGCCGCGCGTAGTTGAACACGCCTAACGTGAGGCCGTGCTGGGTCCCCTTGATGTGGTTGAAGGCGCTCGCGGCGAAGCCGTCGAGGCGCCCCTGCTCGATGCGGAAGTAGGCGGGCGCGATCACGACGCCGCGGACGTCCTCGCCGCCGGCCGCGAGGGCGAGCACGCCGCCGACGATCTCCGGCGCGCCGACGGCGCCCCCGCCGGCGAAGCCCGTGATCCGCTCGCCCGAGCCGATGCCGACGCCGGCGAGCGCGATCCCCCGGATCTCGCCGCCCGCGCCGAGGCCGATGCCCGCGATCGAGAGGCCGGTGAGGTCGCCGCCCGAGCCCACGCCGACGCCGCCGACGGTGAGGCCGCGCGCGCCGCCCCCCGCGCCCACCCCCACGCCGCCGACGAGGATGCCCGTGGCGGGGCCGCCCGTGCCCACGCCGATCGCGCTGGCCGCGAGCCCGCGGATGCCGCCGCCGGCGCCCACGCCGACGCCGCCGAGGGCGATCCCCTCGACCTCACCGCCGCTCCCGACGCCCAGGCCGCCGACGGCGATGCCCCGTATGCGCCCGCCGGCGCCGATGCCGAGCCCTCCGACGGAGAGCCCGGTCAGCCGGCCGCCCGTTCCCACTCCCAGCCCGCCGACCGAGAGCCCCCACACCTCCTCGCCCGCGCCGATGCCGAGCCCGCCGAGCGAGATGCCGCGCAGCCGATCCTCGGCGCCGACCCCGAAGATCCCCGCGGCGATGCCGTTGACGTTGCGGGCGCCGGTGGCGGGCAGCCCGAGCGCGAGGCCGTTCACGTCGCCGCCCCAGCAGCCATCCTCGGGCGTCCAGATGGTGACGTTGATGCCGTTGACGCGGCGCAGGCGGCAGTCGCGGTAGTTCAGGCGGATGCCGTTGACGTAGCGCGAGTCGCCGATGCTGATGCCGGTGTTGTTCGCGCCGATCAGCACGTCCTGGGCGCTCCCGGCAGCGGGGCCGAGCGAGACGGCGACGGCGACGACGGCGCGGCGGACGGAGAGACGCATGGGCGGCGGGTGGGAAAGGGTGACCTCACGACGCGGCCCCCGGCGCTGGTGTTTCACACAGGAGCAGGGAGCAGGGAGGGTGCGTGCGTAGTGAGGAAAGGGAGCAGCGACGACCCTCTCCGGGTCGCCCCTGCTCCCTATTTCCTGCTTCCTGTTTCCTGGCGTATCGTCAGGCATGGCCGCCGAGCGCCCCTCCGTCTGCTCGTACTGCGCCGCGCTCTTTCCGGACGAGTGGCCTCGCGACGACGTGCTCGAGGCGCGCGAGCTCGGGCCGGTGGACGCGGCGCGGCAGCTCGTCGTCTTCGAGCGGATCCTCCACGCTGCGCGCCTCCCCGATCGCCACCTCGCCTGCCTGGCCGAGTCGCTCGACTGGCTGTGGCGGCTGCGCGCCGCGGCGAGGCAGCTGCGCGTCGTGGGCGTGGAGCCCGAGCAGTACGTGCTGTGGCGCCGGCAGCTGCGCGCCGCGCACGACGCGGTGGCCCGGGAGCTCGACGGCCGATCCCGGTGGCGAAACGAGACCGCGTGAGGGCGTCGCGCCGCGAGTGAGACACCGGCGCAGGCCCTAGTCCCGGTTCATCTCCGCCGACTCCATCACCCGCACTCCCGGCCGCTCCTCCTTCGCCGCACGAACGAGCGCGGCGGCTACGCGCCGGGCGTCGATCGGCTTCCAGCGGCGCGGCACGAGGAAGGCGAGTCGCTTGCCGAGCTCCTCACCCCGGCGGCGCTCCGCGCGGTCGCCGAGGAGGAGCGAGGGGCGCGCGATGGTGAGGCTCGGCCAGCCCAGCGCGGCGAGGTCGCGCTCCGTCTCGCCCTTCACGCGGTTGTAGAAGATGCGCGACCGCGCGTCGGCGCCCGCGGCGCTCACGAGGCCGAAGTGGCGCGCGCCCGCGGTGCGCGTGAGGCGCGCGACCGCGAGCGGGTAGTCGTGGTCCACCCGGTGGAAGCGCTCGCGCGTGCCCGCCTGCTTGATCGTCGTGCCGAGCGCGCAGAAGACGTGGTCCACCGCCGTCGCGACGTGCGCGTCGGCGAGTCGCTCGAAGTCCACGACGCGCCAGGCGAGCTTCGGGCTCCGCAGCCCTTCCGGCGCGGCGCGGCGCGCGAGCACGACCACGCGCTCGTAGGCGGGGTCATCGAGGAGCAGGCGGAGGCACTCCCGGCCGACGAGGCCCGAAGCGCCGACGACGAGGGCGGAGGGCATGGCGGAGTCTCTCGGGGTCAGCGCAGCATCGCCCACACGGCCCACGCCGCCGCGAGCCCGACGGCGCCCATCGACAGGTCGCCGAGCAGGACGACGGTGCGGCCGGGCACGACGGTCGGGGCGTCGCGGTGCGGGAGGAAGAGGAGGCCGATCACGGCGCCCGCGACGAGCCCGCCGAGGTGCGCGGCGTTGTCGATGTACGTCCAGCCGACGAGCCCGAGCACCGCCGTGGCGCCCACCGTCGCCCAGAGGCTGCGCGCGAAGTGCGGCGGCAGGTAGCGGCGGCGCAGGAGGCCCAGCACGAGCAGCGTGCCGAGGAGCCCCATGATGCCGCCGGAGGCGCCGATGGACTTGACCTCGGGCGGGAGCAGGAAGCTCGCGAGGCCGCCCGCGATCGCGCTGACCACGAACGACAGCGAGACGTAGGCGCGGTGCGTGTGTGCCTCGAGCATGCGCGCGAACGCCTGGAGCGCGGCGTAGTTCAGGAAGAAGTGCAGAAAGTTGCCGTGGAGCAGCGGCGCGGTCGCCAGCCGCCACCACTCGCCGGCGCGCACCATGGACGGTACGAGCCCCGCGGCGTCGATCCCGCCGCCCTCGGCCACGATCTGGCAGAGCCCGACCGCGGCGATGGCGTAGGTGATGTAGAGCGTGTACGTGACCTTCTGCGCGCGCAGCCAGCGCGCGTGCGCCGCCTCGGCGCGCACGGCGGCGATCTCGTCGGGGGACAGCGCGCGGGTGCGCTCCCGGGCGCGGCTCGCGGCCGAGGCCCAGAGGAGGCCCGCGAGGACGAGCGCTCCGGCGCCGAGGTAGAGGAGCTGCGGGATCGCGCGGTCGAGGTACCACCACGCGCCGAGCATCACGAGCCCGAGCACGACGAGAACGATCCGGGCGGGCCGCCGCGCCGAGGGCTCGCCCGCAGCCTCCGCCAGCGCCTCGCGCAGCCACGACACCTCCCCCGGGAGCTGCACCCGCGGCGCCTCGGGCGTCCACACCGCCATCGGCGGCGTGCCGGTGCGGCAGCGCGCGACGAGCGCGTCGCGCGTGGCCGCGGGATGCCACCCGTCGCCATCCACCCACCCGTACTCGGACTCCGCCGGCTTGTACGGCAGCTCCTGCGGCTCGGCGGACCAGGGGTGGGACATGGCGGCAATCTAGCGACCGGCGAACGAACCAGCTTCGAGCGCGGTCGCGGTGGGCCCGCGGCTGCGAGCGCCGAACGCGCGAGCCTGAACCGCGGCCGAAGGCCGCCCGAACCGCGAGCGCGAAGCGCGAGCCAGCGTCACCACGACACCCACCACGTCCACTTGACGAGGACGACGTTGGTTCTCGCTGCTCGACCGTGCGGGCGCCCCGCCGATCCCGGTGGTGTTCGTGACCGCGCACGAGAGCTACGCCGTGCGCGCCTTCGCCGCGCGCGCGCTCGACTACCTGCTGAAGCCGGTCGAGCAGGAGCGGCTCCGCGAGGCGCTCGCGCGTGCCCGCGCGCGGCGCGCCGCGACCCGCCAGGGAGAGATCGTCGACAGGGTGCGCGAGTGGCTGCGCGGGCTCGACGCGGGAGCTCCGCCGCCGGGTGCCCGCGGCGGGCCGCCGGCGCCGCGTCCCGAGGCGACGCGCATCCCCGTGCGCCAGGACGGCGTCGTCCGACTCGTGAACGCGGACGACGTGGACTACGTCGACGCCGCGGGGGACGCCGTGCTCCTGCACGTCGGCGCGAGCGCGCTGCGCGCGAACCGGTCCATGGGCGAGATGCTCGCGCTGCTCGACCCGTCCCGCTTCGCGCGCATCCACCGATCGACCATCGTCAACCTGGACCGGATTCGGGAGCTCCAGCCGTACTTCCACGGCGAGTACGTCGTCGTGCTGCGCGACGGCAGGAAGCTGAAGCTCAGCCGCGGCTACCGCGCCGCGCTGCTGCGCGCGCTCGGCATGGCGGCCGACGGCGCGACGCCGTGACGTCGCGCCGAAGGCCCGCACCCATCGGTCACGCGCTCCGCGTGGTCGCGTAGCGGGCTTCGAGCTTGTCGAGGATCGACGTCCAGCCGCCCGTGTGGCTCGCGCGCTCCTTGTCGTCGACGATGCCCTCGTGGGTGAGCACCACCTCGGTCGCGCCGTCGCGGTCGTGGAACTCGAGCGTCACGACGCTGTCCTTCACCGGGTGGTCCCCCTCCCAGCTCCACGTGTAGACGACGCGCCGCGGCGGGTCCACCTCGCGGTAGACGCCGGCGACGCGGTGCTCCTTCCCGTCCGGCTCGCGCATGTGGATGCGGTACGCGCCACCGGGCCGGAGGTCGATCTCGGCGAGCGACACGGTGAGCGGGCCGGGGGCGTGCCACGCCCTCAGCTCTTCCGCCTTCGTCCACGCGTCGAAGACGCGCTGCCGCGGCGCGCGGATGAGGCGGCGGACTTGGACGACGGGCGCGGCGGCGGGGGCGTCGTTGGGGCCGCCGCTGGCGACGGCGTCGGATCGGGGGGACATGGGGGCTCCGCGGAGGAAGGGTCTTCGAGGTACGCGGCGAGCAGGTCGAGCTCGGTCTCCCAGAAGCGGCGGTAGCGCTCGACCCACGCGTGGACGGCGCGCAGCGGCGCGGGGTTCAGGCGCGCGCGCCAGGCGCGCCCGTCGCGCGCGACGACGGCGAGCCCGGCGCGCTCGAGCACGCGGACGTGCTTCGAGACGGCGGGCAGGGACATGTCGAAGCGGGCGGCGATCTCCTTGATCGTGCCGTCGCCCCGCGCGAGGCGGGCGAGGATCGCGCGCCGGGTGGGGTCGGCGAGGGCGAAGAGGGCGTCATCGAGGGTGCGGCCACGGTAAACCATACGGTTTACTCTGGGCGCGCCGGCGGCGCCTGTCAAGTGTGCGCGGGGGCCGCTGCGCGCGCCGCTGCGTCTCGGGGCATCAGCGACCGTGCGGCGTAGCCGCGTCCGAACCGCGAGCGCCGCAAGCGCGCGCCTGAACCGCGGCCGCAGGCCGCCCGAACAGCGGCGCCTATCGCCGTCCCAGCTCCCTCCCACCCAGCACCACCGCCGCCGGCTCCCCGCGCGCGTCCAGCACGAACGTCACCAGGTCCGCGCCCTGCCAGCGGCGGCGCCACGTCGCGCGGAAGGTGTCGTAGTGCCAGGGCTCGAGGTCCGCGACGAGGCGCGGGCCGCGGCGCAGGAGGAGCGCGCCGTGCTCGTGCGTCACGGTCACGTCGCCGAGGAGGGAGTCGCCGTAGGTGCCGGCGTAGCGCTCGAGCGCGAGCGACGGGCGCGTGCCCGGGACGCGGCGCGCCTCGGCGGCGCGGCGCGCGGAGTCGCCCTGCGCGGCGAGCCCGCGGTAGACGGTGCGGAGCTCCGTGCTCCAGTCGCGCGTGCCGGTGCCGAGCCAGGTGTCCACCGCGCGCAGCAGGAGCGCGTGGCGCACCTCGGCGTGGTCCACGTTGGCGAGCACGAAGACGCCGAAGCGCGCGTCGGCCACGATGCCGGCGATCGCCACCATGCCGTCGATGCTCCCCGTGTGGAAGTCGAGCTTGCGCCCCGCGTAGTCCTGCTGGAACCAGCCGAGGCCGTACGTCGTCCAGTGCGGATGCGTCAGGCGCTGCGAGGGGTAGAACTCACCGCTCGGAACGATCTGCTGCGGGCGGAGCAGCTCCGCCACGGACGGCGCGGCGAGCACCTGCGCGCCGGTCGCGCTGCGGCCGCTGTCCGCGACGACGACGAGCCAGCGCGCCATGTCCGCGACGCTCGCCCACACCGCGCCGGCGGGCGCGACGGCGTCCACGCTCGCGTTCTCGATCGCGCGCACCGTGTCGCGCCCCGCGGGGCCGAAGCGCCAGTGCGGCGCGGCGACGTTCGCCTGGCGATTCGCCTCCGCGAGCGAGGTGACGGCGCGCGTCATTCCCGCGGGGGCGAAGAGGCGCTGCCTCACGAAGCGGTCCCACGGCATCCCGCTCGCCGCCTCGACGACGGCGCCGGCCGCGGCGTACATGACGTTCTGGTAGATGAAGCTCGAGCGCAGCGAGTACGCGGGGCGCGCGAAGCGCACGCGGCGCAGCACCTCGGCCGGCGCCGCGTCGGTCTCGTACCAGAGCAGGTCGGTGTTGGGGAGCCCCGTGCGGTGCGTGAGCAGGTCGCGCACGGTGATCTCGCGCGTGACGGCGGGGTCGCCGAGCGCGAACGTGGGGAGGTGCTTCACGACGGGGTCGTCCCAGCGCAGCTTCCCCTCCTCGACGAGGAGCGCGAGCGCGGCGGCCGTCATCGACTTCGTGGTGGACCCGATGGCGAAGAGCGTCTGCGTGTCCACCGGCGCAGGCTTGCCGATCTCACGCACGCCGTAGCCGCGCGCGAAGACGATGCGGCCGTCCTTCACGACGGCGACGGCGAGACCGGTCACGTCCCAGTCGCGCACGGCGCGCGCGGCGTACGCGTCGAACTCGGCGGCGGGATCGCGGCGCGGCGCGGGCCGCGGGGCCTGGCCGTGGGCCGCCGTCGCGGCGGCGAGCCCGAGCGCGAGCCCGAGCGCGAGGGGAAAGGCGCGGCGGATGATGCGCGCGCGGCGGGCTCGGCGGATGGCGAGTGCGGAGAGCGACGGCGTCATGGTGGAGGGACGCCTGAGCGGAGGGGAGGGTTACCTCAGCCGTACGGGGAGCAGGGAGCAGGAGATCGGGCGAGGATCGTCATCCCGAGGGCAGCGAAGGATGCTGACGCCCCTCGCCGCGCTACCCCCGCGGCCCTCCGGCCTTACTGCCCGCCCGCCCGCTGCTGCCGCCTTCTCACCTTCTCCCGCAGCCTCCGCGCGGCGTCGGGGTCGTCCGGGTCGTCGTCCACCACCTTGAAGCGGTGGTTGGCGCGCAGGCGCTCGATCTCGGCGCGGTGGCCGCGCACGAAGGCGAGGTTCGCGTTCGGGACGTTCTCCCAGCGCACGGGGCGGCTCACGCTGTCGCTCATCTCGAGCGCCTGGTGCAGCGCGAGCGTCGCCATGACGAAGTCGCGCACGGTGATGCCGGAGCTCGAGATGGCGCGCCGCGCGTCGGAGTCGCTCTCGAGGTTGCGGATCGTGTTCTCGACGTCCTCCTCGTCGATCGCCCGCAGGTGCTCGACGTGCGGGTTGATCATGGAGCGGTCCTCGGGGAGGCGCGCGAGGCGCTCCGAGGCGGTGCGCCAGAGCGCGTACGAGCTGTCGTTCACGACGTAGGGGACGCCGTTCACGCGCAGCACCGGGGTGTCGAGGGCGCCGGCGCTGGCGGCGACGCCGCCGTTGGCCGAGTCGGGCGTGGCCTTCCCGCCGCGGTCGCAGGCGGCGGTGAGCGCGACGACGAGCGCGGCGAGCCGGAGACCGGCCCGCCGCGCCGCCGCGTGCGGCTGGTGCGTGCGCACGATTGTCGTTCCAGCGTTACGGGGTCACGGGGCCTGACGACGCGCCTTCTCCTGCGCTTCCTTGTTGGCGTAGATCGCCACCTCGACGCGGCGGTTCTGCGCCTGCCCCTCGGGAGTCTCGTTCGACGCCTTCGGCTCGGACTCGCCGAGGCCCATGGTGCGGATGCGGCTCGAGGAGACGCCCTGCGAGATGAGGTAGTTCGCGGCCGCGCGCGCGCGGCGCTCGGACAGCGCCTGGTTGTACGTGTCGCTGCCGGTGGCGTCCGTGTGGCCGACGACGAGCAGGTCGGTGTCCGGGAACTTGCCGATGTTCTGGGCGAGGTTCGTCAGGTTCGTGCGCGCCGCGTCGGTGAGGACGTCGGAGTCGTACGGGAAGAGGAGGCCGGACTCGAAGGTCACGAGCAGCCCCTCGCCGACGCGCTCCACCGTGGCGCCGGGGACGCTCTGGTCGATCTCCTTCGCCGCCTGGTCCATCTGGTGGCCGATGATCGCGCCGGCCGTGCCGCCGACGACGGCGCCGATGATGGCGCCCTTGGCCGTCGAGCCGCTCGCCTTGCCGATCACGCCGCCGACCGCGGCGCCGGTCGCGCCGCCGATCACGGCGCCGCGCTCCTTGTTACTCATCGACGCGCACCCGGCCAGCCCGACGCCGAACGAGGCGAGGAGGGCGAGCGAGGCGACGCTGCGAATGGGATGATGCATGGAAGTGCTCCTCTGGGAGGTGCTGGTCACGTACTGTTAGGGCCAATTGGGAGCCCCTCCGCTCGTGCACGGCGAGTGCCAGCCGGCGGCAGGAGGAAGCGGGCTCGACGCACTTCTCGTGTTCGTCCCTGCCATCGAGCACCAAGCTCTCGTGACCAGGCGAGCTCAGGGAGCTCATCCGTACCGACCCCGCCGCGCATGTCCCGACTCACTCCGACGCTTCTCGTGTTCGCCTCGCTCGGTGCAGGCCTCGCCACCGCGCCCCTCGCCGGCCAGACGGCGCCGGCGCGGCCCGAGGTCCACGTCCTCGCCACCGGCGGCACCATCTCCAACGCCGGGCCGCAGCGCCGCACGGCGCAGGAGCTCGTGGCGGGGGTCCCGGGACTCGACTCGGTGGCGCGCGTGACCTTCGAGCAGTTCAGCAACAAGGCGTCGGGGAGCGTGACGCCCGACGACTGGCGCGCCATGGCGGGGCGCATCAACGAGCTGTTCCGCACGCGGCCCGCCCTCTCCGGCGTCGTCGTCACGCACGGCACCGACACGATGGAGGAGACGGCATTCTTCCTCGACCTCACCGTGCGCGGCTGCCGCCCGGTGATCGTGACGGGCGCGATGCGGCGCGCGGTGGACGTGGGCGCCGACGGCCCCGCGAACCTGCGCAACGCCGTCCGCACGGCGGCGGCGCCCGCGGCGCGCGGGCGCGGCGCGCTGGTGCTCATGAACGACCACCTCTTCGCGGCGCGCTCCGTCACCAAGGTGAACACGTCGCGCATGAACGCCTTCGCGGCGCCCGAGGCGGGGCCGGTCGGCGTCGCGGACCCGGACACCGTCGTGTTCGCCGTGCCGGGGCGGCCGTGCGACGGCACGGCGCCGGCCGCCGACGGCGCCGCGCGCTTCGAGCTCGCCGGGCTCGCCGCGCTGCCGCGGGTGGACGTGATCTACAGCTACGTCGGCGCCGACAGCGTGCTCGTGGACGCGGCGGTGGCCGCGGGGGCGCGCGGGATCGTCATCGCGGGCGTCGGGCGCGGGGGGATGACGCCCTCGCAGGGCGCCGCCATCCGCCGCGCGGCGCAGCGCGGCGTCACCGTCGTCGTGTCCAGCCGCACCGGCTCCGGCCGCGTCCCCCTCGGCGACGGCGTCGACGATTCGACCGCCGCGAGACTGCCGATCGTCGGCGCCGAGGACCTGACGCCGCAGAAGGCGCGCGTGCTGCTGATGCTCGCGCTCGCGGCCGGGCGCGACGTTAGGCACGAGTTCGCGCGGCGCTGAGCGGGGCCGCGAAGGTGCCGCCGAGCGCGGACGCGTGGCGCACTGGGGCGCGGCTAGGTATACATTTGTTACCGCCGCGCGGCTGGAACGTCGTACCTGGTCGTTCGACGCGCCCTGCTCGCCGGCGCGCTCAGCCGTAGGCCACACCGAGTCCCCTCGCCGATGCCGCAGACCAGGACCGCCGCCGCCGCCCGCCGAGCCGAGAAGCGCCCGCGCATCGCTTCCGCGAGAAGCGCCACCAGTGCCGCCATGCGCGGCGGATCCAACGGTGCCTCGCCGGACGACACGCCCGAGCCGATGGACCCCGTCGAGGGTCTCCGCATGCGGGCCGACATGCTGTTCCGCGCCGCGGCGGAGTGCCTGCACCAGCACGACCGGTACGCCCGCTTCGTGGAGCACGAGGTGCTCGACGGCGAGCAGAAGGGCGCGCAGCAGCTCGTGCGGCTGTGCGACGAGATGCTCACGGCGGCGGTGGGCTCCTACCAGAAGTGGTGCCACATCCGCCCGGACGGCGACGCGCCGTGGTGGCGCGCGGCGAACACGCTGTGGATGGCCGCGCGCGAGCTCGGGCGCCGCTGCGACTGCTCGGACCGCGCCGCGAAGCGCACGGGCAAGACGGCCGCCGACTTCGGCGAGCTCGCCTGCGACTTCGACCTCGAGGCGTCCGCGCTGCTCGGCCTCCGCGTCGCGGTGGACGGCTATCGCAAGGCGAGGCCGGAGGCGGCGCTGGCGGGGGTCACCCCGAAGAGCTAGAAAGGCGAGAGGAGAAAGGAGAGGCGCTCAGCGAGCAGCCTCTCCTTTCGCCTCTCTCCGTTCTCCGAGCAGCTCCGCCGCCTGCTCC
>JBJMNJ010000324.1:0-5407 GCA_045804325.1 Gemmatimonadaceae bacterium
GCCGGATGCACGCCCGCGCCGTGCCGCGTCTCGGCGGGGTCGGGGTGTTCGCGGGGTTCCTCGTGGCGCTCGGCCTCGGCGTGCTCCTCGAGGGCCTGACGCGTGGCGCCGCGCGACACGTCCCGCCGACGGCGGTGCCGCTCGTCGTGGCGTGCAGCATCCTGTTCGTCATCGGCCTGCTCGACGACCTGCGCGGCGTGCGGCCGCTGGTGAAGCTCGTCGGGCAGACCGCGGCGGCGCTCATCGTCTGCCAGGCCGGCTTCCGCATCGCCGCGCTCGGCTTCTCGGCCAACGCGACCGTCTCCCTCGGCTTCCTGGCGGTCCCCGTCACGGTGCTCTGGCTGGTGGGCGTCTCCAACGCCTTCAACCTCGTGGACGGGCTGGACGGCCTCGCCGCCGGGGTCGGCATCGTCGCGCTCTCGGCCGTCGTCGTCGCCAAGTCGATCCTCGGGGGCCAGCCGCCGCTCTACTCGATGGCGCTCGCCGGCGCACTGCTCGGGTTCCTGTGCTTCAACCGGCACCCCGCCCGCATCTTCCTCGGCGACTCCGGGAGCCTCGTCGTCGGGTTCCTCCTCGCGTACCTCACGGCGCGCGGCGCGACGCGGGCGGACGGGGTACTGCTGCCACTCGTCCCGCTCTGCGCGCTGGCCTATCCGCTGCTCGACACGGGCATCGCGATGCTGCGGCGCTGGCTGCGCGGGGACCCCCTCTCGCGCGCCGACCGCCGCCACATCCACCACCAGCTCCGCGCGGTCGGCCTTCCCGCCAGCCGCGCCGTGAAGGTGATCTGCCTGCTCTCGGCGTTCGTGGCCGCGCTCGGGCTCTGCGCGACCTTCGTCCCGCCCCGCTACACGGTCCTGGCTCTGCTCCTCACGGGCGGCGCCGTGATCATGCTGCTGGGCTACGGGCTGCCGTGGCTCCGGTACCACGAGTTCGTCGAGGTCGGCGCGTCGCTCAACTCGCTCGTGCGCACGGGACGGCACGTCGTGAGGAACAAGATCCTCGCGCGGGACGTCGCCGGTCAGGTGCGGCTCGCGCCGACGCTCGACGCGCTCGCCGAGGAGCTCGAGCGCGGCGCGGGGGTGCTGCGCTTCGTGCACATGGAGCTCCAGGGCGCCGGCGACGCGGCGTGGCGAGATACGCCGGCGGCCGTCCAGCTCCATCCGCACGAGACCTGGCGGCTCGAGTACCCGGTCATGCGGGCCGGGTCGCCCACCGCGCAGCCGATCTACCTGTCGATCTGGTGCTCGATGGTCTCGGTCGAGATGCCGTGGAGCGCCGACCGCGTCGCGAAGATCATCGCGCCGGCGGTCGCCGACTGGTTCGCGAGGAACTGGCACCGGCCGGACGTCCAGGCGGTGCTGGAGTCGCGGTTCGCATCCGGCCCGAGGGCCGTCGCCGGGTCGCTGGCCGCCGACCTCGCGCGGCGGGAGCCGGCGGTGAGGCAGCTGGCGCACTAGGCGTCGCGCCTACCACCGTACGACGGGGCCCCGCTGCCATCTCGCAGCGGGGCCCCGTCGTGCATCGTGCTCGGACTGTTCCGTCAGGTGCGGTGGCCGAGATCGCCGTCGAACGTCTGCCGCCCGCCCTTCACCTTCTCGTCCGCCTGTTTGGCGACGTCGGGCGCCAGGTCGGGAAGCCGGTCCCGCTTGTCCGTCGTGGCGTCGCGCGTGGGGTCGATGTCCTGCTTGTCGCGCTCGTCGTTCATGGCGTCTCCTCCTGGGCGTGGTGAGGCGGGATGAGCATCGTGCCGCACCGCGAAGGCAAGACGCGCACCGGGCGCGGGCGCGCGCCTAACGTCGTGTGAATGAACGCGTTGGCGCCCCGCGGCCGACGCCGCGCCGGCCGCGGAACGCGCCGGGCGGTAGCGAATCGGTGCCAGGCGGTCGCGTTCCGGGGCCACTCGCCCACGCGGCCGCTCACACGTGCCGCTCCGCCGGCTGCTGCACCGTCGCGCAGTGGACGGCGCCGCCGCCCCATACCAGGTCCAGCGCGTTGATCCCGACCACGCGACGCCGTGGAAACAGCCCGGCGAGCGCCGCGAGCGCGACCGCGTCGTTCGGGTCGTTGAACGTCGGCACCAGCACGACGCCGTTCGCGACGTAGAAGTTCGCGTAGCTCGCCGGCAGACGATCGCCCCAGAGCTCTCGCGGCGCCGGGAACGGCAGCCGGACGACGCGCACCCGGTCGGCCGCGTCCAGCGCGAGCTTCCGGAGGTTCTCCGCGGAGAGGCGGTGGTTCTCGTCCGCGGGGTCCGGCTCCACCGCGAGCGCCACGGTGCCCGGAGCCACGAATCGCGCGACGTGGTCCACGTGGCCCCGCGTACGGTCGCCCGCGCACGTCTCGGGGAGCCAGATCGTCCGCGAGGCGCCGATCAGCCGCGCGAGCGCGGCCTCGTAGCCGGCGCGAGAGAGCGCGCCCGCCCCGGCATCCCTGCCGACCCCCGCCGCGAACGTCTCGCTCACGAGCGCGAGCCCGCAGCCGTCCACGTCCACGGCGCCCCCCTCGAGGACGACGGCCGCGCCGCCCTCCCCGGAGGCCTCGAGCAGTGGACGTCCGCTGAGCTCCGCGATGCGGGCGCCGAGCGCGGCGTCGTCGGGGCGGACGAGGCGGCCCCCGGTGGGCGCGGGCTGGCGCCAGCGAAGCCAGGCGAGCCCGCCCTCCCCGTCGAGGACCGCCGCCGGCGCCGTGTCGCGGACCCAGATGCGGTTCGTCCGCGCCAGGTGCAGGCGGTAGGCGCTCGCGGGAATGGCGAGTGCCTGGAGGCACGAGCGCGCGCCCTCGATCGTCCCTTCGTCCTGGCAGAGCACGTTCACGAGCTCGTGCCCCGCGAGCGCGCGCACCACCTCGGCGAGCGCCCAGGGCACGGCGTGCATCCGCGTGCCCCAGTCGGGCTTCTCGTACGGCCACGCGATCCAGGTCGAGGCGTGCGGCTCCCATTCGGCGGGCATCCGTAGCCCGGCCGGCGGCATCGTCGTCATGAGGTGCGAGGGCCTCCGCCCTCGCCCGGAACCGGTCGAATCACGCCCTCCTCCTCGTCCTCCGCCGCAATCCACGTCATGTCGCCCTCGTCACGCCCCTTCCGGCCCCGCCGCGTCGCCATCGTCGGAGCCGGGCTCGCCGGGCTCTCCGCCGCGCGGGCGCTCGCCGACGCGGGCGTGGAGGTCGTCGTCCTCGAGGGGCGCGACCGGGTCGGCGGGCGCGTCCACACCGTGGACGGCCTCGACCTCGGCGCGCACTGGATCCACGGCACCGAGGGCAACCCCGTCACCAACCTCGCGCGCGAGCTCGGCCTCCCCACGCTCTTCGTCGGCGGCGACAGCTCGTACTCCGGGGGCTGGGAGCAGCTCGTCCTCCACGGCCCCGGCGGCCCGCTGTCGCCCGCGGAGAAGATGCGCAGCATCCTCGTCGCCGACGAGGTGCGCGACGAGCTCGAGTCGCTGCGGCGCGAGCGCGCGGTGCGCGGCGACCCCGACGTGTCGCTGCGCTTCGCCCTGGCCGAGGTGCTCGCGCGCCGGCAGCTCGGCGACGAGGCGCGCCGCTCCGTGGAGTGGCACATCGCGCTCTGGGCGCGCGACGACTGCGCGGCGGACGACGGCGGGCTCTCGTTCCAGTGGTGGGACGACGGCTACGAGGTCTACGGCTACGGCGACAGCGTCTTCCTCGGCGGCTTCGGCGCGCTCGCGGACGCGCTGGCGCGCGGGCTGGACGTGCGCCTGGGCCACGCGGTGCGCCGCGTGGAGCACGGGCCGCTGGGCGTCCGCCTCGAGACCGAGCGGGGCGCCTTCGAGGCCGACGCCGCGATCGTCACCGTGCCGCTCGGCGTCCTCAAGGTGGGCGCGCCCGCCTTCGCGCCGCCGCTCCCGGCGGAGAAGTCGCAGGCGATCGGCCGCCTCGGCATGGGGTCGCTCGCGAAGGTCGTGCTGCGCTGGGAGGAGCCCTTCTGGCCCACCGCGCAGTACGCGTTCGGGTACATGTGCCGCGAGGTGGAGGGGTACCCGACGATGCTCGTGAACCTCTGGAAGACGCACCACGAGCCCGTGCTGGCGGTGGTCGCCGGCGGCGCGCTCGGCCGGCGCCTCGAGACGTGGCCGGAGGAGGAGGCGCGGCGCTGGGCGATGGAGGTCGTGCGCGACGTCTTCGGGGCCGACGCGCCGGAGCCGGCGAGCGTGCGCCGCACCGGCTGGCAGCTCGACCCGTTCGCGCGCGGGGCGTACTCCTACATCGCCGTCGGCGCGACGACCGCGGACGTGGACGCGCTGGCGGCGCCCGTGGGCGAGCGGCTGCTGTTCGCGGGCGAGGCGACCTACCGGCACCACTGGGCGGGCGCGCACGGCGCCGTGGCCTCCGGTCTCCGCGAGGCCGCGCGCCTCCTCGGCGACCCGAGCGTGCTGCCGCCGCGCGCCTTCGCCGAGAACCGGCGGTGGCGCGACGGGATGCTGCGCGCGACGCGCCTGCTGAACGTCCTCACGACGTCGCTGAGCGCCGACGAGTCCGAGTGGCGGATGGCCGTGCTGCGGAGCTGCGAGCTGTTCGCCGCCGTGCCGCCGAACGAGCTGAAGATGCTCGCCGCGATGTTCGAGACGAGGCGCTTCGTGGATGGCGCGATGCTCTGCCGCGCCGGCGAGCCGGCGGACTGCGTGTACGCCATCGCCACCGGCGAGGTGGAGGTGCGGCTCGACGACGGCTTCGTGCTCGCCACCATCGGCCCGGGGAGCGTCGTCGGCGAGTACGGGCTGTTCCAGCCCGGCGGCTACCGGACCGCGACGGTGGTCGCACGCTCGGCGACGGACGCGCTCGTGCTCGACTATCAGCGCTTCCAGCGCTTCCTGCTCGCGTTCCCCGAGTCGCTGTACTCGCTGCTGAAGCTCACCGTGCGCCGTCTCGTGGAGCAGAGCAACGAGACGCACGCCGCGCGGCGCCTCTCGCGCGCGAGCCTCGGCTTCTTCCTCCCCGGCCAGCCCGGGTGAGAGCGCGACGCGGGCCGGGGAGCGATCCCCGGCCCGCGTCGTTCGTGCGTTCTGGCTACTCGATCACGGAGGCGTCGAGTTCGGCGTCGCGCCGCCCCACGTGTAGAGCGGCTCGCCCTTCACGCCGAGCTCCTTGTAGGGCACCGGCATCTCGTGCGGCGTGCCCGGGAGGAGGCCCTGAATCACGCGGCGCGGGCTGTTGTCGCCGGCGAAGCCGCCGCCGACGAGGACCGCGAGGCGCCGCTGCTCCCAGTACGGCGCGGGGCCGAGGCCGATGAGCTCCACCTCCTTCTCGTAGAGGAGCATCGACCAGATCGTGCAGGCGCCGCCGGTCGCCGCCAGCTTGCCGTTCGCCATGCACGGGCCGTCCTCGGGGGCGCCCACGCCTGCGGCGGTGGTGGCGGCCGGGAGGCCGCCGCGGCCGACGCGAGTCTTGT
>JBJMNJ010000325.1:0-2873 GCA_045804325.1 Gemmatimonadaceae bacterium
CGGGCTCGGTCTACACGTACGCCGGCCGCGGCATCCACCCCGCGGTGGGCTTCGTCGCCGGCTGGCAGATCCTGCTGGACTACGTGCTCGTCCCCGCGTTGCTCTACGTCGTGGCCGCGGCCGCGCTGCACTCGCTGGTCAGCGAGGTCCCCGTGTGGGGCTGGGTCGCGATCTTCGTCGTGGTCAACACCGCGGTGAACGCGCTCGGCATCCGCTTCACCGCGCGCTTCAACCTCGGGATGCTGATCGCCGAGCTGATCGTCCTCGCGCTGTTCATCGTGATCGGCATCGAGGCGCTGATCGCGGGCGACGGCAACGGCAGCAGCTTCTTCGACCCGCTCTACAACCCGGACACGTTCTCGGTGGGCGTGGTGTTCAGCGCGGTGTCGATCGCCGTGCTGTCGTTCCTCGGCTTCGACGGCATCTCGACGCTCGCCGAAGAGAACCGAGAGAGCTCGCGGCGCATCGGGCGGGCGATGATCGTCGGCCTCTGCGTGGCCGGCGTGCTGTTCATCGCGCAGACGTGGATCGCGGCTCTGCTGGTGCCGGACCCGGCCGGGCTGCTGCAGAACGGCGACCCGGAGGGCACGGCGTTCTACGACGCCGCCGAGGTGGCCGGCGGCCATTGGCTCAACGTGCTGACCGCGGTGGCCACCGGCATCGCGTGGGGCATCGCCAATGCCCTCGTCGCGCAGGCGGCGACCTCGCGCCTGCTCTACGCGATGGCGCGCGACCGCCAGCTGCCGCGCTTCCTCGCGCACGTGAGCGACACGCGCCGCGTGCCGGTCTACGCCACGTTCCTGGTCGCGATCGTGTCGCTGACGCTCGGGATCTGGATGTCCGAGCGCGACGACGGCATCACGACGCTCTCGACGCTCGTGAACTTCGGCGCGCTGAGCGCGTTCGTGTTCCTGCACGCGTCGGTCATCCGCCATTACGGCATGGGGCGCGCCGGCGAGCGGAACCTGTGGCGGCACGTGGTCGCGCCGCTCATCGGCGCGGGGATCATCATCTACGTGATGATCAAGGCGGACGTGGCGGCCAAGACCGTCGGACTCATCTGGCTCGGTGTGGGCCTGGTGGTGCTGCTCTCGTTCTACCTGCGCGGACGCCGGCCGGAGCTCTCCATCGAAGAGGCGTGACGGACCCCGAGCGGATCGCGCGCGAGCTGACGGGGCTCGCCGGGACGGCGACGCCGCTGCCCGGCGAGCACGACCACAACTACCGGGGGGACTTCGAGAACGGGACCCGGTGCGTGCTCAAGGTCCACGCGCCGGGGGCGGACCCGGCGGTGCTCGACCTCCAGGACGCGGCGCTGCGGGCCGTCGGCGGGCAGGGCGCGCCGCGGCTCGTGGCGAGCGCGAACGGGCAGCGGCTGCTGTCGTGGGTCGACGGGCGGCCGTGGGCGGAGGCGCCGGGCGACCTCGCGGGGCTCGGCCGCCTGGTGGCGCGCACAGACCGCGCGCTCGCCGGCCTGGAGCACCCCGCGATGCGCCGGCGGCTGCTCTGGAACGTGCTGGAGGCGCCGGCCGTGGCGCGCTTCGCAGAGCTGCTCGAGCCGGCGCGCCGGGAACTGGTCGACGAGGTGTTCGCGCGCTTCGGCGCGCACGTCGCGCCGCGGCTCGCGGGCCTCCCCCACCAGGTGATCCACAACGACGCCAACGAGCACAACGTGCTGGTCGGCGAGGACGGCGCCGTCACCGGCCTCATCGACTTCGGCGACGTCGTGTGGGCGCCGCGCGTGGCCGGGCTCGCGGTGGCGCTCGCCTACGCGATGCAGGGGCACGCCGACCCGGTCCGCGCCGTGACCGGAGTCGTGCGCGGCTACCACGAGGTGGCACCGCTGCGTCCGGACGAGCTCGCCGTGCTCTACGACGTTGCGCGCACGCGCCTGGCGATGAGCGTGTGCATGGCGGCGCGCCAGTCCGCCGACGCGCCGGGCAACGAGTACCTGCTCGTCAGCCAGGCGGGCGTGCTCGCGGTGCTCGAGCGCCTGCGCAACGAGAGCCCGGACCTCGCCCACTTCCGCTACCGGGACGCGTGCGGCTACGAGGCCTGCCCGGCGGCGCGCGCGGTGCGGCAGCGGCTCGCGCTCGCGGATGCGCACCGCCAGGAGGGCGATGTGGTCCGGCGCTATGGCGATGGGCACCTCGGCGTCGACCTGGATGCCGAAACGATCCGGGCGCCGCTCGACGGCGTCGTCGAGGCCCGCGCCGGCGACGCGCTGCTCGTGCGCCACGACGAGTTCTGGACGGTCTACCGGGGCCTCCGGCCGGCCGCGAGCGACGTCGTGCGCGCGGGCGACGTGCTCGGCGCCGGCCCCGTGCACCTCCAGCTGCTCGCGCACCCGTTCGGCCTCGGCGCGCCCGAGGAGACCGGCGAGCCCGACGTGTGGCAGAGCGTCTGCCCCGACCCCAACCTGCTGCTCGCCCGGCCGGGCGGGGACGCGGCCCGCACCCCGCGCGCCGACCTGCGCGAGCGCCGCGCGACCGTGCTGAGCCGCGCGCTCAGCCTCGCGTACGAGGAGCCGCTGCACATCGTCCGCGGCGAGGGCGCGCACCTGTACGACGCCGGCGGCCGCGCGTACCTCGACCTCGTCAACAACGTCGCCCACGTCGGCCACTGCCACCCGCGCGTGGTCGCCGCCGGGCAGGCGCAGATGGCGGTGCTCAACACCAACACGCGCTACCTCCACGACTCGGTGGTGGAGTACGCGCGGCGCCTCGCCGCCACCTTCCCCGACCCGCTGCACGTGTGCTTCTTCGTGAACTCGGGCTCGGAGGCCAACGACCTCGCGCTGCGCCTCGCCACCGCGCACACCGGCCGCGAGGACGTGATCGTGCTCGACCACGCCTACCACGGGCACCTGCGCT
>JBJMNJ010000326.1:0-5346 GCA_045804325.1 Gemmatimonadaceae bacterium
CCGCTGCCGTCACCCACCACGCTTCCCTCCCTTGCACGAACACCTTCGCCCCCACCCCGCCTCGCACCTCCACCCGCTCGCCGGTCACCCGCAACATTCCCCCCTCCGGCAACCCGACCACGTACACGCCAGGATTGGCCACCACGAACTCCGCCAACCGCTGCATCCGCGTCTCCCCCTGAAATCCCACCTGATGCCACTCGCCTGTAATGCGCATTGATCTGAAACGCCACCAACCCTAACGCGTTCAACGACGGCGGCTCCACAATCGGCATGTCATTCGTCGTCCGAATCGTCGGACACGCCACGAGAGCCCCCGCAGACCACCCGAGATACGGCACCCCCGCCAACGCCCTCTCTCGAATCGCGTCGAGCACCCCGACCCGATACATCTCGCGGAGCAGGTGAAACGTGTTCCCCCCGCCCACGGCAATCGCCTCCGCCGACCGCACCAGAGCGACCGGATCGGCAGCCCGGTGCACCGACTCCACCCGGTACCCCATCTCGCGCATGGCAGACGCGAATAGCTCCTCGTAGCCGTCCCACGGCGTCGTCACCCCCGCGTACGGCACGAACGCCACCGTCCGCACGCGGTCGCCGAACAGCTCACGGATCTCCTCCCGCGGGTGCACGAGGAAGCGCCCCTCCGCGTCCCGCGAATTGCTGAGTAGCAGCAGCTGCTTCATCCGGTATTCCTCTTGCCCCTTTGTCTTCGACTCCGAAGAGACTTCCGGGAGGAAGATAGATGCGCAGTCGCTCGTCCGTTCCGCTCGCCAGCTTCGCCGCCATCGCCTCGCTGATCGCCGCCACCGCTGCCGCCGCTGCCCACGCGCCCCGCCTCCAGCCCCCGGCCTTCGCCGGCCGCTGGATCCTCGACTCCGCCACCACCGGCGCCGAGAACGCCACCGCCCGCCGCCGCGACACGTCCGCCCCAGGCACCGCCACCACCGCCACCGCGACCGCCACCGCCTCGGCGTCCGGCACCGCCCAGGGCGCCCGCAGCTTCCTCACCATCGTCAACCTCGACACCGTGATGGTCGTCGAGCGCCGCCTCGAGGACCGCGCCACGCGCCGCGCCCTCGCCCCCGCCGAGCGCCTGAGCTTCCGCGTCGACGGCGCCGAGCGCACCGTCCCGTGGACCGCCCCCTCCGGCGACCCGGCCAGCGCGACCGTCCGACTCCGGCGCATCCCCGACTCCGCCGCCGTCGTGCTCTACACGACCCGCCGCGTGTCGCGCGACGCGACGCGCGTGCGCCAGGTGCAGCTCGTCGAGCGCATGGAGCTGCTCGCGGGCGGCAGGCTCCGGCTCACGCGGACGGAGTGGGACGGGAGGAGGGAGCGGAAGCGAGTCTACTGGTACTCGCGCGGTTAGCGACGCCTTCCCACACGCGTAACACTCCGCGGCCTATGGCGCGCCGCCCCCGGCGCATCTATCGTGCTGCCCCGCTTTCCGGGCGAGGGCCGCATGCCGGACCAGTTCGCGGCGAGGGCGAGGTCGCTGGCCAATGTGGGGCTGCACGCGCTGGGCGCCGGGGACCGCGCGCACGCTGAGTACGCGTTCGCCCGCGCGCTGTCGTGGGTCGAGGAGGTCGGCTCGCCCGACGAGCGCCGCGACCTGTACCGGGAGCTCGGCTTCCTCCTCTACCGTGCGCGGCTCGGGCCCCTCGCCGTGGACGCCTGCCGCGCCGCCGTCGCCGTGGCCTTCCGCACCGAGGACCCCGCGTCCTTCGCCAACGCGCTCCTCGACTACGGCAACGCGCTGAGCGGCGTCCGCCGCGAGGTCGACGCCGGCGAGATCTACCGGCAGGCGCTCGACCTGTTCGTCGCGTGCGGACGCTTCGCCGACGCCGCCTCCGCCTCCACCAACCGCGCCATCGCGCTGGCGAACGCCGGCCGGCTCTCCGAGGCGCGCGAGCTCCTCGAGCGCAGCCTCGAGTACGTGCGCCGGGAGCCGTTCCCCGACACCGAGGTCAAGACGCGCCTCGGTCTCATCCAGGTCCTCGCGCACCTCGGGGAGGACCCCGACCGCGTCTTCGATCTCGCGGCGAGCACCGGCAAGCGCTGGCGGCGCGGGATGACCCCCGACGACGCACAGGTCTTCGACCAGATCGTCGGTCCGGTGATCGCCCGCTACCTCGCCGCGCACCCGGGCGCCGAGGCGCGCACCGTCGTCGCCCGACGACTCCCGGGCTACCCCCTCCCGCCGGAGGGCGACGCATGAGCACCCCGCTCGACCTCTCCGAGTACGACCCCCGCGAGCCCGACTCCGACGGCCGGTACGCGCTCGTCGAGGAGGCGATGATCCTCGCCCGACGCGGCCACCGCGCGGCCGCCATCCGGCGCGCCGCCGAGGCGATCGACGCGTTCGCGGCCGCCGGCGACCGGCACGGCGAGGCGCGGGCGCGCGCGAAGGGAGCGATCGTCTTCCGGTTCTGCGGCGACGCCGACCGCTCCGAACGGGAGGCGCGCGCCGCGATCGACTACTTCGAGCGGAGCCCGGACCCGCACTTCCGCGCGACCGCCGCGCTCGAGCTCGGGCAGGTGCTGCACGCGCGCGGCGACTACGCCGGCGCCATCGACGTGGACGTCCGCGAGCGCGAGGCGCTCGGCGACGCGTCGGCCACGCCCGTCCTCCGGTCCCTCCGCGCCTTCCTGCTCGCGAACGAGGCCAACGCCCGCGCGATGTCGGGCGGGCTGGAGAACCTCGAGGAGACGGTCCGGCTGCGCGAGCAGGTCATCCCGATCATGGTGGAGACCGCGGCGCGGTCGCACGTCGTGCAGGAGTACGCGAACCTCGCGCAGGACCTGCTGCGCCTCGGCCGGCTGGACGACGCGGAGCGTGCCCTCCGGAGCGCGGAGCCCTACCTCCCCGAGGTCCACGACGAGACCACGCTCGCCAACTTCGCGTACTTCGCGGGGAAGGTGCGAGCGGAGCGCGAGAAGCGCGGCGGCGGGGACGCGGCGGGCGACGCGGCGGGCGACGCGGCGGGCGACGCGCCCCCGACGCGCCGCGAAGCCGCCACGCTCCGGCGCGTGCGGCACGAGCTCGAGCGCGCGCGCGTGCTCGCGGAGCGCTCGGGGATGCCGGCGCGCGCGCTCGCCGCGCGCCTGGAGCTCGCGGCCTTCGAGATCGAGTCCGGCGACGCGGACGAGGCGGCGCACCTCCTCCGCAGAGCCGCCGCGCGCATCCCCGCCATCCACCTGGACGCGCCCGACCGCCGGCAGATCCAGGCACGCCTCGACGGGCTGCGCCACCAGCTCCAGACGCGGCGCGACGACGAGGCCGGCGACGGCGGCCTCCTCGGCGTGCTCCCGCCCGAGATCCTCGCCGGGATTCGTGCCGGCCACGCCAGCATCACCATCACGGCCTCGCCCGAGGTGCCGGGCTCCGAGGACCTCGAGCCGCCACCCGCCCTCGAGGAGCCCGAAGACCTGCTCCCCAACGTCTGGTCGCGCGTGAACGGCGAGCGCGCGCTCGTCGAGGCCGAGCGCCGGAAGTCCGCCGACCTGCTGCGCCTCATGCAGCGCCACCACGACGCGGACGGCGACCGCGCGATCCTCCAGGCGCTCGCGCTCGATGGCGAGAGCACCGCGATACCGGTGCGGCCCATGGAGACGCCGGCGCTGCGCGAGGTGTTCGTCGACTACTACGCGCGGGCCGGCGAGCTGCTGCTCTTCGTCGAGCGGCCGGGGCGTCCGGTGGAGTGCTCGCGCCTCGACGTCTCCCCCGCCGACGTCGGGCACGCGGTCGCGGAGCTGAGGCGGCTGTTCGACGGGACGGACGTCGAGCCCGGCATCTTCCCGGAGCGGCCGTGGTCCGTCTCCATCGACTTCGTGAGCGACGTCGGGCGGCGCCTCATGCCGTTCCTCGACGACCTCGACGAGGACGAGCTGCTCTGCCTCTTCCCGCACGGCGCGCTGCACAACTTCCCTTTCCACGCGGTGGAGGACCGGAACGGGCGGCCGTTGATCGACCGCGTCTCCGTCGCGTACGGCTTCAGCCGCCGCCTGCTCGCCGTGGCCCGCGCCGCGAACGGCGCGCGGCCGGGCGAGCCGCGCATCCCGCGCAGTGCGCTCACCGTCGCCGCGCCCGTGAGCACGGACTGGCGCCCCGACCTCTTCCGCGGCGAGGGGGACTTCCTCCGCGGCCTCGGGCTCGACGTCACGTCGCTCGAGACGCCGCAGGAGGCGACCGTCCCGCGCGTGGCCGAGGCCATGGCGGCCGCCGACCTCGTCCACCTCACGTGCCACGGCCTCTTCTCCGCCACCGACCCGCTGGACTCGGCGCTGGTGCTGAGCGGCGGCGAGCGGTGGGCCACGCCGGACGACGCGCTGCGCGCGGACAGCACGGTGCGCCTGTCCGCGCGCCAGCTCTTCGCGCTGCGGCTGGGCGCCGACACGGTGGTGCTGCGCGCCTGCTCCAGCGGGGTCACGAACGTGCGCGAGGGGGACGAGCAGGAGGGGCTCCTGCGCGCGCTGGTGCACGCCGGCGTCAGCAGCCTCGTCGCCAGTCGCTGGAAAGTGGACCTGCGCTCGAGCCGCGAGATCCTTCGCGAGATGTACGCATCGTGGATTCGCGATCGCGTGCCGAAGGCGGTCGCGCTGCGCCGCGCCCAGCAGGCGTTGCGCGCGCACGCCACGCGCGAGCACTACCGCCACCCGTATCACTGGGCGCCGTTCGTCCTCGTCGGCGACTGGTGGTGAGCCACCCGGAGGGACCCATGCCGTCCATCGAGGCGCTCAGCGACGCACAGGCCGTCTACTCGCTCTACGAAGTGGCCAGGCAGCACCGCGGCAGCTTGCGGCTCGCCAGCCGCGACGACGCCAGCAAGGTCGTCGGCGAGGCGCTCGCACTCGTCATGGGACGCGAGCAGGCGGACGCCATCGTCGCGCGGCTCGCCGAGGAGATCAACGCGCCCGCCGTCGCCCGGGCCACGCTGGCGTCGCTCCAGGAGTCGCCGGAGCTCCTTCCCCGCGTCGACGCGCAGATCTCGGAGGTGCTCGCAGCGCCCGCGGACTCCGAGAAGCTGGACTTCGGCGTGACCCTCGGCGGCTACGCACTGGCCGCACTGGCGATGGCGCTCATGGGCACGTTCAGGTGGGAGCGGAAGGACGCGGATGGAGGCTCCGAGTCCGTCGAGTTTCAGGGCAGCGAGCACGTCGTGAAGCTCGTCACCGCGATCCTCGGCAAGATCGGGCTGGCCTGAGCCGACGAAGTCCTTACGCACCGCCCCTAGCCTGACCCACTCGCGGCGCACAGTGTCTTCGGGTCCCTACCGAGACTGCCATGCGCCTCTTCCCGTCGTTCACCGCCGCGACCCTGCTGCTCGCGGCCCTCGCCAGCAC
>JBJMNJ010000327.1:0-3374 GCA_045804325.1 Gemmatimonadaceae bacterium
AGGGTGCGGCGCCGTGCTTCGACGACCGCTGTGCGCAGGCCCTCCAAGGCAACCGGTGAGCCACCGCGCTCGACTTTCGCAACATGCCAGGGCACAACGACTTGCGGCGCGGCGGCCACTGGCCGATCCGCGCCGCTGGTCTCGAAACGCACCCGTGTGGGACTACTCTCGAACCAGGGGTGGCGTTTCGATACCCCTGCCCGGAAGCGAGACATCGGGCGGCGGCCCCGCGACGCCGTCGGCGACGCCATCGGCGAGGGCGGCGTCGTGCTCGTCGTGCGACTCGCCCGCGAGCTTGCGGTCGAGCGTCGACCGCGAGAGGCCGAGGATCCGCGCGGCCTGCCGCTTGTTGCCGTGCACCATCGCGAGCACGCGGTGGATGTGGCGGAGCTCGACGGCATGGAGACGAAGGTCCTCGCCGCGCGCGACGGCGGTGTGCGACGCGGCCGGCGTGGCCATACCGTGCGCACCGAGCGGCGCCTGCGGCAGCGCGTCGACCGCGGGCGCGAGGATCACCGCCTCCGGCGGCACGATCTCCCCGTCGGTGAGCGCCACCGCGGTCTGCACGACGCGCTGCAGCTCGCGCAGGTTCCCGGGCCACGGATACGCGTACAGCCGCTCCGCCGCCGCGCGGCTGAGCCCACGCACGGTGCGCCCCTGCGCGCGAGCCGCCGCCGTGATCTCGGTGCCGACCAGGTCGCGCAGGTCGTTGGGACGGTCGCGCAACGCCGGAATGCGGATGGTGATGCCGCTGATGCGATAGAAGAGGTCGTGGCGGAAGCGCGACGAGCGTACCACCTCGTGCAGCGGCAGGTGCGTCGCCGAGACGAGGCGCACGTCGGCGGTCTGCAGCGCCTCGGAGCCCAGCCGCTCGAACTCGCCATACTCCACGGCGCGCAGGATCTTGGCCTGTGCGGCGAGGCTCATGTCCGCGATCTCGTCGATGAACAGCGTGCCGCGGTGCGCGAGCTCGAACTTCCCCTTGACGCGTTGCGCGGCGCCGGTGAAGGCGCCGCGCTCGTGACCAAAGAGCTGGCTGTCGAGCAGCGTGTCGCTGAGGGCGGCGGCGTTGAACGCGACGAACGAGTGCACCGCGCGGCCGGACGAGCGGTGGATCGCGTGCGCGAGCAGCGTCTTGCCGGTGCCCGACTCGCCGAGCACGAGGACGGGGAGGTCGGTGCGGGCGGCGGCGCGCGCGAGATCGAGGCACTCGCGCATCGCCTCGTCCATCGTGACGTAGTCCGCGAGCGTGGGCCCGCGTGGATGCTCGGCCATCATCGCTGGTCCTCCGCGTCGGCGAGGCTCTCGCGGAGCTGGCGGATCGGATCGAAGGCGTAGCTCACCAGCGTGCGGCGCCCGACGACGACGCGCGCCTGCCCGCCCATCCCGGCGAGCAGCGCGCGCGGCGCGCCGTCCACGCGCACCGACGTGTCGCGCACCTCGACGAGCGCGCGGAAGTCGGAGGGTGTCGACGACGACTCGGCGCTCCCGACGACCGCGGGGCTCACCCAGCGCACCGTGCCGGCGCGCACGCCGTAGCGCTGGAAGGGGAACGCGTCGTAGAGGAGCTTGACCCGCTGCCCCTCGCGCATCCGCGCGACGCCGGCGGGCGGCACCGTGAGCTCGGCGAGGAGCTGACGCCGCGAGCAGGCGACTTCGGCGAGCGTTTCTCCCTCGCGCACGACCGCGCCCGCGCTGCGCACGGCGAGGCGGAGCACCGTGCCGGCGCAGGGCGCGGTGACGGCGAGGTCGCTCGCCACACCGCCGTTGGTCGTGCCGATCTCGCGCTCGAGCGCGGCGGCGCGCATGCGCGCCTGGGCGAGCGTCTGCGCGAGCGCCCGCTCCTGCTCGCGCCACGCCGCCTCGCGCGCGTCGGCCTCGTGGCGCAGCCGCGCGATCGACGCGACGGTCGTCTCGCGCTCGTTGCTCGCGGCCTCCAGCTCCTGGGCGAGGCGTCCCGCCTCGAGCTGGCGCGTGGTGAGCTCGTCGGCGCTCACCGAGCCGCGCTCGATGCCCGCGCGGTAGCGCGCGACCGCGTCGGCGGCGAGGCGCTGCTGCTCCTTGCGGATCTCGAGCGCGCGGCCGAGCGACGCCAGGCGACTGCGCAGCTCGGCCGCGGTCTGCGCGTCGGCGGCCAGCCGCGCCTCGTGCTCCGTGCGCGCGTTGCGCTCCGCCTGCGCGGCGCCGGCGATCTGTGCGCGCAGCGCGTCCAGCTCCACCGCGCGGTCGCCGAAGGTGGCCGAGCGCAGCACGAACAACGTCGCGCCGTCGGCGACGGCGGCGCCCTCCGTCGCACGCACCTCGCTCACCTGGCCGGGCCGGAGTGCGCGCACCGGATCGGCGCCCTGCACCGGAACGAGGACGAAGCGGGCGGCCACCGTCTCCGGCACGCGCACGATCACCGCGCCGAGCAACGCGATGGCGAAGAGCGAGATGAGCAGGGTGGCGAGCCCGCGCGCCGCCCAGGGGGGCGGCTCGGGGTCGAGGAAGGGTGGGTCCAGATCGGGCAGCGCGGGCGGGCGCGACTTCGCGAAGGCGCCGTTGCCGCCGTGCGAACCGTTCGGGGTGCTCATCGGATCTCCTCGCTCACAGCCCGAGCTGCTGGCTGCACAGATAGTTGTACAGTCCCTGCCGGCGAAGCAGCTCGTCGTGCGACCCCTGCTCCACGACGCGGCCCTGCTCGAGCACGACGATCGTGTCCGCGTTGCGCACGGTGCTCAGGCGGTGCGCGATGATGAACGCGGTGCGGTTCTCGAGGAGCCGGTCGAGGTTGTCCTGCACGGCGCGCTCGCTCTCCGAGTCCAGCGCGCTCGTCGCCTCGTCGAACACGAGGATCGGCGGGCGGTGGTAGAGTGCGCGCGCGATCGCGACGCGCTGCCGCTGTCCGCCGGAGAGCGCGAGCCCGGACTCGCCGATCTTCGTGTCGTAGCCGAGCGGGAGGCGCTCGATGAACTCGTGGGCGTTGGCGGCGCGCGCCGCCCACAGCACCGCGTCCATGTCCGGCTCCTGCTCGCCGAACCCGATGTTGCGGGCGATCGTGTCGTTGAAGATGTGATTCTCCTGCAGCACGAAGCCGATGTTACGGCGCAGGTCGCGGTAGTTGAGCGTGCGCAGCTCGACGCCGTCGTAGTGGATGCCGCCGTCCGAGGGCTCGAGCAGGCCGGCGAGGCACTTGATGAGCGTCGTCTTCCCCGACCCGCTCCGACCCACGATCGCGACCTTCTGGTTGGGCGCGACGTCGAAGCTGACGTTGTCGAGGATCGCGGGGCTCTCGGGGCCGCCGTAGCGGAAGGTGAGGCCGCGGAAGGTCACGCGTCCCTCGAGCGTGCGCACCGGCACGAGCTGCGAGCGGTCGTAGCCCTGCTCCGGCTCCT
>JBJMNJ010000328.1:0-7818 GCA_045804325.1 Gemmatimonadaceae bacterium
CTGCGATGCGAAGGGCATCGTGGCCGCGATGCTCGCCGCGGCGGACCGGCTCGTCACCGCCGGGGAGAAGCGGGTCGACATCCTGCTGGTCGTCGGCGAGGAGAAGGGGTCCGACGGCGCCCGCGCGGCCAACCAGCTCGCCGCGACGAGCCGGTTCCTCGTCAATGGCGAGCCGACGGAGAGCCGCCTGGCCAGCGGGTGCAAGGGCTCGCAGCGCGTCACGGTCCGCACGCGCGGCCGCGAGGCGCACTCGGCGTACGCGCACCTCGGGAAGTCGGCCATCGAGCCGATGCTCCGGCTGCTGCCGACGCTGGCCGACCTCCCGCTGCCGACGGACCCGGTGCTCGGCGAGACGACGGTGAACATCGGGACGCTCAGGGCCGGCACCGAGGCCAACATCGTCCCGGCCCTCGCGGAGGCGGAGCTCATGTTCCGCCTCGTGAGCGACGTGGCGCCGGTGCGCGCGGCGGTGGAGCGCTGGGCGGCGGCGGGCGGGGCGGAGGTGGAGTGGGGGTCGTTCATTCCGGCACAGCACTTCCATACCATCCCGGGGTTCGAGGTCGCGCCGGTGGCGTACACCTCGGACATCCCGCTGCTCGGACGCTGGGGGACGCCACTGCTCTTCGGGCCGGGGTCCATCCACGTCGCCCACACGCCCGACGAGTACATCGACGTCAGTGAGCTGCGGGCGAGCGTCGACGCGTACGAGCGGATCGTCCGCACCCTACTCACTTCATGAGCGCACCTACCGGCCGCACCCCTTCGATCCGCTGGCCGGTCGCCGTCCTCGGCGCGACCGGCGCCGTGGGGCAGACCTTCATCCGACTCCTCGCGGCGCACCCGTGGTTCGACCTCCAGGAGGTCGCCGCCTCGGAGCGGAGCGCCGGCCGCCCGTACGCCGAGGCGGCGCGGTGGCTCGAGGGTGCCATGCCGGCGAACGTGGCGACGAAGAACGTCCTGCCGTGCGACCCGGCGCACGTCCGCGCCCCCATCGTGTTCTCGGCGCTCGACGCCTCGGTGGCCGGCGAGGTGGAGGCCGCGTTCGCGCGCGCCGGCCGCTACGTGCTCAGCAACGCGAAGAACTTCCGGATGGAGCCGGACGTCCCCCTCGTCATCCCCGAGGTGAACGGGCGGCACCTCGAGCTGCTCCCCGAGCAGCGCCGCCGGCGCGGGTGGAACGGCGCGATCATCACCAACGCCAACTGCGCCGCGACGGTCGTCGCGATGGCCACCGCGCCGATCCAGGAAGCGTTCGGCATCCGCCAGCTCTTCATCACGACGATGCAGGCGGTGTCCGGCGCCGGCTATCCCGGCGTCCCCTCGCTCGACATCCTCGGGAACGTCATCCCGTACATCAGCGACGAGGAGGACAAGATCGAGCGCGAGCTCCCGAAGCTCCTCGGGCGTCTCCACGAGAACCAGATCGTCCCCGCGGGGCTCCGGGTGAGCGCCCAGGCCAACCGCGTACCCGTGGAGCACGGCCACACCGCGTGCCTCGCCATGTCGCTCGAGCGCCCGGCGACGCCCGACGAGGCCATGGCCGCGCTGCGCGAGTGGCGCGGCGCGCCGGGCGTGGCGGGGCTGCCGAGCGCGCCGAACCCGCCGATCGTGGTGAGTGACGACCCCGCGCGGCCGCAGGCGCGGCGCGACGTGAACGCCGGCGGGGGCATGTCGGTGGTCGTGGGACGCGTGCGCCCCGATCCCCTCCTCGACCTGCGGATGGTGGCGCTCGGCCACAACACCGTGCGCGGCGCGGCGGGCGGGTCCGTGCTCAACGCGGAGCTGCTCGTGGCCAGCGGCGCGGTCGCGCGCGCGTAGGGCGCCGTGATCGTCCAGAAGTTCGGCGGCACCTCCGTCGGGAGCGCCAAGGCCATGGCGCTCGTGATGGAGATCGTCCGCTCCAAGCTCGAGCGGCGTCCCGTGGTCGTCGTGTCCGCGCTGGGCGGCGCGACGAACGCGCTGCTCGGCATGGCGGAGCAGGCGGCGCGCGGCCAGCTCATCGGCGCGATGAGCGCCGTGGAGTCGCTGCGCAACCGGCACCTGACGGAGGCCGAGGCGCTCATCGGCCCGGGCGAGGAGTGCGACGAGGTGTGCGGCGAGATCAGCGCGAGCTTCGACGAGCTCGCGAACCTCGTGGTGGCGCTCAACACGCTGGCCCACGTCACGCCGCGCTCGCTCGACGCCATCGCCGCCATGGGCGAGCAGCTCTCGTCGATGATGATCGTCGCGGGCATGCGCAAGAAGGGCATCGACGCGGCGCACGTGGACGCCCGCCAGGTCATGATCACGGACGACGCGTTCACCTCGGCGGTGCCGCAGATGGACGCCATCGCCGAGCGCTCCAACGCCGTCGTGCTGCCGCTCGTTCGGGACGGGCGGGTGCCCGTCCTGGGCGGGTTCATCGGCTCGTGCAACGGCGTGACGACGACGCTCGGGCGCGGCGGCTCGGACTACAGCGCCGCGCTCGTCGGCGCGGCGCTCGGGGCGGAGTCGATCGAGATCTGGACCGACGTGGACGGGATGCTCACGGCCGACCCGCGCGTGGTCGAGGGGTCGCGCCTCATCGAGCGCATCCGCTTCGACGAGGCGTCCGAGCTCGCGAGCTTCGGCGCGAAGGTGCTCCACCCCATGACCATCGCGCCGGCGGTGCGGAAGGGGATCCCGGTGTGGATCTACAACACCTTCCGCCCGGCGCAGAGCGGGACGCTGATCGCCTTCGACGCGCCGAAGCGCTCGGTGAGCGCGATCGCCGGCAAGACCGGCATCACCGTCGTGCGCGTCGGCGCCCCGCGCATGCTCGAGGCGCGCGGCTTCCTCCGCAGCATCTTCGACGTGTTCACCCGACACGACACGTCGATCGACGTCGTCGCGACCTCCGAGGTGTCGGTCTCCGTGACCGTGGACGAGACCGCGCACCTCGACGAGGTGGTCGTGGACCTCCGGCAGCTCGGGGACGTCGCGGTGGAGCGCAACCGCGGGATCGTCGCCGTCGTCGGCGCCGGGCTCGGCGACGACAGCGTCGCGATGTCCCGCGCCATCGGCGCGCTCGGCGGGCTCAAGCTGCACATGCTCTCGCTCAGCGCCACCGGCATCAACCTGACCGCCATCGTCGACGGGGAGCAGGTGCAGGAGGCGATGCGCCGCCTGCACCGGGAGTTCTTCCCGAAGGGAGGCCCGTGATGAGCGCGCCGCTTCGCATCGGGCTGGTCGGCGACGGGAAGATGGCGCGCGCCATCGCGCAGCTCGCGGCCGAGCGCGGCATCGAGGTCGCCGCGATGCTCGGCGCCGCCGAGAACGAGCGCGGTTCGGCGATCGAGAGGGG
The DNA here is from genome assembly GCA_045804325.1 of Gemmatimonadaceae bacterium. Taxonomy (GTDB): domain Bacteria; phylum Gemmatimonadota; class Gemmatimonadetes; order Gemmatimonadales; family Gemmatimonadaceae; genus JBJMNJ01. Next base: position 3,323 of record JBJMNJ010000328.1, read on the forward strand.
GGGGCTCGGCGCCGCCGACGTCGCGATCGAGTTCACGGAGCCGGGCAGCGCGCCCGCCAACATCCGCGCCTGCCTGTCCGTCGGCCTGCCGGTCGTCGTTGGGACGACGGGCTGGCTCGACCAGCTGCCGGCCCTGGAGCGGGAGACGGCGAGCGCCGGCGGCGCCATGCTGTGGGCCGCGAACTTCTCGATCGGCGTCAACCTGTTCCTGCGTCTCGCGCGGGAGGCGGGCGCGGTGCTCGCCGCGGGACCCGGGTTCGACGTTCACCTCGTCGAGACGCATCACTCGGCCAAGAAGGACGCGCCGTCCGGCACGGCGCTCGCAATAGGGCGCGAGGTGGCGGCCGGGCTCGGGCGCGAGGTGCCCATCACCAGCGTGCGCACGGGCCACGTGCCGGGCACGCACGAGGTGATCTTCGACGCGCCCTTCGAGCAGATCACGCTCGCGCACGTCGCCCGCGACCGGCGCGTGTTCGCGGACGGCGCGCTGCGCGCGGCCGAGTGGCTCGCGGCGCGGCCGGGCGGCGCGCGGCGTCAGGGCGTGTTCACCATGCAGGACGTTCTCTCCGGAGAGGGGCAGGCGCCATGACGGCAGCGCAGGCGAACGGACGGTTCTTCGGGTGCGGCACCGCGCTCGTCACGCCTTTCAACCAGGACGGCGAGATCGACGAGGGTGCGCTGCGCGCGCTCGTGGACTGGCAGATCGACGAGGGCGTGCACTTCCTCGTGCCCTGCGGCTCCACCGGCGAGGCGGCGACGATGATGCTCTACGAGCACCGGCGCGTCGTCGAGATCGTCGTCGAGCAGGCGGCGGGGCGCGTGCCGGTCGTGGCCGGCGCGGGGTCGAACGACACCGCCCGCGCCGCGCACACGTCGAAGGAGATGGCCGCGGCGGGGGCGACGCACCTGCTGCACGTCTCGCCGATGTACAACAAGCCGCCGCAGCGCGGCATCGTCGCGCACTTCCGCGCGATCGCCGAGGGCGTTGGACTGCCGATCATCGTCTACAACGTCCCGGGCCGCACCGGCAGCAACATCGAGGCGAAGACGACGCTCGAGCTGGCGCGGGACCCGCGCTTCGTCGCGGTGAAGGAGGCGTCGGGGAGCTTGGCGCAGATCACGGAGATCCTGCGCGACCGGCCCGAGCGCTTCAGCGTCCTCTCCGGCGACGACGCGCTGACGCTCCCGGTCATGGCGTCGGGCGGCGATGGCGTGATCTCCGTGACGTCGAACGTCACCCCGCGCCTGATGGCGAAGCTCGTGGAGCTCTGCGCCCGCGGCGAGTTCGAGGAGGCGCGGCGGCTCCACCTCAAGCTCACGCCGTGGATGAGCGCGGCGTTCATCGAGTCGAACCCGATGCCGGCGAAGGCGGCGCTCGCGATGATGGGGCGGCTGCAGAACGTGCTCCGGCTGCCGCTCGTGCCGATGGACCAGCGGCACGTTCCGGCGGTGCGCGAGGCGCTCGTCGTCGCGGAGGCGCTCGACTTCGAGGACAGCGCGTCGGTGGCGGGGCTCGGCGCCGGGAAGCGCTGACGGTGGCGCGGGTCCAGTCGCTCGAGGCGCGCGTCGAGGCGCTCGCCGGCACGCCCGCGGGACAGCCGCTCCCGGAGGACGCCGAGGGCGTCGTCGCCGAGCTGCTCGCGATGCTCGAATCCGGGGCCGTGCGCGCGGCGGTGCGCGGCGAGGACGGCGCGTGGCGCGCGGTCCCGTGGGTGAAGCGCGGCATCCTGCTCGGCTTCCGCGCCGGCCGCCTCGTGGACATGTCGCCGCACGCGCACGGCTCGCGGCCGGCGCCCTTCAGCTTCGCCGACAAGCACACCTATCCCACGCGCGCCTTCCCCCCCGAGGCGAACGTCCGCGTCGTCCCCGGCGGCAGCACCGTGCGCCGCGGCGCCTACGTCGCGCCCGGGGTCGTGTGCATGCCGCCCATGTACGTGAACGTCGGCGCGTGGATCGGCGTAGGCACGATGATCGACTCCCACGCGCTCGTCGGGTCCTGCGCGCAGGTCGGCGAGCGCGTGCACGTCAGCGCGGCCGCGCAGCTCGGCGGCGTGCTCGAGCCGGTGAACGCCTCGCCGGTCGTGGTCGAGGACGACGTCGTGGTCGGCGGCAACTGCGGCGTGTACGAGGGCACCGTCGTGCGAGCCCGCGCCGTGCTCGGCGCCGGCGTCGTCCTCACGCGCGGCACGCCGGTCTACGACCTCGTGCACGAGCGCGTCTACCGTGGCACTGCCGAGCAGCCGCTGGAGATCCCCGCGGGCGCGGTGGTGGTCCCGGGCGCGCGGCGCATCAACGCGGGGTGGGGTGCCGAGCAGGGGCTCGCGCTGCAGACGCCGGTGATCGTGAAGTACCGCGACGACAAGACGGACACCGCGACCGCGCTCGAGCGATGGCTCCGCTGAGGGTCGCGGGCTCCGTCCGCGTCCCCGGCGACAAGTCCATCTCCCACCGCGCGCTGATCCTCGGCGCCCTCGGGGACGGGCCGTCCCGCGTCACCGGGATCCTGCGCTCGGCGGACGTGCGCTCCACCGCCGGCGTGCTGCGCGCGCTCGGCGCGGGAGTTCCCGAGCTCGGCGACGACTTCGTCGTGCAGGGCGTCGGGCCGCGCGGGCTGCGCGCGCCGGCGCGTGAGCTCGACTGCGGCAACAGCGGCACGACCACGCGCCTCATGGCCGGCGTCGTCGCCGGCGCCCGGCTCGACGCGACGTTCGTGGGCGACGCGAGCCTGAGCCGGCGGCCCATGCGCCGCGTGGCGCGGCCGCTCGAGGCGATGGGCGCGCGCGTCGAGCTCCCTCCACACGGCGGCCTGCCGATGACGGTGCGCGGGGCGCCGCTGCACGAGCTGGAGTGGAAGAGCGACGTCGCCAGCGCGCAGGTGAAGAGCGCGCTGCTGCTCGCGGGGCTCGTCGCCGGGGTGCGCGTGGCGGTCGAGGAGCCCGAGAAGTCGCGCGACCACACCGAGCGGATGCTCGGCGCGCGCGGCGTCGGCGTCCACGCGCGGGGGACGCGCGTCGAGCTGGTGCCCGGCGGGGCGCCGCGCGCGCTCGACACCGTCGTGCCGGGCGATCCGTCGTCCGCGGCGTTCTTCGCCGCGCTGGCGGCGCTCGCGGGCGGCGGCGAGCTGACGATCGAGCACGTCTGCGTGAACGACACGCGCATCGGCTTCCTGCGCGTGCTGCGGCGCGCCGGCGCCCGCGTGGACTTCTGGCAGCGCGACGTCGAGGGCGGCGAGTGGGTGTCGCCCGTCGTCGTCGCGCCCGCCGCGCTGCGCGGCGTGACCGTCGGCGCCGAGGAGGTCCCCTCGATGATCGACGAGCTCCCGATGCTCGCGTGCCTCGCCGTGTACGCGGAAGGCGAGACGCGGATCACGGGCGCGAAGGAGCTCCGCGTGAAGGAGAGCGACCGGATCGCCGCCGTGGTGGACAACCTGCGGCGGCTCGGCGCCGCGGCGGAGGAGCTGCCGGACGGCATGGTGGTCGCGGGCGGCGGCGCGCGGCTGCGCGGCCGGGTGGTGACGCACGGCGACCACCGCCTGGCGATGGCGTTCGGCGTCCTCGGCGCGCTCCCCGGGAACGAGATCGAGGTGGACGACCCTGCGTGCGTGGACGTGTCGTATCCCGGCTTCTGGGACGACCTCCGCCGGGTGGTCGCGTAGGCGGCGGGCCGCCATCTTTCGCGCCATGCCTCCGCGTCCCAAGAGCTTCGTCATCGCCATCGACGGCCCGGCCGCGTCCGGCAAGTCGTCCACCGCGCAGTGGGTCGCCGACCGGCTCGGGTGGCTGCACGTGGACAGCGGCGCGCTGTACCGGGCCGCGACCGCCGCGTCGCTGCGCGCGGGCGCGCCGCCGGAGTCGTGGTCCGAGGACTCGGTGCTCGCCGCGTCGCGGAACATCTCGCTGGTGCCGGGCGAGCGGACGTTCGAGGCGCGCGTCGACGGGAAGGACGCGAACGCGGAGATGCGCGGCGCGGACGTCACCAGGAACGTCTCCCTGGTCGCCAAGATGCCGGCGGTCCGGGCGTGGGTGAACGACCAGGTGCGCCGCGCCGCCGAGGGCCGCAACGTCGTCGTGGACGGCCGCGACATCGGCACGGTGGTCTTTCCGGACGCGGACCTGAAGGTCTTTCTCGTGGCCGACCCGTGGGAGCGGGCGACGCGCCGCCTCGTGCAGCGGCTGGGGCGCCGGCCCACCGAGGCGGAGATCGCCGAGGAGACGGAGCGGCTCGTCAACCGCGACGCCAAGGACGCCACGCAGACGGTGCAGGCGAAGGACGCCGTGCTGCTCGACACGACCTACCTGACGCAGGCGGAGCAGGTCGAGCGGATCGTAGCGCTCACCATGGCCGTAACTCGGCGTCCCGACGACACTTCTGACGTTGACGCGGCGGACGCGCGCTCTTAGATTCCCGGGTTCGAGTTTCGCACCACCACGCGCGCGGGCCACGTAGCCCGCGACGGTGCGCGACGATCACACTCCGACTCGGCGCGGCGAGCCTAA
>JBJMNJ010000329.1:0-3330 GCA_045804325.1 Gemmatimonadaceae bacterium
CCGGGACGGCACCGACGGCCCGTGGACCGTCATCGTGAGCGAGGCGCTCGCGAAGGAGAACTGGCCGGGGGAGAGCGCCGTCGGCAAGCGCATCGACACCGGGATCTTCCAGACCCGCGAGTGGGAGATCATTGGAGTGGCGAAGGACGTCCGCCTCACGGCGCTCGACGCGCCGAGCCGGCCGGCACTGTACTACTCGGTCGCGCAGGTGCCCTACCCCTACCTCAGCTACGTCGTCAGGGCGAAGCAGGGCGATCCCGCGGCGCTGCTGCCGGCGATGCGGCGCGAGCTGGCGGCCCTCGACCCGGCGCTGGCGCTGTTCGACGCCAAGACGATGGAGAGCGTGACGAGCGCGTCCCTGGCGCGGCAGCGCTTCGGGCTGCTGGTTGCCGGCGGGTTCGCCGCGGCGGCGCTCCTCCTGGCGACGGTCGGGCTCTACGGGGTGATCGCGTACGGCGTCACGCAGCGGACGCGCGAGATCGGCGTGCGGCTCGCGCTCGGGGCGCGGCCGGGGGACGTGCAGCGCCTCGTGGTGGGCGAGGGGATGCGCGTCGCCCTCCTCGGGATCGCCGTGGGGCTCGCCGGGGCCGCCGCGGGGAGCCGGCTGATCCGGTCCCTGCTGTTCGACGTGAGCCCGTCGTCGCCGCTGGTCTACGCGGCGGTGGCGGCGCTGGCGGCGCTGGTGGCGCTGGCGGCGTCGTGGCTGCCGGCCCGCCGCGCGGCGGCGCTGGACCCGACGACGGCGCTCCGGGCCGAGTGATCCGCCAATAGCACGGTTCGACGGTTACTCCGAGCCGCGAAAACTTGCGTTCCGCGGCTCGGAGCCGTTGGTCCCGGCCGGGCGCCGGGTGCGGACGACGATCGTGAGATCGTCCCAACCCGCTTGATTCCTTACGGTCCGGAGTGAATCGTTGAGGGCCCCGAGTGTACCCCGAACCGGCGACTGTCTGCCGACCCGGGTGCACGGGGCGTTCGTCGGATTGGTGCACGAGGCGTTCCCGGCAGGGAGCGTCGGCCGCTCACCGAGCCACGCTGCACCGCCGGTCGGACGCTCGCCCGGCGCAACGGGGCCCCTCCCCAGGCTCACCCCACCCACACACGGCTGCCACGCCGTCTCCCGTGGCGCAGTCGACGTCCGACCTGACGGCGTCTCCCGCCAGGCCCGGACCGTTTCCACACCCGGAGGTCAGCTCATGAGACGTAACTTCGTGTACAGGGCAGTCGCGTTCGTCGGCGCCCTCGCGCTGTCCGCATTGGCGGGCCGCGCCGAGGCCCAGACGGGAACGGCGGTCGTGCGCGGAACGGTGGTCGACTCCAGCACCCGCCAGCCAGTGCCCAACGCGCAGGTGTCGGTCGGCACCGCGCGTCGCGTCCTCACCGACGATGCCGGGCGGTACACCATCGGCGCGCTCCCCGCGGGCGCCACGACGGTTCGCGTGCAGCGCATCGGCTTCGGCGCCAGCCAGCGCACCGTCACCCTCGCCGAGGGGCAGACGTCGGTCGTCGACTTCACGCTCCGTCCCGCCGCCGCGGTGCTCTCCTCGGTCGTCACGGTCGGCTACGGCACGAGCAGCCGCGCGGAGGTCAGCAACGCCATCGCGCAGGTGAGCGGCGAGGAGGTGCAGGGCGCCGCGGTCGCCGGCCTCGACGCCGCGCTCCAGGGCAAGGCCCCGGGCGTGCAGGTCGTGCAGAACGCCGGCAACCCGGGCAACGGCATCACGGTGCGCGTGCGTGGCTCCTCGTCGATCTCGGCGAGCAACCAGCCGCTCTACGTGATCGACGGCCTGCCGATGATCCGCGAGAACCTCTCGCAGATGGACTACGGCGGTCAGGACATCACCGCCGTGACCGGCCTCTCGCCCGACGAGATCGAGACCATCGACGTCCTCAAGGACGCCGCGGCCGCCGCCATCTACGGCTCCCGCGCCTCGAACGGCGTCGTCATGATCACGACGAAGCGCGGCCGTCCGGGCACCACGCGCTTCACGTTCAACTCCTACGTCGGCCAGCAGCACCTGGCGCGCCGGCTCGACCTCATGAACTCGGCCGAGTACGCCGCGTTCTTCAGCGCCGCGTTCGCCAACGACGAGACGAACTCGATGGACGAGCTCGGCGTCGAGGTCAACGACCTGGCGGCGCAGTACGACACCGACTGGGAGAAGGCGGTCACCCGCGACGCGGCCATCTCCGACGTCTCCATGCAGGTGCAGGGCGGCGGCGACCGGTTCCAGTACATGCTCTCCGGCTCGCGCTTCGACCAGCCCGGCATCGTGATCGCCAGCGGCTACAACCGCCTCAACAGCCGCCTGAACCTCGACTTCACGGCCACGCCGAAGTTCCAGCTCCGCTCGTCGATCGGCGTCGCGCGCGAGGAGTTCCTCCGCATCGAGAACGACAACACGATCGAGGGCACGGGCGCGAACGCGATGGCGAACCCGCCCATCGGCCCGATCCGCCGCGCGGACGGCACGTACGCCGGCCCCGACGACTTCGTGATCTACTCGAACCCGGTCGCGCTCGGCGACTTCGACGAGGGCCCGGCCAAGACGCACCGCCTCCTCGGCTCGCTCGAGGGCGCGTACAGCTTCACCGACCGCGTGCGCCTCACGGGCCGCCTCGGCGCGGACGTCTACGACCTCGACGAGCGCAACTGGGACTCGCCGCGCGTCGAGGGCACCTACGCCTCGGGCGCCATCGGCGTCGGCACGCAGACCAGCAACACCGCCACGCGCTACGTCGCCGAGGCGTGGACGAACGTCGACCCGTTCCGCGACGACCGCCAGTCGCTCGGCCTCACCGCCGGCGGCAGCGTCGAGTACAATCGCAACGAGCTCGTGTACCTGCGCGGCGAGGGCTTCGGGAACGACCAGTTCCAGTACCCGGGCAACGCCGGCAAGGTGACGGACTACGACGGCCGCGCCGCGGGGAACAACCTCGTCTCCCTCTTCGGCCGGGCGAACTACTCGCTCCTGAACCGCTACCTCCTCACGGCGAGCCTGCGCACGGACGGGTCCTCGCGCTTCAGCGAGGGGCAGCGCTTCGGCGTGTTCCCGGCCGCCTCGATCGGCTGGACGATCAGCGAGGAGCCCTCGCTCACGGCGCTCCGCAACATCATGTCGCTGAAGCTGCGCGCCAGCTACGGCGAGACGGGCAACCAGGCGATCCCGACGAACTTCGGCTTCCTCACGTCGTTCGCCCGCGCGAACTACTCGGGTGAGCCGGGCCTCGCGCCGAACGCCCTGGGCAACCCGGACCTGAAGTGGGAGACGACGCACGAGTCCGACGTCGGCGCCGACCTCGGGTTCTTCGACGGCCGCCTCTCGGTCATCG
>JBJMNJ010000330.1:0-4941 GCA_045804325.1 Gemmatimonadaceae bacterium
TTGCCGTGGCCGTACGGGTGGTTCTCGTCCGCCGGCTGCGCGCTGATGCGCAGCCCGCTCCACACGACGAAGGACCCGAACACGTCGAAGGTAGACTCGATCGCGTCGGCGACGAGCGCGTAGCTGTGCCCCGCGACGCCGGCCGCGAGCTTGATGGCGGCGAGGGCGGCGTTGGCGAGCATGCCGATCTGCGCCATGCCGATGGCGCGCGCGGAGGCGTCCGACATTCGGAGCGGGAATCTACACCGGACGCGCGGTCCGCGGGGATGATGCGCGCGCGGGCGATTGAGCGCCCGAGGGGCGCCTCTTAGCTTGCGGGCGGGCGCGGCCCGACCCGGCGCCCTGCCCACACTCCGCCCGCCCGCCATGACGGACGTCCTGACGCTCACCATCTTCCTCGGCTTTCTGCTCGGCCTGCGCCACGCGACCGATCCGGACCACGTCGTCGCGGTGGCGACGATCGTGAGCCGCGAGCGCTCGATGCGTGCGGCGAGCGCCGTGGGCGTGCTCTGGGGCGTCGGGCACTCGGTGACGATCCTCGTCTTCGGCGGCGCGCTCGTCCTGCTGCGGGTGAGCCTCGCGCCGCGCGTGGGGCTCGCGCTGGAGTTCGGCGTCGCGGTGATGCTCGTGCTGCTGGGCGCGCTCAACCTGCGCCACGGGCACGCGGGCGCCGACGCGCCGGGCCACGCCGCGCGGCCGGTCGCCGTGGGCGTCATGCACGGGCTCGCGGGCACGGGCGCGGTGGCGGTGGCGCTCGTGCCGATCATCCCGAGCGCGGCGTGGGCGCTCGCGTACCTCGTGCTCTTCGGACTCGGCACGGTGGCGGGGATGGCGCTGGTCACGGCCGCCATCGCGCTGCCGGCGGCGCTCGCCGCGCGGCGCGTGCGCAGCATGAACGGGTGGCTGCGCGTCGCGTCGGGGGTCGCGAGCATCGGGTTCGGGCTCTTCCTGGCGCACCGGGTGGGCGTGGTCGAGGGGCTGTTCCTCGGCGGGGGGCGCTAGGCGGGTGGCGCGGCGGCGAGTCACCGGGCGCGCGGCGCGCTCACCCGCCCCCGCCGCGGGCGCCGCCCTCGTGCCGCCGCAGCGCGCCCGCGACTTCGGCCGCCGACTCCGCGCCTGGTACCGCCGCAACGCCCGCGACCTGCCCTGGCGCCGCACGCGCGACCCGTACCACGTCCTGGTCTCGGAGCTCATGCTCCAGCAGACGCAGGTCTCGCGCGTCGTGGACTACTACGCGCGCTTCCTCGCGCGCTTCCCGACCATGCGCCACGTGGCCGAGGCGCGGCCGCAGCAGGTGCTGAGCGCGTGGGCGGGGCTCGGCTACTACGCCCGCGCGCGCAACCTGCACCGCCTCGCGCGCTCGCTGCACGACGGCGAGACGTGCGCCCCGCTCCCCGCCGACCCCGCGGCGCTCCGCCGCCTGCCGGGCATCGGCGCCTACACGGCGGGCGCCGTCGCCTCCTTCGCCTACACCGTGCGCGCCCCGCTCGTCGACACGAACGTCGCGCGCGTCCTGCGCCGCGTCTTCGCCCCCGACGCCGACCCGAAGACCGGCGCGGGCGCCAGAGTGCTCTGGCGCATCGCGGCGGAGATCCTCCCGCGCACCGGGCCGGCGACGTGGACGCACAACCAGGCGCTGATGGAGCTCGGGGCGCTGGTGTGCACGGCGCGCGGGCGCGGCTGCGAGCGGTGTCCGGTGCGGGCGGTGTGTGCGACGAACGAACGAGAAGGCTGTTAGCCGCTCGGCCGTCCGCCGAACGCTGCGGACCTGGCGACCGGCGGGTCGCTGACCGCCGGACCGCTCAGAGCCGCTTGGAAGACTCGTTCTTCGACGGCCGCCTCGTCAGGTCCGCCTTCCCGTCGTACCCGCGCTCCGGGGCGCCCGTGTAGATCTGCCGCGGCCGGGCGATCTTCTGCTCCTTGTCCAGCAGCATCTCCTCCCACTGCGCGAGCCAGCCGCTCACGCGGGCGATCGCGAACAGCACGGTGAAGAACTCCGTCGGGAACTTCATGGAGCGGTAGATCAGCCCCGTGTAGAAGTCCACGTTCGGGTAGAGCTTCCGCTGGACGAAGTACTCGTCCGACAGCGCGACCCGCTCGAGCTCGAGGGCGATCTCGAGGTCCTTGTCCATGCCGACTTCCTTGAACACGGCGTCGGCGAGGTGCTTCACGATGCGCGCGCGCGGGTCGTAGCTCTTGTAGACGCGGTGCCCGAAGCCCATGAGGCGGTCGCCGCCCTTGCCGCTCTTCACGTCCTCGATGAAGCCCTTCACGTTCTTCGGCTGGCCGATGCGCTCGATCATCCGCAGCACCGCCTCGTTCGCGCCGCCGTGCAGCGGGCCGAAGAGCGCGGCGATCCCGGCCGCCACCGCGCTGAACGGGTCCACCTGCGAGGAGCCCACCGCGCGCACGGCGCTCGTCGAGCAGTTCTGCTCGTGGTCGGCGTGCAGGATGAAGAGCACCTCGAGCGCCTTCGCGAACGTCGGGCTCGCCTCGTAGCGCGTCTCCGTCATCCGCGCGACCATCGAGAGGAAGTTCTCGACGTACGGCAGGTCGTTGTCCGGGTACACGAAGGGGAGGCCCTTCGCGTGCCGGTAGCAGAACGCCGCGATCGTCGGCACCTTCGCGAGGAGCCGGATGATCGAGATGTAGCGCTCCTCGGGGTCCTGGATGTTCTTCGCCGAGGGGTAGAACGCCGACAGCGCCGCGACGGAGCTGCACAGCATCGACATCGGGTGCGCGTCGTAGCGGAAGCCCTCGAGGAACTTCCGGATGTTCTCGTGCACGTAGGTGTGGTACGTGATGTCGTGCACCCACTTGTCGTACTCGCCCTGCGAGGGCAGCTCGCCGTTGCGCAGCAGCCACGCCACCTCGAGGAACGTCGACTTCTCGGCGAGCTGCTCGATGGGGTAGCCGCGGTAGCGCAGGATCCCCTTGTCGCCGTCGATGAAGGTGATCGCGCTCTTGCACGACGCCGTGTTCATGAACGCGGGGTCGTACGCCATGAGGCCGAAGTCGTCGCTCTTCTCCTTGACCTGGCGCAGGTCGAGGGCGCGAATGGCCGTATCCCCCTCGGTCCCCGAGGGCAGGACGGGGAAGCTGTACGTCTTCCCCGTGCGGGTGTCCTTCACCTCGAGGGCGCCCGTCTGCGTGGTCGGCGCCGTCTGCTGAGTCGTGGCCATGCTCTCTCCGTGGTGTGCCGCCCGCTCGAGCGCTCACGCGGCCGCCGCGCCCCCGGGCTGCGGGTAATCTATACTCGCGTCCCAAGGCCATGGCATCGGCAGTCCCCGTGCCGCGCGCCGCCCGCTATCCTTCAGCCGCCCGGCGCCGGGCGACTCCCGACACCCGCTTCCCGAGCCCACCACACGTGCGCGCCGTCCGCTACACCGGCCCCCGCCAGCCGCTCGCCCTCGAGGACGTCCCGCGCCGCGAGCCCGGCGCCGGCGAGGTGCTCGTCCAGGTCACGGCGGCGGGCATGTGCCACACGGAGCTCCACTTCCTCAGCGGCCTCCTCGATCTCGGCGTGCGCCCAATGACGCTCGGGCACGAGGTCGTCGGCCGCATCGCCGCCGTCGGCGCGGGCGTGCCGGCGGCCCGCGTCGGCGAGCGCGTGATCGTCTACTACTACGTCGGCTGCGGCGCCTGCCGGCAGTGCCGCGCGGGCGACGAGCAGCTCTGCCCCAACCTGCGTGCCGAGTACGGCTTCATCTCCGACGGCGGCTACGCGGAATACGTGACCGTCCCCGCCCGCAACGCGGTCTCGCTGCCGGACGCCGTCTCCGACGTCGACGCCGCGCCGATCGGCTGCGGCGTGACGACCGCCGTACACGCCGCGCGGCTCGCCGGGCTCGCCGCCGGCGAGTGGTGCGTCGTCTACGGAGCGGGCGGCGTCGGCTTCGGGCTCGTGCAGCTCGCCCGCGCGCAGGGCGCGCGCGTCATCGCCGTCGGCCGCTCCGCCGGGAAGCTCGCGCTCGCCCTGGAGCTCGGCGCCGAGGCCGTCGTGAACGCCGCCGAGGAGAGGGTCGCGGAGCGCGTGCGCGCGCTCACCGGCGGCGCAGGCGCCGACGTGGTGTTCGAGTGCGTGGGCACGGCCGAGACGATGGCGCAGGCGTCGGCGGCGCTCGGGCGCCGCGGGCGGCTCGTGTTCATCGGCTACTCGACCGACAGCTTCACCGTGCACCCCATCCAGCTCGTCGTCTTCGAGCAGAAGGTGCTCGGCTCCGTGGGCGCGACGCTCCAGGACCTGCACGACGCGGTGGACCTCGTGGCGCGCGGCGTCGTGCGCACCGTCGTGGACCGTACGCTGCCGCTCGCCGGGTTCCAGGAGGGTCTCGATGCGATGGCCCGCGGTGAGCTCGTGGGCAAGGCCGTCCTCGTTCCGTAGGGTGACGCCGCTGAGCCACCCTCCGCTGCGGCTCGCGCTCGTGGCGCTCGCGGCCGCGGGCGGCGGCGCCGTCAACGCGATCGCCGGCGGCGGCACGCTGCTCACCTTCCCCGCCCTCGTCGCGCTCGGCATCGACCCGCTCGTCGCGAACGCCACGAGCACCGTGGCGCTCTGGCCAGGCACGCTGAGCAGCATGTGGGGCTACCGCGACGCGATACGCGGCGCGCGCGCCTGGGCCGTCCAGTGGGCGGCGCCGAGTGCGCTCGGCGGGCTCGCGGGCGCGCTGCTGCTCCTCCGCACGCCGCGCGACCGGTTCGCGAACATCGTCCCGTGGCTGGTGCTCGCCGCCACCGTGCTCTTCGTCGCGCAGCGGGCGTTGTTCGCGTTCACGGCGCGTCACAAGCGCGCCGCGGGAACCGGCGGGGTCATCGCCGGTTCCGTCGAGGGCAGCGCCGGCCGCGGGACCGCCGGCGCGTTCGACACCGACGCGCCCGGACGCCCGCTCCCCCCGCCGCCCGCGCCGTTCCTGTTCTACCAGTTCGCCGTCGCGATCTACG
>JBJMNJ010000331.1:0-3827 GCA_045804325.1 Gemmatimonadaceae bacterium
CGCCGGAGGTGCTGGCGCACATGCTCAAGTACGACTCCACACACGGCGTGCTCGAAGCCGAGGTCGATCACGGCGACGGCGAGCTGACGGTGGACGAGAAGTCGGTCAAGGTGACGTCGGAGCGTGATCCGACGGCACTGCCGTGGCAGGAGCTGGGCGTCGACGTGGTGATCGAGTCGACCGGCCTCTTCACCGACCGCGAGGGCGCGTCACAACACCTCGAGGCCGGCGCGAAGAAGGTGGTCATCTCGGCGCCGGCCACGGATCCGGACGTCACGATCGTCCTGGGCGAGAACGACGACGCCTACGACCCCGACCAGCATCACATCGTCTCTAACGCCTCCTGTACGACGAACTCTGTCGCGCCGATGGCGAAGATCCTCCTGGACGAGTTCGGGATCGAGTCCGGCTTCATGACCACGATCCACGCGTACACGACCGAGCAGCAGCTGCAGGACCAGATCGCGATGACGCGCAAGGGCAAGGCGGACCTGAGAAGGATGCGTGCGGCGCCCCAGAGCATCATCCCGTCGACGACGGGCGCCGCCAAGGCGACGTCGCTCGTGATCCCGGAGCTCAAGGGGAAGATCGACGGCATCGCGATCCGCGTCCCGACGCCCGACGTCTCGCTCACCGACCTCGCCGTCGAGGTCGACCGGCCGACGACCGTCGAGGAGGTGAACGCGGCGTTCCGCAAGGCGTCCGAGGGCGACCTCGCCGGCATCCTCTCCTACGAGGAGGTCGAGCTCGTCTCGTCCGACTACATCCACAACCCGGCGTCCTGCATCCTCGACGCGAAGAGCACCAACGTCGTGGACGGCACGCTCGTGAAGGTGTCGGGCTGGTACGACAACGAGTGGGGCTACTCCTCGCGCTGCGTCGACCTGCTCCGCTTCGTCGGCGTGCGGCTCGAGGTCGGCGCCGGCGTCTGATCACGGACGCGCCCACACCATGAACAAGAAGACCATCCGCGACCTCCGCGACGAGGAGGTGCGCGGGAAGCGCGCGCTCGTCCGCGTGGACTTCAACGTCCCGCTCGACGACGCGGGCAGCATCACGGATGACACGCGCATCCGCGCCGCGGTCCCGACCATCCGCGAGCTCGCGGACCGCGGCGCACGGGTCGTGCTCTGCTCGCACCTCGGCCGCCCGAAGGGGAAGGCCGACCCCAAGTACTCGCTCGAGCCGGTCGTGAAGTCCCTCGGGGAGCTGCTCGGCAAGCGCGTGCGCTGGATCGGCGGCACCGACCTCGCGGCCGCCGCCGAACAGACCCGTCAGTTGAAGGACGGCGAGGTGGCGCTCGTCGAGAACACCCGCTTCTACGCCGGCGAGGAGAAGAACGACGAGGGGCTCGCGCGCCAGCTCGCCGCCCTCGGCGACTTCTACGTGAACGACGCGTTCGGCTCGGCGCACCGCGCGCACTCGTCCACCGAGGGCGTCGCGCGCTTCCTGCGACCGGCGGTGGCGGGGCTCCTGATGGAGAAGGAGCTCGACTACCTCGGCAGCGCGCTCGAGAAGCCGAAGCGCCCGTTCGTCGCCGTCCTCGGCGGCGCGAAGATCTCGGGCAAGATCGACGTGATCCAGCAGCTGCTGCCGAAGGTCGACCGCATGATCATCGGCGGCGCGATGGCCAACACGTTCTTCAAGGCGATGGGCGTCGAGACGGGGAAGTCGCTCGTCGAGCCGGACCGCGTGGACATGGCGGGCGAGCTCCTGCGCTCGGCGGGGCAGAAGCTGCTGCTCCCCGTGGACGCGCGCGTGGCCGCGTCGCTCGACGGCGCGGGCCAGGTGCGCACCGTCAGCCGCGACGCGATCCCCGCGGACCAGGCGATGTTCGACATCGGGCCCGACTCCGCGGACCTGTTCATCGCGGCGATCCACGATGCGAGGACCGTCGTCTGGAACGGGCCGATGGGCGTGTTCGAGACGCCCCCCTTCGACCAGGGCACGCTCGCCGTCGCGCGGGCGCTCGCCGAGGTGACGCGGGTGCACGGCGCGACGACGATCGTCGGCGGCGGCGACTCCGCGGCGGCCATCGCGCAGGCCGGCCTCGAGGGCGCCGTGAGCCACGTGTCCACGGGCGGGGGCGCGTCGCTCGAGTTTCTGGAAGGGAAGACGCTCCCGGGCGTCGAGGCCCTCGACGAGCGCGGGGCGGCATGAAGACGCCCGTCTACGCCGCGAACTGGAAGATGAACCACGGCCCGGCGGACGCCCGGGCCTACATGCGCAGCTTCCTCGCGCATTACCCGCGGCGGATGGACCGTACCGTGGTCTTCTTCCCGGCGGCGGTCGCGCTCACCGCCGTGGCGGACGAGCTGAAGCACCGGCCGGACATCCTCGTCGGGGTGCAGAACATCTACTTCGAGGACAAGGGCGCCTTCACGGGCGAGATCTCCGCGTCGATGGCCCGCAATGCCGGCGCGAACCTCGCGCTCGTCGGTCACTCGGAGCGCCGCCACGTCTTCGGTGAGAGCGACGAGACGACCGGGAAGAAGGTCGCCGCCGCGGCGCGCGCCGGCCTCCTCCCCGTGCTGTGCGTCGGCGAGAAGCTCGAGGAGCGCGAGGCGGGGCAGACGGAGAACGTCGTCCTTCGCCAGCTCCGCGCGGGCGTCGCCGGCCTCGAGCCGGCCGGCATCGCGAACATCCTCGTCGCGTACGAGCCGGTGTGGGCGATCGGCACGGGACGCACCGCGAGCGCGGACGACGCCTCCAAGGTGCATCGGGTCATCCGACAGGCGCTCCGGGCCATGGCCGGTCCGGAGGCGCTGGCGGTCCCCGTGCTCTACGGCGGCAGCGTCAACCGCGGCAACGCGGCGCCGCTCGTCGTGACGCCCGACGTCGACGGGCTCCTGGTGGGCGGCGCGAGCCTCAACCCCGAGGACTGGTCGAGCATCGCGAACACGCGCGGCAAGGACGAGCACGGGATCGTCGAGGTCGTCGAGGAGTAGGCCGCGCGCGAGCGGACGCCGCGGCGTCGAGTTCCCTCGTTCCCTTGACCCGATCCGCTAAGTCCTGCGATATTTGAGGCTTAGCCGGAACATCCCCCCTCGCGTCGCCCCCCGATGTACACCTTCCTGCTCGTCCTCCTGATCATCGACAGCGTTGTGCTCGTCGCCGCCATCCTCCTGCAGTCCGGGAAGGGCGGCGGCGTGGCCGCGAGCTTCGGCGGCGCGTCGTCGTCGACCGACGCGTTCATCGGGACCCGGCAGGCGGGCAACCTGCTCACCAAGGCGAGCTGGACCTGCGGCGGCATCTTCCTCGGGCTCGCGTTCATCCTCTCGCTGATGTCGACGCGGAATCGCGGGCCGCGCTCCGTGCTCGACCAGGGCCTGAGCGCCCCGACGCCGGCCAGCGCCCCGGCGACGGGCGGCAACGCGAACCCGAGCGGCGCCGCGGTCCCGCTGGAGCCCGCGGGAACGCCGGCTCAGGGAGCGGCTCCAGCGTCGCCCGCCCGGGGCACGGCGCCGACCGGCACGCCATCGACCACGACGCCGCCGGCCGGCACGACGCCGGCGCCGCGCAAGCCATAGCGGCCTGGTGAGCGAGATCGCCGAGCGACAGGGGTTCCTCCTCCTCGAGGACGGAACCCTTTTTCGCGGGCGCCTGCGCGGCGTCTCCGAACCCACGGTCGCCGAGGTCGTGTT
Organism: Gemmatimonadaceae bacterium; assembly: GCA_045804325.1. Taxonomy (GTDB): domain Bacteria; phylum Gemmatimonadota; class Gemmatimonadetes; order Gemmatimonadales; family Gemmatimonadaceae; genus JBJMNJ01. The sequence goes on from JBJMNJ010000331.1 coordinate 3,645, forward strand.
CACCACGAACATGACCGGCTATCAGGAGGTGTTCACCGATCCCTCCTACCGCGGACAGATCGTCGTGATGACGGCGCCGCAGATCGGCAACTACGGCATCAACGACGAGGACCCCGAGTCCGCGCGTCCGCAGGTGGCCGGCGTCGTCGTGCGCGAGCTCTCGTCCACCTTCTCGAACTGGCG
>JBJMNJ010000332.1:0-8384 GCA_045804325.1 Gemmatimonadaceae bacterium
CTCGTCGGTTCTCGGCTCGCTGCGCTCGCCGGTTCTCGGCGCCTGCGGCGCCGGTTGCCGATGAGCGACCGCCGGTCGAGGGCCGGGGGCCACCCTTGACGCGCCAGCCATTCCGCCGAATGTTTGCCACCCCCGCTTTCCGCGGAACATCCGGCGCGCCACCGCGCCGCCGCCGTTCTCCTTCCCCAGAGAGGTAGAACATGGAGTCGCGCACCATCGCCCGACGCACTGCCGCAGTCCTGACGGTCGTCGCCGTCACCGCCTGCTCGGACTCGGCCCCGACCGGCACGCCGGCCGAGGCGTCGCTGGCCCGCTCGGCCGTGGCGCAGGACCGCATCGAGCAGCTCTTCCAGCGCGTCTCGCCCGAGGTCATGGCGCTCCCCGGCACCGTGTTCGCGGACAACGACGAGCGGATCGGCAAGGTCGTGATCGGCGTCGAGCACCTGAACGCGGCCGGCGCCGTGCGCGCGGCGATGGCGCGGCTCGGCGTCGCCGAGGGCGACTACGAGGTCGAGCTCACGCAGCCGATCCACAACATGGTGACGCTCCGCGACAGGTTCCGCCCGACGGTCGCCGGCATCCAGGTGCACTTCACGAACTACCTCTGCACCCTCGGCGCGAACGTGGACCACGTCGCCACCGGCGAGCGCTCGTTCATCATCAACTCGCACTGCACCGGGACCCAGGGCGGCACCGAGGGGACGACGTACGCGCAGCCCACGCGCACGGTCGACCCGACGATCATCGCGACCGAGGTGGACGACCCGACGTACTTCAAGGGCGGCGCCTGCCCGAGGGGCAAGAAGTGCCGCTACAGCGACGCCTCGCGCGCGCGCTACTCGGCCGACGTCGCCTCCAACCGCGGCGAGATCGCGCTGACGACGGGCGCGAACAACCTCTCGCTCACGGTGGCCGGCAGCGGGTTCGTCACGAGCCAGGACAACAGCACGACCGACTTCCCCGTCGGCACGGTCGTCAACAAGGTCGGCCGCACGACGGGCTGGACGCAGGGGCAGGTGACGCGCAGCTGCGTGAACACGTCCGTCTCCGGCTCCCAGATCATGCAGCTCTGCCAGACGTTCGTCAGCGACCCGGGCGGCGCCCAGGTCGTCGGCAGCGGCGACAGCGGCTCGGGCGTGTGGACGGGCAGCAGCAGCAGCGCGAAGCTCGTCGGCCTGCTCTGGGGCGGCAGCTCGGACAACAAGTCGTTCGTCTTCAGCCCGCTCGCGTCGATCCAGAAGGAGCTCGGCGCGGTCAACGCGGTCCGGTAGCCCTCCCCGAGTGACACATCGGCGCCGGGCGAGCCTCTCGCCCGGCGCCTTCGCGCTTTCATGAGACCACCGCGTGCCGCATTCGCGCTCGCCCTCGCCGTCGGCGCCTGCGGGGCGCCATCGCCAGCCGCGCGCGACACCGCGGCGCCGGCAGCCGCGCCCGTGACGACGCCCTCGCGGGCGGACTCGCTCCGCCTCACGCTCGACGTGCCGCGCGAGGTGGCGCCGGGGGCCGCGGTCCCGATGACGCTCCGCATCGAGAGCGTCGCGCCGCGGCCGCTCGACCTCTACCTGCGCGGCCGCGACGTGACGTTCGACGTCGTGGTGACCGACGCAGGCGGCCGCGAGGTGTGGCGCCGCCTCGAGGGCGAGGTCGTGCAGGCCATCGCGCTCCTCCGACCCATCAGGCCGGGCGAGACGATCGAGCGGCGCGCGGTGTGGGACGGGCGCACGCGCGAGGGCGGGCCCGCGCCGCCGGGCGAGTACACGGTGCGCGCGCTGCTGCTCACCGAGGCGCCCGAGCCGCTCGCGACGCCCGCGGTGCCGATGCGGATCCTGGCGCGCTGACTCAGTCCATCGCCCTGGCCAGGCCCGCCCCCTGCGTATGCGCCCCCCGTGCGCATCCCCGTCCCCGACCTCTCCCTCGTCCTCCTCGTCGGTCCGTCCGGCTGCGGCAAGAGCACCTTCGCTCGCGCGCACTTCGGGCGGTTCGAGACCGTCTCCTCGGACTTCTGCCGCGCCCTCGTCGCCAACGACGAGAACGACCAGTCGGCCACCGGCGCGGCCTTCGAGGTCCTGCACGCCATCGTGGCCCGGCGGCTCGACCGCGGGCTGCTCACCGTAGTCGACGCCACCAACGTCCAGTCCGAGGCGCGGCGTCCGCTCCTCGCGCTCGCGCGGCGCTTCCACGTGCCGTCCGTGGCCGTCGTCTTCGACCTGCCGGAGGAGCTCTGCGTGCGCCGCAACGTCGCGCGCGCCGAGCGCACGGTGGACGCCGAGGTGGTCGCCCGCCAGCGCGCGCAGATGCTCGCGTCCCTCGGTGCGCTCCGCGCCGAGGGATTCCGCGCCGTCTTCATGCTCCGCGCCGAGGAGGCCGTCGCCGCCGCGACCGTGGAGCGACAGCCGTCCCCGGTGGACCGGCGCGGCGACCGCGGCCCCTTCGACATCGTCGGCGACGTCCACGGCTGCGCCGACGAGCTCGAGGAGCTCCTGGCGGCGCTCGGCTACCTTCGCGACGAGGGCGGCACCTACCGCCACCCCGCCGGCCGGCGGGTGATCTTCCTCGGCGACCTCGTGGACCGCGGCCCGCGCGTGCCCGACGTGCTCCGCATCGCGATGGCGATGGTGGAGGCGGGGACGGCGCTCGCGCTCCCGGGCAACCACGACGACAAGCTCGCGCGGAAGCTCCGCGGGCGCGACGTGCAGGTGAAGCACGGGCTCGAGCAGTCGCTCGCGCAGCTCGAGGGCGAGCCGCCGGCGTTCCGCGACCGGGTCCGCGGGTTCATCGAGGGGCTCCCGAGCCACTACGTCCTCGACGGCGGCGAGCTCGTCGTCGCGCACGCCGGCATGAAGGCGGCGCTCCAGGGACGCGACTCCAACCGCGTGCGCGACTTCGCGCTCTACGGCGAGACCACGGGCGAGCTCGACGAGATGGGCCTCCCCGTCCGCCAGGACTGGGCGGCGTCGTACCGCGGCCGGTCGCACGTGGTGTACGGCCACACGCCGGTCTTCACGCCGGAGTGGATCAACGGCACGATCGACGTGGACACGGGCTGCGTGTTCGGCAACCGTCTGACGGCGCTCCGCTGGCCCGAGCGCGAGCTGGTGTCGGTCGCGGCGCGCAGGACGTATGTGGAGTCACGCCGCCCGATCTCGGCACCGGCGGCGGCTGAGGAGAGCAAGAGCATTTGACAGGATGAACAGGATGTCCAAGATGGCCATACGCGAGTCAGGCTCCTCGAGGCCAGACGTGCCACAAGGAGCCTGAACGTCAGAAGAGCATCTTCGTCATCCTGTTCATCCTGTCAAAATGCTGTTGCCGTCGGCGTCCCCCGCGTCTCCGCGCGAACCCGAGGGGCCTGCTTCCGCACGACGGGCCACCCCAGCCACCACCGCCAGCAACCTCTCCACGTCCCGCTCATTGCTCGACATCCCCAGCGACGCCCGCACCGCCCCCACCGCCACGCCCTCGAGGCACCGCGCGAAGCGGTCGACGCTCCACTCGCCCTCCGCCATCGCCTGAAGACACCCCAGCGTCCGCTCCGGCGGCAGGCCGAACGCCGCCTCGGACGCGCCCGGGTTGCAGAAGCAGCCGCCTCGCACCGAGACGCCCGCGCGGCGGGCGGCCCGCTCCACGCGGCCGAACGGGATCGCCACGCCGTCCGCACGCAGCACGTTGAACGACACCGTCGCGCCGAGGTCGCACGCCGTCTCCGCCGTGTCCGCGCCCGGCGGCCCGTACACGCGCACCACGGGCTCGCCACTCGCGTGGCGCAGCGCGCGCAGCCCGGCCCGGAGCAGCGCCGCGAGGCGGCAGGCGTGCGCGCCCACGCGGTCCACGCCGACCTCGTCGAGGAAGTCGAGCCCCGCACGTACCGCCTCGGCCGCGAGGAAGTTCGCCGTGCCGTCCTCGAACGCGGCCTCGCCCGCGGCGAACCGGTGCATTTGGTGCTGTGTCGATACGAAATCGACCGTCCCGCCCGCGAACCACGGCCGGCGCAGCTCCGCCAGCGCGTCCCGGCGCGCGATGAGTGCTCCGATGCCGGTGGGGTACCCGAACATCTTGTAGAACGAGACGCACACGAAGTCCGCCGGCACGTCGCGCAGGCTGAGGCCGTGCGAGGGGACGAAGGACGCGGCGTCGAGCAGCACGCGGTAGCCCATCGCCTGCGCGGCGCGCACGAGCGCGAGCGGGTGCCGCACGCCCGAGAAGTTCGACTGGGCCGGGTACGCGAACAGGCCTCCCTCGCCGCTCGGGATCGCTGCGAGGCGCCGCTCGGGCGCGTCGAGCTCGAGGGACGTGTCGATCGGCAGCCGCACGACCGCCGCCCCCGCCCGCCGCGCGAGCTCGGCGATGCCGTTCACCGAGTTGTGGTTGTCCGCCGCGAGGACGAACGGCGCACGCGGCCCGAACGGGTACGCCTCGCCGACGAGCCGCAGCGCCCCGCTCGCGTTCGCGGTGAAGACGACTGCGTACTCCGCGGGATCGGCGTCGAAGAACTCGCGCACGCGCCGCCGCGCCGCCTCGATGCGCCGCGTGCTCGCCCGCGACGCGCGGCTGTCGGCGTGCGGGTTGCCGAGCACGCTGCGGCGGAGCGAGCGGGCGTGCGCGCGGACGAGCGACTCGGGATGGAGCGCGGCGCCGGTGTAGTCGAGATACGCGTGGTCGGCGCGATCGAGGCGGGAGTACTCGGCGGCTCGGAGCGACGAGATCGGCCCTCGGCCGCTGGTCGGCGAAACGGCGGCCGAGGGCCCCTTCAACATCCCCGCCTCCTCGCCCGCTGCACGGTCGGCGGACGCGTCGGGTCGCGTCGCGCGTCGACGCTCGGCAGCCCCCCGAAGTACCGCCGCACCGCCGCGGCCCGCCGCCACTGCATCCGCGCCTCCGGCGAGAGCGCCGCGGTGTCCACCGCCGGCGGCGCCATCACCTCGTCCAGCCAGTCGAGGATGCCGCCGCGGAGGAAGTACACGCGGTCGTGCCCCGCCTGTCGGAGCAGCACCCAGGCCTGCGCGGCGTGCGCGCCGCCCTCCGAGTAGAGCACGAGCGTCTCCCCCGGCACCGGCCGCCGTCCCGCGACCTCGGCGAGCTCCGCACGCTCGGCCGTCGGCACGTGGTAGGTCGCGTAGGCACTCTCGGCGCGCACGTCGACGACGTGCAGCCCGGGCCGTCGATCGCGGATCCACTCGCCGAGCTCCACGGCGGTGACGTGGTCGTATTCCCGCTCGATCTCCCGTGCGATCCGGGTGGCATCCCCCTGCGGCGGCGTGCTCGCCGCCACACGCGGCGGCGTCAGCGCGAGCGCGACGGCCGCGCCGAGCGCGGCGCCGCCGAGCAGGAGCTTCGCGGCGGAGGCGTGGCCGCTCACGCGCCCTCGCGCACGCGCTCCATCCGCGCGACGACGGAGAACGTGGCCAGCGCGAGCGCCACGACCGCGGCGCTCGTCGCCGCGGGCGAGAGGTGCAGCACCTCCGGCAGCGTCAGGACCCCACGCGCGGTGCTCCCATAGAACGAGCCTGCGAGCCTCGGCAGCGTTGCCCCGCCGGCGGTCACGCCGGCGAGGACGCCACCCATCACCGCCAGCCCATCGCCGCGCCCGGACGCCGCCGACGCGCACGCCGTGCCCGGGCACAGGCCCGCGACCACGAGCCCCGCCCCGAACAGGAGCCCGCCCGCGAGCTGCGGGACGATCCACGTCTCCGGCACGTACAGGCGCGACGGGTCGAGCAGACCGGCGCGCCCGAGGAGGAGCACGCCGAGCATCGCGGTGACGATCGCGGAGAGCATGACCTCCAGCACGGCCATGTTCCGGCCGTGGAACTGTCCGACGAGCCGCCGCGCGCTCGCGAGCCCCGCGCGCTCGAGACACCAGCCGAACGCGACGCCGATGAGCAGCGCGGCCAGGAGCTGGCGCCCCTCGCCGGCGAGCCACGTCTCCCAGAGCGGCGCCCTCACGACCACGCCCAGCGGAAGACGCCGGCGAGCGCGAACGCGCCGGCGAACGCCGCGCCCATGAACAGCCAGCTCCCGACGCTGAGCAGCGCGCCGCCGGTGAGCGCCTGCCCGCTCGTGCATCCACGCGCGAGGACGGCGCCGACGCCCATGACGACGCCGCCGACGCCCGCCAGCGCGAGCCGCTTCCCCGTCGTGACTCCCGCCCCGCGCTCCACCGTCGCGGCGAGCCGTCCGGCGACCAGCGCCGAGAGAAACCCTCCGATCGCCACCCCGATGAGCTCCACGACGAGCCAGTCCCCGAGGAGCCCGGTCTGCGGCACGTGCTCCGCGAGGAACGGGCTCCCGTCCACGATCGCCGGCGCCGCGCGTGCCGCGAGGTCGGCGCCCGCCGCCGCGAACGCGCCCGACGCCCCGAGCCCGCGCCCGGACGCCGCGTACGCGGCGAGCAGCACGAGCCCGAGCATCACGCCGGTGAGGTGCGTGTCGGCGTAGGGGCGCGGCGCGCGCCGCAGGCTCACTTCCGCCCCGCGGGCGACGCGATCTCCACGGGCAGGTCGCGCATCGACCAGTCCTGGAACGACCCGTCGTACAGTCGCACGGGGTGCCCGAGGACGCGCGCGCCGAGCAGCGTGAGCGTCGCCTGCTGGCCGATGTGGCAGTACGCGACGACGGTGTCTCCCGGCGCGACGCCCGCGTCGCGGAACAGCTTCGCGAGTCGGTCGCGAGAGAGAACGAAGTTGCGGTCGTCCACGATCTCCGTGAACGGGACGCTCCCCGCGCCCGCGACGTGCCCGCGCCGCCGCTCGTGCCCGTCCACGCCGTCGTAGAACGCCCGCGCCCGCGCGTCGACGACGCGCACGCCGTTCGCCTTGCGGTGGGCGTTCACCCACGCGGCGTCCACGACGGTCGGCCGCGTGCGCAGGGCCGAGAGATGCGCCCGCTTCGCCTCGGGCACGACGTCGGTCGTCGCGCCTCCCACGCCCTTCCACGCCTCGATCCCGCCGTCGAGCAGCGACGCGCGATCGCCGAGGCCGGCCCAGTCGAGCGTGAAGAGGACGCGCGTGGAGGGGCTGACCCACTCCTGCGCGAAGTACACGACGACGCGCGAGTCGTCCCCGATCCCGATCCCCTCGAGCACCCGCCGCAGCGAGTCGGCCGGCAGCATCTCGAGCGCGAGCTCGCTCTCGGAATGCCCGTTCCCCGCGTGCAGGTCCCGGAGCGACACGAACCGCGCGCCGGGCACGTGCGCCTTCATGTAATCCTCCGCCGGCCCCACGTGCAGCACGACGAGGTCGGGATCCTTCAGGTGCGCCTTGAGCCACTCGGCGCTGACGAGCGGCTCGGCGCGGCGCGCGGGCGGCGCGTTAGGCCTGCCGACGAGGGCGAGGGCGACGACGCTGGCGGTGAGGATGTTCATGGAGTCCCTCGGGGGGTATGCGGTGTCGGGTCGCCCGTAGCTCACGACGGATCACTCACGACTCACGATGAGCACCCCGTCCCGTGAGTTGTTGCCGTCCGCGTGTCCGATTTGTGCCGATTCTATGAACCGCTGAACCGGTACCCCACCTTCCACACCGTCAGGACGTGCCGCGGGTTCGCCGGGTCGTCCTCGAGCTTGCGGCGCAGCTCCGCCACGTGGGAGTCCACCGTGCGCGAGAGCACCTGCGAGTCGTAGCCCCACACCTCGGTGAGGAGGTCGTGGCGCGTCGCCACCGCGCCGCCGCGCGCGGCGATGGCGAGCAGGAGGTCGAACGCCTTCGGGGAGAGCGCGCACGCCTCGCCGGCGCGCGTCACCGTGCGGCTCGGCACGTCCACCACCACGTCGCCGAAGCGGAGCACGTCCGCCGCGGCGCCATTGCGCGCGCCCGAGCGGCGCAGGAGCGAGTTGACCCGCTCGAGGAGCTCCATGACGCCGAACGGCTTGGTGACGTACTGGTCGGCGTCGAGGCGGAAGCCGCGCACCTTGTCCGCCTCCTCGCCGCGCGCGCTGAGGATGATGACGGGCACGGCGTTCCGGTCGCGGCGAATCGCGCGCAGCACCTCGTAGCCGTCGAGCTCCGGCAGCATGAGGTCGAGGATGACGAGGTCCGGCGCCCACGCGCGCACCGCCGCCAGCCCGTCGCGCCCGTCCTCGGCCACCCGGACCTCGTGCCGCTCGTGCTGGAGGTTGTACGCGATCCCCTCGGCGAGCGCCGCGTTGTCCTCGACGACCAGGATGCGCGCCACTACACGGCCTCTGCGTGCTCTCGGCCCTCGGTCCTCGGCCCTCGGCCGTCATTGGAGCGGAGGAACGCCGGCAGCTCCACCCAGAAGAGCGCCCCCTTCCCTCCAGGCGCCGCCTCCACTCCACATCGGCCGCTGTGCTCCGCGACCACATCGGCGACTACCGAGAGGCCGATTCCACTACCGGCCGAATGCCGCGACGTGCTCCCGCGCTGGTA
>JBJMNJ010000333.1:0-11573 GCA_045804325.1 Gemmatimonadaceae bacterium
GCCGGCGGCTGGTTCCACGCGTCGCTCGCGAGCACCGCCATCGGCGCGCCCGGCGAGCGCGCGAGCACCGCCGCGATGGACGCCGCGGTCTCGACGTCCGCGAAGGTCGCGACGGGCGGCAGGTCGAACGCCGCGCGCACCTTCTCGCCGCTCGCCATCACGTCCTCGAGCTGCGCCGCCAGCGCCTCCGCCGCCTCGCGCGCCGTCTCGAGGTCGTCCTCGGAGTAGAACGTCTTCGCCGCGTCCCGCCACGGGTGCCGCGCCGGCGCGCCGATCTCGGTCGCGGCCGCGGCGAGGTCGCCGAGGTCGCGCACCGTCTGGTCCAGCGTCTCGCGCGTCACCGTGACGTCCACCGGCCCCGCGTACCGCACGCGCGGCGCGCCGAGCACGCGGCCGAGCTCCCCGTACGCGCGAAAGGGGGAGACGCCCATCGACCCGAACGGCTCGTGGACCGCGTGCGCGTACTCCGACAGCGTCGCCCGCACTCGCGGCAGCCGCTGCGTGGAGGTCGTGGACGTCGCGGGAGACTGCATCGACGCGTCGAGCGTCGCGGCCAGCTCGCGCATCACCGCGCGCTTGTTCGCTTTCGTCGAGTGCAGCTCGAGGCAGAACTCGCCGAGCCGCGCGCGCTGGAGCCGGTCGTGCACCACGCTGAGCGCCGCCATCTTCTCGGCCACGAACAGCACGGACTTGCCGGCGGCGAGCGCGCCCGCGATGAGGTTGGTGATGGTCTGCGACTTCCCCGTCCCCGGCGGGCCCTCGATCACGAGGTCGTAGCCCTTCGCCGCCGCGGCGATCGCGCGGAGCTGGCTCGAGTCCGCGTCCACCACCTGGAACGTCCGCTCCGGCGGGTAGTCGCGGTCGAGCTCCATGCAGCGCACGTCGCCGGGGAGGGCCAGCGCGCCGTCGCCGCCGGTGCGCGCGACGAGCTGCCGGACGAGCCGGTGCGCGCGCAGCGCGTCGGCGTTCGCCTCGAGGTCCTTGTACATCACGAACTTCTGGAAGCTGAACAGGCCGAGGTAGACCTCGGTCTTCACCGACCATCCCGGCTTGCCGGCGATGAGCTCGCCCGTCGCGCTCAGCAGCGTCTGGAGGTCGTAGTCGTCGGGGACCGTGGCGGAGTCGGGGAGCGCCGGGAGCGCGATGCCGTAGCTCTGCCGCAGGTGCTCGGCGAGCGCGGGGTTCACGATCGGCTCGTCGTCGCCCGCGCGGATCGTGTAGCCGGAGCGCGCCGACTTGCGCGCGAGCTCCACGGGGAGCAGCACGATCGGCGCGCGGAAGGTCTGCCCGGCGTCGTCGGCCTCGACGTAGTGCAGCATGCCGAGCGCGAGGAAGAGCGTGTTGACGCCCTGCTCCTCCACCGAGGCACGCGCCCCGTCGTCGAGGCGGCGGAGGGAGCGGTCCAGCGCTTCCGGCGGCGCGGACGTCTGGAGCCACTCGTCTCTGTGCCGCTCGTCGAGCCCCGAGGGGTCGTACGGGACGAAGTCGTCGCCCGGGCCGATGGGCGCCTCCTCGAGCGCGACGTCGAGGCCCGCGTCGAACGAGGCCGCCGCGTCGGGCTCGGGAGCGGCGCTGGGTGCGGCCGCGCCAGCGCCGCTCGCGTTCGACGCGGGCTCCGGCGCGGCCTTGAACCTCATCGTCCGCTCCTCGAGGTAGAGCTGCCGGAACACCTCGGCCGGCTGCTCGTCCACGATCGCGACCGTCGAGACCTTCGTGACGCGGAAGTTCAGCGCGCGGTTGCGCTTCGTGAGGTCGAGGAGCCTGCGCTTCCAGTGCTCGATGGACGCGGAGAGGCGCGGCTCGGCGGGGTCGTTCGGCTGCTGCTCGGGCACGGCGGCGGGACACATGGGACCGCGAGGATATCCCGCGGGCGGGCGGTTTGCCAGCCTCGCGCGACCGTGGCTCGCGCCGCACGCGCGCTCAGGGGCTCACCCGTTCCTCTCGAACCAGGCGATGATGTCCGGATACAGGTCGGCCAGCGTCGTTCCCGGCTTGCGTCCCGTGTACAGCGGGACGAGGAACTTGCTGAACGCCGGGAACTGCGTGAACCCGCGGCCCACCATCGTCCGGTCCACCGACTCCACCATGGGCGCGAGCTCGGCCGCCGGCGCGTTGTCCGCGAGGTACAGGTCGATCAGCGCCCAGTTCATGTACTCGTTGAACGTGGCGATGCCCGGGTAGTACCCCGCCGGCTGCTTCGCGTCGATCCACCGCTCGCGCCGCGCGACCGCCCGCCGGATCCGCTCGGCGTACTGCTCCGCCTCGGGGTTGATGTAGCCGTGGTTGATCTCGGTGAAGAGGATGTTGCCGCGGAACAGCGCCCGCGCCGAGTCGGAGAGCGTCGCGAGGCCGGCGCGCGCGAAGACCGCCGGGTACGGGAAGTTCACGTGCGGCTGGAGCTCCGTGAAGCCGTTGCTCTCGAACCACGTGACCGACTGGTTCGCGTACACCAGCGGCGAGAAGACGATGCGGTACGCCTGATAGGGCCGGCGGCCGGGGAAGTTGCGCTCGAGCCACCGCTTCATCGCCCCCACGTCCGCCGAGTCGCGGAAGTAGGCGACCTGCGCGTCGTAGAGCGGGCGGTGCCTCGCGTAGAACTCCCGGAACCGCGTCGCGCTCGCGAACGACTGGAGCTGTGCGGCGAACGGCTCCAGCGCGTTGCGCCGCTCGCCGCGGAAGCCGGTCCGGTCGTACACGCGGCTCCGCACGAGGCGCCCCCGCTCGTCGAACTCGAAGGCGCGGCCGTTCATCTTGAGCGTGAAGTACGCGGCGGGCGAGACGCGCAGCGCCGAGTCGAGCATGGCGATCAGCGGGTGCCCGGCGTAGGGGCCGAACCAGGCGCGCAGCTCCGCGTAGTACGGCGTGTCGCGGTACACCAGCCACTGGTTCGCCGTGGCCGTCGGCGTCAGGGCGATGGCGACGTTCACGAGCTCGTACGCCTCCGGCACCTCGACGTGGGTGGCGCCCTCGTTCGCCCGCCGGTACGCCGCGTCGAACACGGCGGCGGGCACGACGCGCGTGCCGACGATGCGCGTCCAGTGGCGCACGCCGTCGCGCAGCACGACGAAGTCGTACGCCTTGCCCTCCTGCACGAGGAAGCCGATCGAGTCCACGTCGGTGATGAAGGTGACGCGCTGCGGGCGGCCGGCGGCGAGCGGCGCCTCGTACACGTCCGGCCTCGCGTCGGGCGCGAGGGTCCACGAGTTGGGGCGGAGCTGGTCGCCGTCCCGGATGGAGATGACGCCCGCCGTGGAGCGCACGACGGGGAGGTCCGCCGGCTGCGCGGCGGCGGGGTCGGCGTGGAGGGCGAGCCAGACGACCGGGACGAGCAGGGCACGGACGCGATGACGCATGGGGCGGTCTCCTCTTCTCCTAGACATTCGACAGGAGCCTGCGGCCGCTCTTGTCGAATGTCAACAAGAGGAGCGTCCCCGCGCGCGTCTTCTTACCATTCCTCGACGCTCGTCTGCGGAGTGTAAGGACGGGCGGACAGCAATGCGGTGACGCGCGCGCCGCTCCTCGGGTCGTGCGCGCGCCGTGGGACGCTCGGCCGTCACCGCCGGTGGACACGTGAGCGGCGGGCGCCCGGGGCCGTGCGCCTAACTGCGCCTCGCGCCGCCACTTCGCCGCGCGCACGCCGCGCGCCCGCCGCGGCGCGCCCCGTGCCTACCCCGCATGCCGAACGGGGCGATCGGCGCCCCGCGCAGTCATACCCGCACGCGAGACCACGACCATGTCAGCCGCCCTCACCCGCACCCTGCGTCTCGGCGCCGTCACCGCCGCCGCGCTCGCGTCCAGCGCCTGCGCCGCCGCCTTCGGCCCCATGCGCGCGCGCACGTTCGACGAGGCCCCGTACTACATCGGCGTCGCGCCGCGAGACGGGCTCCCCCTCGCGCGCACCCGCGTCGCCTTCGACCGCCACGACGGCCTCGGCGACGACCACGGCACCGCGAGCCCCGCGGTCCGCCGCCTCCTCGCCCTGATGGACGCGTACCTCGACTCGCTCCCCGCGGCCGGCCGGGCGCTCCGCGCCGCTCCCGGGCAGGTCGGCAAGGGCGCGCCGGACGTGTACTTCGGCTGCGACGCCGACATCATCGTCGACGGCACCACGGACGAGTGCCCGCTCCGCGACGACGCCCGCGACCCGCGCAACATGGTGCGCGTGGACCAGGCGTCGAAGGGATGGCGCCGCAACCTCGCCGCCCTCCGCGACTCCGCGGGCGCCGAGCGCGTGCTCGTGATCACGCTGGAGTTCACGAAGATCTGGCCGACGCAGCACGGCCCCTTCGACCGCAAGGAGGCGCAGCTCGGCACGGGCTACGCGGTGCCGCTCCCCTGGCTCACCGCCGAGGACCGCACGCTGGACGTGCTGACGCTCACGGGCGCCATCGTGGACCGCGAGGGCAACGTCGTCCGCGCCGGCGCCGAGGGGCTCCTCGCGAAGCGCACGAGACTGCTGGCCGGCGCCTTCGGCGTGGAGGAGCTGATCTCGGACCGCGACGTCGACGCGATCACGAGGGCGCGCCGCGCAGACCTCGCCGGGCAGCCGCTGGTGTGGCAGGTGGCGGTGGAGAATCTCGTCGCGCAGCTCACGGGAAGCGGGGCTGTGCGCGCGGTCGCTTCGCGCTGAGCGCGTCGCTCGCTCAAGGCGTCACGGCGGCCTTGCGCGGAAGCTTCTCGGGCCGCGTCGCCGCCAGGTATGCGAAGGACGCCACCACCACGGCATTGTGCCTCATGTCCTCCGCCTGCAGCCGCTCGTACGTGTCCATGTTCGAGTGGTGCGTCCGCGTGCCGTACTCCACCTCGTCCTGGATGAACTGGAACCCCGGCAGCCCCACGTAGTCGAACGCGAGGTGGTCCGTGCCGCCCGTGTTGCGCGGCGTGAGCGTCGTCATGCCCATCGAGCGGAACGGCGCCATCCACGAGTCGAAGATCGGGCGCACGGCCTCGTTCCCCTGGAGGTACACGCCGCGGATCTTGCCCGTGCCGTTGTCCACGTTGAAGTAGCCGGCGAAGCGCGCGTGCTCCGGCGTCTTCCGGGTCCCCTCGCCGAGGTAGTGCTGCTCGACGTAGGCGCGCGAGCCGAGGAGGCCCTGCTCCTCCCCGGTCCAGAGACCGATGCGGATGGTGCGCTTCGGGCGGAGCCCCGCGGCCTTGATGAGGCGCATCGCCTCCATCATCACGGCGCTCCCGGCGGTGTTGTCCGTCGCGCCCGTGCCGCCGTGCCACGTGTCGAAGTGCGCGCCGATCATCACCACCTCGTCCTTGAGCCGCGGGTCGGTCCCCGGGATCTCGGCGATGACGTTGAAGCTCATCGTGTCCGGGTAGAAGCGGTTCTCCGCCTCGAGCGCGAGCGTCACCGGCACGCCCTTCTGGACCGCGCGGGCGATGCGCCCGTAGTGCTCCACCGCGACCATCACCTCGGGCACGTACTGCGACATGTCGGCGCCGGGCTCGCGCGAGCCGCCGCCCTGCACGAACACCGTGCCACCGTCGCCGCGCGACTGGCGCAGCACGGCGAGCACGCCCTCGGCGGCGAGGAACTTCGTGCGGGCGCGGGCGACCTCCTGCATTCGCTGGAATCGCGCGCGCACCGCGGGATCGTTGAAGTTGCCGCGCCCCTCGCGCGGCGCCTCGGGCTCGGCGAGCTGCGCGAGCTCCGCGTCCGTGTAGCGGCTCGCGAGCGGCTCGGCGCTCGGCTTCACGTCCCGCGGGCGGTCCACGAGGACGAACTTGCCGCGCAGCTTGCCCCGGTACTGCTCGAGGTCCGCGACCGAGTCGGCGAGCATCATCACCGCCTCGCCGGTGGCGCGGCCGTTCGTGCCGGGCGTCCACGCCAGCGGATAGGCGATCGCGGTGAACGGCGAGGGCGAGAGCACCTGGAGCGCGAAGCGCTCGCTCGTCCAGCCGCGCCCGAACGGGCCCCAGGCCTCGAGGTGCGCGTTCGCCAGGCCCCACTCGCGGAACTTCCCGAGCGCCCAGTCGGCGCCCCTGCGCTGCATCGGCGAGTTCGTGAGCCGCGGGCCGTAGACGTCCGTGAGCCAGCTCGCGATGTCCATCACCTGCGAGCGCTCGCCGAGCCCCTCGGATTCGATGCGGTTGATGGCGGCGGTGTCGACGACCTCGCGGGTCGCGGCGGCGCTCTGCGCGGTCGCGAGGGCAGGGGCCACGACGAGGAGCGAAAGCGCGGCGGCGCGGCGCGCGCGCGGCAGGAACGAGACGGGTCGCATGCGATGGGTCGACGGGTGGGAAGGCGGGAGGCCGGGAATCTACGTGGAGGGTGCGCGCGCCGTTGGCAAGTCTGTCGGGAGCGTCGGCGGGAGTGCTAGCTTGTGCGTCCCACCTCTCGCTCCCCGCCGCCGTCCGCTGTCAGCCGTCAGCATTATGCTCATTGGTGTCGCCGGCATGGTCGGCTCCGGCAAGTCCACGCTCGCGCGCGCCCTCGCCGCGCGCTTCGGCCTCAACGTCGCGCTGGAGAGCGTCGGGGGCGAGAACCCGTGGCTCGAGCCCTACTACGCGCGCGGCGCGGAGAGCCAGCGCGAGTACGCGCTGCGCCTCCAGCTCCACTTCCTCGCGACGCGCTTCGCGAGCATGCGCGAGATCCGCGGGCAGGGCGGAAGCTGGATCCTCGACCGCACGTGGTACGAGGACGCCGAGGTGTTCGCGCGCGGGCTCTACGAGCAGGAGCTCATGAGCGCGCTGGACTATGACCTGTACTGCCGGCTGTACGGCGAGCTCCTGCACCTCCCGGCGGCCCGCCCGCCGCGCCTCCTCATCTACCTCCACGGCCCGCTGGAGACGATCCTCGCGCGCATCGAGCAGCGCGGGCGTCCCAAGGAGCGCGACACGGACCCGGAGTACTGGGCGCAGCTCCACGCGCGCTATCAGCGCTGGATCGACACCTTCCGCCGCTGCCCGGTGCTCTCGCTCGACGTGCGCGACTACGACCTCGTGGCCGACTCGGGCGCGGTGGACGAGATCGCTGCCCTGGTCCGCGACCGCCTGGAGCCGAGCCTGCCGCAGACGGAGCTCTTCACCGGGGCTCCCAGGCGGGTCGAGGCCCGTTTCTGATACGGCGCGCCGGCTCTCGTGCGCGGTACGCAGTCCGCAGTAGGCGGTCGGAAAGGTCCCGGGATTGCGTACTCCGCCCCCAATGGGCCTCCGCGAGCGACTCCACCGAATCTCCCCGACGCGCGTGCCGAAGTTCGACCGGCGCACGCACCCGCGCGAGCACTTCAGGTTCGTCTGGGACCTGATCTACCGCGGGCTGCGGCTGGCGGCCGGGCACGTCAACAACTTCCGCCTCGCCGTCGGGGCCTTCGTGCTCGCCGGCGGGCTGCTCGCGGTGCTCGGCACCTGGTTCTTCTCCAAGTTCGCCGGCGAGGTGCGCGAGGGGGACACGCAGGCGTTCGACGACGCGGTGATGCACTGGGTGAAGGACCGCCGCCACCCGTGGCTCGAGCACTCCGCCGCCGAGGTCACGATGCTCGGCACCGGCGTCGTGGTGCTCATGATCGTCGGCGTCGCGGCGATGTTCCTCTGGCTCACGCGCCACCGCTACTCGGCCATCCTGCTCCTGATCGCGACGGGCGGCGGCATCGTCCTCAACAACATCCTCAAGCTGTACTTCCATCGCCCTCGCCCGCAGGTGTTCGAGTGGGGGACGCAGGCGATGAGCTCGTCGTTCCCCTCGGGGCACGCGATGAGCGCGACCATCGTGTACCTGACGGTGGCCTACCTCGCCGCGCGGCTCCAGAAGCGGCGATGGGCGCGCTGGCTGACGATGCTCGTGGCGCTCGCCTTCGTCGTGCTCATCTCGCTCACTCGCGTCTACCTGGGCGTGCACTACCCGTCGGACGTCGCGGCGGGCGCGCTCGTGGGCCTCTCGTGGGCTGGCTTCTGCATGGCCACGCTCGAGGCCGTCCAGCGCTTCGCCACGCGCCGCGAGCCGCAGGTGGCGCAGGACGAGGAGCCCGTCCCGGCCCGCGCGCCGGTGAAGCCGGAGACGGCGATGGAGGACCGGCAGAGGCCGCTGACGGCGGGGGGCTGAGCTTCCGGCACTCGACTCTCGGCCCTCGCCTCGCGAGAAACCCGCATGGCTCGCATCGCCACCGCTGGCAAGAAGCCCCACAACATCTCCGTGATGCTTCGACGCATCCGGAAGGAGGTCGCGGCGCACGCCGACGCGGCGATGTTCGCACTGGCGGACGAGGGGCACCGCACGGTGTTCGAGCAGATCGTCGCGTGCATCATCTCCATCCGCACGCTCGACGAGGTCATGATCGAGGCGGCACGCCGGCTCTTCGCGCGGGCCAGGACGCCGAGGTCCGTGGCGAAGCTCACGGTCCGGGAGATAGACCGGTTGATCCACCCCGCGACGTTCCACGAGGGGAAGGCGGCGCAGATCCGCGAGATCGCGCGCCGGACGGTCGAGGAGCACGGCGGCGAGCTCCCGTGCGACTTCGACGCGCTCACCGCGCTCAAGGGGGTCGGCCCCAAGTGCGCCGGGCTCGCGCTCGGCATCGCGTGCGGACACTCGCGCATCGGCGTGGACGTGCACGTGCACCGCGTGACGAACCGCTGGGGCTACGTGAGCGCGCCGACGCCCGAGAAGACGATGCTCGCGCTGGAGCAGAAGCTGCCGAAGCGCTGGTGGGTGGAGATCAACCGGCTGCTCGTGCCGTTCGGCAAGCACATATGCACGGGCGTGCGGCCCAAGTGCTCGACGTGCCCCGTGCTGGAGTACTGCCGCCAGGTCGGGGTGACGTCGCATCGGTGAAGCCGGCTCGCGGGCCGCGCTACGTAGTTTCTCCCCTTGCCCTACGTCGCCAGGGGGCCGGATACTGACGCGCCTCTTCCCCGGAGCGCTCGGTGCCCCGCCGGTCCCGCGTCCCCCGCCGTCTCGCTCTCGCCACCGCGGCGATCGCCGTCGCCGTCACGGGGTGCTTCCACGTCTTCGTGCGGACGGAGGCACGGCGCCTGGCCGCCCCCGCGACCGACAAGCCCACGATCGTCCGCACGCCGGTGAAGGCCCACCTCGCCGACGGCAGCACGGTCGTCTTCCGCAAGGGCGCGACCGTGTCGCGGAGCGAGATCGCGGGCGCCGGCGAGTGGTACCCGCTCCTCAGCGACGTCGTTCGCCCGCGCAACGTCGTTCCGCTCGACAGCGTCGTCGGCGTCGAGACGTTCGAGGCGAAGGTGCTCGCCGCCCCGACGCTCGCCGTCTCCGTCGCGGCCACGGCCGTGGGCGCCCTCGGGGCGGCGGCGCTCGCGGTCGCCATCTTCGGCTCGTGCCCCACGGTGTACGCCGACACGGGCGCCGGCCTCGCGCTCCAGGCCGAGGGCTTCTCGTACGCCATCGCGCCGCTCTTCGAGCAGCGCGACGTGGACCCGCTGCGCCTCCGAGCGGGCGCCGACGGCGTCGTGCGCCTCGAGCTGCGCAACGAGGCGCTCGAGACGCACTTCATCAACCACGTCGAGCTGCTCGCGGTGCGCCACCCGGCGGGCACGCGCGCGCTCCCCGACCAGCACGGCCACGCGGTGTCGGCCAGCGCCGTGCGCCCGCTCGCGCGCGCCACCGACCGCGCCGGGCGCGACGTCCGCGACGCGCTCGCCTCGGCCGACGGGCGCCTGTTCTCCACGGCGTCCGCCACCGTGGACGCCGCGCGCGAGGGCGATCTCGACGACTGGATCGACCTCGAGGCGGAGGGGCTGCCACCGGGCGACTCGGTGGCCGTCGTCCTCCGCCTCCGCAACTCGCTCCTCAACACCGTCCTCCTCTACGAGGGGATCCTCGGCGGCCGCGACGCGCCGGACTGGCTCGCGACGGGGCTCCAGCACATCGCGACCGCCGTGGACGTCTCGCGCTGGTACGTGCGCACGATGGGGATGCGCGTCTCGGTGGAGGGCGCGGCGCCCGGCGCCCCGTCCGCGCGCCTCGGCGACGTCGGCCCGATCGCCTTCCGCGACGTCGCGGTCGTCCTCCCGCGTCCGACGCGCGACGCCGGGCGCGTGCGCGTACGGCTGCGCTTCGTCGCCGACAACTGGCGCATCGACCGGGCGGAGGTGGCCGGCGTCATCGCGCGGCCCACGGTCGAACGCCTGCCCGTGACGCGCGTCGTGGTGCCCGTTCCGGCCGTCGGCACCGGCCCGGCGCTCGACTCGGCGGCGGTGAGCGCGGTGGCGGACCCGGACGAGCGCTACCTCGAGACCCGCCCGGGGCAGCGCATGACGCTCGAGTTCGCGCCGGCTCGAGCGTCCGCCGGCGACTCGACGACGTACCTCATCGCCTGGCAGGGCTGGTATCGCGAGTGGATCCGCGGCGCCTGGCTCGCCGAGCCCGCGCGGGTGACGCCGTTCGTGCCGGGGGACTCCGCCGTGCTCACCGCGCTCGGCCGCTGGCGGGCGCGGCAGCCGGAGCTCGAGCGGGCCTTCTACGCCTCGAAGATCCCCGTCCGGTGACGCCCATGCCTAACGACCGCGCCCTCGCCCCCGCCGGGCTCGCCCTGACTGCCGCGTTGGTGCTCGCCGCCTGCAGCCACGGCACGCTGCCGCAGAAGTTCCCGCCGGCCAACCATCCCACGGGCGTGAAGGTCGCGGTGCGCGTACGCGGGGACAGCGCGGACCGCGTCGGCGAGCTGTACGCGGCGGACTCCGCGGGCCTCGTCCTCGCCGACGCGCGCGTGTCGCGCATCGCGTGGCCGGTCATCGAGGCGATGGACGTCGAGGGGCTCGACGACCGCTACGACGTCCTCCACGGCGAGGCCGTGACCCCGGTGAAGTGGTCGCGCCTCGCGCTCGTGAGCCGGTTCCCGCAGGGACTCTCCGGCGAGCTGCTCGCCCGCGTGCTCGCCATGCGCGGGCAGGCTGCACTGGCGGAAGTGCCGTGAGCGCGCGCGGCGCCGCGGCCGTGCTCCTGGCCGTCGCACTGCCTGCGGCCGGGAGCGCCCAGCCGGGCGCGCAGGCCGGGCACGCGATGCACGCCGCGTCGGCGGCGCGCGCCGAGCTCCACTCGCTCGCGGCGACCGCCGCGCGGCTCACGGCGCGCTACGCCGACCGCCGCGTCGCCGTCGTGGACGGCTACCGGCGCATCGGGAGCGACTTCCCGGGTATGGGCGAGCACTGGCTGCACCCGGTCGCGCTCCTCGCCGGCGGCGTCGACCCCGCTCGCCCCACGATGCTCACCTACGCCACGATCGACGGCCGGCCGCGCCTCATCGGCCTCGGCTTCGTCGTGACGACGAGCGGCGACGCGGCGCCTGACGTACCCGGGTGGCCGTTCGCCTGGCACGAGCACAGCGGCCTGCTGGCCGACGAGAGCGGCGCCGGCCGTGGCCCTCCGGACGGGCGCGGCTCCGCCACCCACGTCTGGGTGCTGCACGCCTGGACCGCGCTCGAGAACCCCGACGGCCGCTACGCACCGGACAACTGGGCGCTCCCCTTCGCGCGCCTCGGGCTCGACGCCCCCGCCGGCATCGACGCCGACGCGGCCCGCGCGCTCTCGCTCGCGACGGGCGGAGGCGTGTACCTCCGCGGCGTGCTCGCGGACGCGGGGCTCCTCGCGGCCGGGGGCG
>JBJMNJ010000334.1:0-2538 GCA_045804325.1 Gemmatimonadaceae bacterium
CGCGGCGCCGGCGGCTTGCCGGCGCCGCCGCTGCCGCGCGAGCTTACGGCATGCGACTTCGACCACTGCGCGCTGCCGCGCTGCTCGCCGCGCTGGCCGGATGCGCCACCGGCGCGGCGAATCGGGCGGCGCCGGCCCCCGCGATCGCCGCCGCGCCGGGCGCGGCGGGCGCGGGTCCGGAACGCGACTACTTCGCCTTCGTGCTCTCGGAGTCGGCGGACCTCGTCTCGCTCGTGCGCTTCGGGCCCGACGGGCTGACGGTGGAGCGGCAGACGAAGGTCGGCCTGCTCCCCACGGAGATCAACGGGCCGCACGGCGTCGGCGTGGCGCCGGACGGGCGGCACTACTACGTCTCGATCGCGCACGGCATGCCCTACGGCTCGCTGTGGAAGCTCACGACGGTGGGGGATACCGTCGTGGGCCGCGTCACCCTCGGCCTGTTCCCGGCTTCGCTGCAGGTGAGCCCCGACGGCGCGTACGTCTACGTCGCGAACTTCAACCTGCACGGCGACATGGTGCCCTCGTCGGTGAGCGTCGTCGCGGCCGACGAGATGGTGGAGGTCGCGCGGGTGCCGACGTGCACGATGCCGCACGGCTCGCGACTGGACGCGCGGGGCGCGAAGCACTACTCGACGTGCATGATGGATGACGTGCTGGTGGAGATCGACACGCGCACGTTCGCCGTCTCGCGGCACTTCATGGTGGCGGCGGGGCGGGAGCACGGCATGGACGGGCCTCCGCGTGCCGCGGCGCACGCCGGCGGCCACGGCGCGGCGGCCATGCCCGCGCCGAGCTGCTCGCCCACGTGGGCGGCGCCGACGCCGGATGGCGCCCGCATCTTCGTCGCCTGCAACAAGTCCAACGACATCGTCGAGGTGGACGCGGCGACGTGGACGCTCCGCCGGCGCATCCCGGCGGGCGACGGCGTCTACAACCTCGCCGTGTCACCGGACGGCCGCCTCCTCGTGGCCACGAACAAGCGCGGCAACTCGGTTTCTGTGATCGACGTCACGTCCGGCCGCGAGCTCGGCCGTATCCCGACGAGGCGTAAGGTCGTCCATGGTGTGGCGATAACTCACGACGGCCGCTACGCCTTCGTGACCGTCGAAGGGGTCGGGTCCGAGCCGGGGACCGTGGAGGTGGTGGACCTGCGGTCGCTGCGCAGCGTCGCCTCCGCGGACGTCGGCCAGCAGGCCGCCGGCGTCGACGTCTGGCGCGGAGCGGAACGGGACTAGCATGACCGTCCGGCGGTCAGCCGGGTAGAAACGTCCGGCGCCGCGCGACCGCCCCCCGGGGTCGGCGCCGATTGGCGTGTCTCACTCGTGGCGCCCGCCCGCACCGGGCGCGCCCACTTTCTGCAGTTCGCACCCCGAGCCGTCGAGAAGAGCAGGAATGCGCATCGCACCCGTGACCATCGCCGCGACGGCCCTCGTCGCGCTCGCCGCCTGCTCCGGAGATGGCGGTCCGAACGAGCCCGCCGACCTCTGCCCGGCCAACAGCACGGTCAACGAGGCGACGCGCGTCGAGCTCGCCGCCGGCCAGTCGCGTCAGCTCCTCGACGCGGCGTCGAACCAGTGCGTGCTGCTCTCCGGCGGCGCGCACTACGTCATCTCCGTCGCCAACAGCAACCCGGGCTCCGGCCAGTTCGTGACGCAGACTGTCGGCTTCCAGCTCGTGGGCGCCTCGGGCGGCGCGTCGGCGAGCATCGCCGCCGTGGACGCCGGCGCCGTGCCGTCGGCGGCGGCGCTCTTCGGCGGCTCGGAGGGCGGCCTCGACCTCCCGTCGGCGCGCGGCCGCGCCGCGCACCTGCGCATGCTCGGGCTGAACGAGTCGCTCATCCGCGGCATGCCGTCGCCCACCACCGCGTGGGCGGCCGAGCGCGCCCGGCGGCGCCGTCTCGGCGTGAGCCTCGCGACGTCCGCACCCCCGCTCACGCTCGGTGCGGTGAGCGACGTGCGCATCATGAACCGCGACGACCCGGGCGGGAACCTCTGCAGCACCGTGAACTTCCTCTCGATCGGCGCGCGCACCGTGTACGTGGGCACGCGCTCGATCGTGCTGGAGGACACGCTGTCGCCGCTCGCCGGGCAGATGGACACCGCCTACGTGCGGCTCGCGCAGGAGTTCGACAACACGATGTTCCCGATCCTCGAGCAGTACTTCGGGAACCCGCTGGCCATGGACGCGGACCTCGACAACAACGGGCGCGTCGTCATGGTCTTCTCGCCGGCGATCAACAACTTCGGGGACATCGCCGGCTTCGTGCTGAACTGCGACTTCTTCCCGCGCTCCGAGGCGGGCGTGAGCAACGAGGGCGAGTTCTTCTACGCCCTCGTCCCCGACTCGCTCGGCGGCGGCATTCGGGACTGGGACCGCGGCATCCGCGCGACGCTGATCCACGAGGTGAAGCACGTCACGTCGAACGCCGAGCGCTTCGCCCGCAACGCGCCGACGCTCGAGGAGCGCTGGCTCGAGGAGGGCACGGCCGTGCACTCCGAGGAGATCTGGGCGCGCACCCAGTTCGGCAACACATGGAAG
>JBJMNJ010000335.1:0-4859 GCA_045804325.1 Gemmatimonadaceae bacterium
TCGCCCTCGCCGCGAGCGACACGAACCCGCTGACGGCGCTCACCAGGATGGGCGACTATCTGCGGGACCTGAAGACCTTCCGCGTCGACGTCGACGGCGTGAAGGAGGAGCCGCTCAAGGACGGCCAGAACCTGCAGTTCGCGGGCACGGTGCGGTACACCGTCCAGCGGCCCAGCGGCCTGCACGTGGAGCTGCGGACCGACCGCAAGCAGCGGGACTACGTGTTCAACGGCAAGACGCTCACGGTCTATGCCCCGCGCATGAAGTACTACGCCACCGTCGCCGCGCCGCCGACCATTCGCGAGATGCTCGACACGGCGGTCCGCCGCTACGACCTCGAGTTCCCCGTGGCCGATCTCTTCCTCTGGGGCACCGACCGCGCGGCCGTCGACTCGATCAAGGCGTCGGCGTACGTCGGCCCCGCGAAGATCGCCGGCCGCGACTGCGACCACTTCGCGTTCCGGCAGTCCGAGGTCGACTGGCAGCTGTGGATCGAGCGCGGCGATCGGCCGCTCCCGTGCAAGCTGGTCATCACGTCGATCACGCTGCCCACGCGTCCGGAGTACAGCGCGGTGCTCACGTGGGACCTCTCGCCGAAGATCGAAGCCTCGGCCTTCAACTTCGTGCCACCGAAGGACGCGCACGCGATCAAGCTGCAAGACTTCTCGGAGCCGACGGCCACAGTGGCCAAGAAGAACTAACGATGCGGAGGAGTTCCATGTCTAGGATGCAAACCCGATGGCGCGCCTCCGTGTACGTCGCGGCGTGCGCAGGCCTGTGCCTCGTGCTCGCGAGCGAGGCCGCGGACGCACAGCGCCGCGGCGGCGGCGGGCGCGGGGGTGGCGGCATGCGCGGGGGCGGTGGGCGCGGCGGCAGCTTCGGCGGCTCGCGCGGCAGCATGGGCGGATCGCGCGGCAGCTTCGGCGGCACGCGCACGTCGGTGAACCGACCGTCCAGCGGCATGAGCCGCCCGTCGACCCTGCCGTCGGTCGGCGGCAGCCGGCCCGGCGGGTCGGTGGGCGCCAGCCGGCCCTCGCAGCTCCCCGCGCGCGGCAACGTCGTCGGCGGCGGCAACCGGGGCAACAACGTCGTCGGCGGCGGCAACCGCGGCAACATCAACGTCGATCGCGACGGCATCGGCAACATCAACATCGATGCGGACGGGGGCTGGGGGCGTCCCGGCTACGGCTACGGCGCCGCCGCCGTGGCGGGCGCCGCGATCGGCGCGGCTGCCGCGTACGGGTCCGTCGTGTACTCGCTCCCGTCGTCGTGCGTCTCGTCGATCTACAGCAGCCTGACCTACTACCACTGCGGCAGCGTCTGGTACCAGCCGCAGTTCTCGGGCGGCTCCACGACGTACGTCGTCGTCGAAGAGCCCTAGTGAACGAGCACGACGTGTGATGCCCGACGTGCCGGTCGCCGCGGACCATCGCGGGATCGCACAGGTGGTGTCGACGGGAGGCCTCGCCCTCTCCGTCGGCACCACCGCTATCGTTCCGCCACCAGGGAGGGCTTGACGATGCGGTGGATCGACCGGCTGCTCGGCGATGCGGCGCTCGGGGCCACCGCCGCGGTCCTCATGTCCACCGCGGCGCTGGGCACGTCGTGGGCGAGCTACCAGGCCACGACGTGGAACGACCAGCAGCGCATCAAGACCCTGGAAGCCGGCCGGCTCCGGCAGCGCGCAGCGAGCGCGCAGATCCGCGCACAGCAGATGCGCGGCGTCGACGTCGTGCTCTTCACGAGCTGGCTCGATGCCGAGATGGGAGGGCGCCGCCGGCTCGCCGACATCTACGCCGCGCGCTTCCGCCCCGAGTTCCGGCCGGCCTTCGGCGCGTGGATGGCACAGGACCCGTTCGGGAACCCGGAGGCGCCGCCGTCGCCGTTCGCGATGCCGGACTATCGGCTCGAGCTCGACGACGAGGTCGCGATCACGACGTCACGCGCCGAGGTGGCGGCCGTCGCCGGCGACGTCGCGAGCGGCTGGCAGTCGGCCTACGTCATGAACACGGTGATCTTCGCGCTGGCGCTCTTCTTTGCCGGCACCATGCAGGGCGGCACTCGGCACCGCGCGGTGCGCGGCATCCTGCTGCTCGCGGCGGTGCTCGCCTGCCTCGGCGGCATCCTGAACGTGCTGCGCCTGCCCATGGCCCCGCACTGAGGCAGCGCAGGCCGCCGCGCGCCAGCCTCAGAACGCCTCGCCGAGACGGAAGTACACCTCGCCGCCGTTCTTCCCGACGGCGTAGTCGATGCCGGCGTTCAGTCGCGCCGCGGACAGCACGCGGTACCGCACGCCCACGCCCCCGCTCGCGAGGACGTCGCTGAAGTTGAGGCCGCCCAGCTCCGGGGCGATCTCGCCGGCGCCCCCGAACGCGACGCCGCCGAAACGCCGCCAGATCGGAAAGCGGTACTCCGCCTGCCCGGCGCCGAGCGCGTGGTCGCGGTAGCGGCCCGCGACGTAGCCCCGCAGGTCCGGACCGAGCCCGAACTGGCACAGCTCCCAGGCGGGCGCGCCGTCGGTCACGTTGCAGAAGGCGAGGCGCAGCGCGAGGACGCTCCTTCTGCTGAGAAACAGGTAATGGGAGCCGGCGAGGTCGAAGTCGTTGAACGACTGCAAGCCGCCGAACCCCTCGCGCGCGAACATCGCGCTCCCGCGCACGAGAGTGCCGCTCTCCGGCCACAGCTCACTGTCCCGGGTGTCGTAGAGCAGCGCCCCGCCGAGAGCCGAGGTCAGGTAGCGCCGATCGCTCGTCACGATCGTCGGCGACGGGAACGACACCGTCTCGTCCGGCTCGACCGTGAACTGCGCGCGCCGATAGCGCGGGCCGACGTAGAGCCTGGGCCGCACCCGGACGGTCGCCTCGAACATCTCGGCGTTACCGCGCTGGATCACGCGAAGGTCGTCGCCATCGTCGCCGGCCTCGTTCCCGATGCCGAAGAAGTCGTAGCGCAGCCCGTAGCCGGCCGCGCCGCCGGCGAAGCGCGCGAGGTCCCCCACCGCGTAGACCCGGCCGCCGAGGCCGTAGGCCCAGCTGTTGTTGGTCGAGTACACGCCGCCGATGCCGACGGCCGAGGGGAACACGCCGCTGTCGGACGGGAAGAGCGCCGCGAAGCCCACCCCGCCGCCGAAGCCCGTGGCGGGGGCCGATCGGAGGATCGGTATGGCGATGACGCGCGCGTCCGCCTTGCGGAGCGGCGAGCTGCCGTCGGTCGGCAAGTCCGCCCCCGGCGTCGGGTCCTGCGTGTACGCGCGGCTCGAGACGAGGACGACGGCGAGGAACACCGTGACGGGACGGCGGATCATCGAGACTCTCCTGCAGGGAATCTCGCGACGATACGCCGCGTCGCGCGGCGGGGCCGCTGGACGTTCGTCCAATGTCGGCTGCGATCGCCAGCGCGCACTCTTGGCGAGGTTCCGCGCGCTACTCGGCGCGGGCACTTCCGTCGCTACCGGCTGGAGGCGCAATCGTGATCATATCGCGCAAGGACGTCGGTCTCCCGCTGCCGGAGGCGTCGCGCTTCACCTCCGGTACGCGCAGACGCATCGAGCGCGCGCTCGGGCGCACGGTACCGGCGCCGTCGCGCACGCGCGACGCACTGCGAGCCGCCGTGCGCGCGGTCGTGGCGGAGCTGCTCGCCGCGGGCGTCGCGCCGGACGACGTCGAGCCGATCCTGCGGCGGCTCGTCGTCCAGGCGGGAATCGCGCACGGAGTGTACACACCCTCGGTCGTCACCCAGTCGCCCCGCTGGAGGCAGGTCGAGGAGCGGGTCGTCCGCTGGTCGCGGTACGACATGGCGACGGTCCTCGACCCAGCGGACACGCCGTCGGCGCATCGCACCCGCCGCCGCGTGAGGTGGTGACCTCGGCGGCGACGGCGGACGCCCCGGCGCGCGCCGTTCGTCAGAGGAGGATGTCGGCGCCGAACGAGAGGATCGTACCGGTGAGGCCCGACAGGTAGTACCCGAAGAAGGAGCTCGACGGCGAGCGCTCCACGTGCAGCACGTGGGCGTTGACGCGCCAGCTCCGCGTGTGGCTCGGATAGAAGTTCAGGCCACCGCCCGCCTCCCAGGGACGCCGCTCGAACTGGTCGACGATGTAGCCGCCCGCCGCGTACGCCGCGAGCGTCTTCGGCACGACCATGTAGCTGGCCTCCGCCATGAAGCCGTGGTCGTGGATCGACGCGAGCGGGAGCGGTCCCGTGGCGACGAACCGGTCGAGCGTGCGGAAGTAGTACTCGCCCTGGAACGAGAAGCCCCTGTACTTGGCGCCGGCGTCGACCGCGGCCTCCCGGTAGTCGAGGGTCTTCACGGTGACGGCCTCCGCGAGCGCCCCCTCGTCGAAGGGGTTGAGCCCGTCCGAGAGCTTGATCTGCGACGCGTTGGGCGGCGAGCCGAGCGGCGCGTAGCGGCTCTCGCGGCTCGTGCCGGCCGAGGCGCCGAACTGCGTCGCGAGGCGCTCGTGGTGCTCGAGATCGCCGAACCCGCCGCGCGGGCCGAACTCGCCGGTGGTGGGCTGCCAGCGGAGCGCCGCGCTGTACGCGAGGTCGCGCGTATCGTTCGACTGCGTCGTGCCGAGCTGGCTGATGTTGTTGTTGACGGAGAGCGTGTACGCGACCCGCGGCAGCACCTCGCCGGTGATCCACGCGCCGGAGGAGAAGCCGCCGCGGAAGAACTCCTCCGCCATCAGGCGGTCCGAGCCTGCCCAGAACGGCCACGAGCCCTGCATGGAGCGCGCGGTGAGGTTGGGCGCGATCCCGACGCCGATGGTGAAGGCGTTCGACGCGCGATACTGCAGGTTGCCGAAGATGAGCGTCTGCTGGGTCGTGCCGAGCGACCAGGTCGTGATGTTGTACCGGAAC
>JBJMNJ010000336.1:0-26000 GCA_045804325.1 Gemmatimonadaceae bacterium
TACCGCCACGTCGAGGTGGCGGTGGACTCGCTCCGGCCCGGCGACTCGACGCTGACCGTGCGCGTCGACGTGGACGAGGCGAACATGCACAGCGCGCGCGTCGGCATCGGCGGGGGCACGCTGGACTGCGGCCGCGCGAGCGGCGAGCTCGTGGACCGCGACTTCCTCGGCGGCGCCCGGCGGCTGGAGCTCACGGCGCGCGTCTCGAAGATCGGCAGCGGCGAGCCGCTGCGCGTGCAGGACCTCAACGACATCTGCCGCCAGGCGCGCGAGGACCCCTACAGCGACACGCTGAACTACTACGTGGGCGCGACGCTCCGGCAGCCGGTGCTGTTCGGCATCCGCAGCATCCCGGCGCTGACGCTGTTCCGCGAGCGCCGCTCGGAGTACAAGGCCTTCCTCCGCACGACCGACATCGGCGGCGTCGCGTCGATCACGACGACGCGCTTCCGCTCCGGGCCCATCACCACGGCGTACCAGCTCGAGTACGGGCAGACCACCGCGCAGCCGGCACTCTTCTGCGCGGTGTTCAACATCTGCGAGGACTCGGCGCGCCGGAGCCTCAGCGAGGCCAAGCGCTCGGCGGTGCTCAGCGTGGCCTTCGTGAAGGACCGGACGCGGCCGCGCGGCGCGACGAACCCGTCGAGCGGCTCGATCTTCCGCGCGGACGTCCGGCACGCGTCGAAGCTCATCCTCAGCGACAGCAACCTCGTCTTCAACCGCGGCACGGTGGACGGCTCGCTCTACCTGCCGACGGTCGGCGGCAACGTGCTCGCGCTCCGCCTGCGCCTCGGCCTCGTGGTGGGGGAGACGCCGACCTTCGAGGCGGCGCGGCAGTTCATCCCGCCGCAGGAGCGCCTCTACGCGGGCGGCGCGAACTCGGTGCGCGGCTACCGGCAGAACGAGCTGGGCCCGGCCGTCTACGTGCTTCGCGAGGAGGACGTGAAGGTGGAGACGATCACGCCGGACGACCCCTCCACCGCGGCGGCGAACGACACGGTGCTCGCCCTGAGCATCGACAGCGCGGACGTCGGGGCGATCCGCCCGCTGCGCTCGGTGCCCACCGGTGGCAACTCGCTGATCGTCGCGAGCGCGGAGTACCGCATGCGCTCGCCGCTGCTGTCGGACCTCGTGCAGTTCGTGACGTTCGTGGACGTGGGCGAGGTGTGGAACCGCCAGGGCTCCGAGACGATCAAGTTCAGGAACCTGAAGTGGACCCCGGGAGCGGGCGTGCGCGTGTTCTCGCCGTTCGGAGCCTTCCGCATGGACGTGGGGTACAACGCCCGGGAGGCACCCGCGGGACCGGCATACCTGGACCGCTTCTCCCGGAACGCCGGCGCGAGAGAGCAGCCGCTCTTCTGCGTCGTCCCCGGGCGGACGACGGAGGTCCGTCGGGAGACGAGCGCCACGGACGGCACGTTCCTCGGCTACCAGCCGGTCGAGGCCAGTTCCGCCTGCGAGGGCTCCTTCCGCCCGCCGGAGCGCGGGACGTTCCTCCGCCGCCTGACGTTCAACTTCTCGATCGGCCAAGCGTTCTGACGGCGCTGACGCGCCGTGGTTGTGACGGCCTTCGGCCGTGGTTCTCTACTTCGCGGGGCGAAGCGGCGCGAAGTAGTGAACCGACGAGCGGCCCGCAGGGCCGCGACGTAGAGAACCGGATGAAGAGGAGCGCTGCGCCGCGAGGCGCCGAGAACCACGGCCCGTAGGGCCGTAAAACACGATACCAGAAGTACTTTCGCTCGTCTGTAGGAAAGCCCCCGCCGCCCCTCCATGGTCCGCCGCCGACTCATCGTGATCAGCAGCGCCATCGCGATTCTCGCGATGGGGCTGGTCGCGTTGCTGATCGTCGCGAGCGTGACGCAGACCGACTACGGCCGCGAGCGGATCCGCGAGATGGTCGGCGGGCAGCTCGCCGCGAAGGTGAAGGGGCGCGGCAAGGTCTACCTCGGGCAGATCGGCGGGAACTTCCTCACCGGCGTCACTATCGACTCGCTCGAGATCCGCGACGCCGCCGACTCGCTCTTCCTCGCGACCGGCCCGGTGAAGGTCGACTTCGACCCCCGCGACATCTTCGACCGCCGCATCCTCGTGCGCGCGCTCGTCGTGCAGCGCCCGTGGATCCACGTGAAGCAGTCCGAGTCGGGGCAGTGGAACTACAAGGTGATCTTCGGCATGTACGGGCCGAAGAAGCCGCCCCGCCCGAAGGGCCGCGGCCTGAGCCTCGGCGACTTCATCGTCCTCGACTCGGCCGTCGTCCAGCGCGGGACGTACCTCCTCACCATGCCGTGGCACCCGGACGACTCGCTGCGCGGCGCGCGACGCGACTCGGCCGTCGCGTTCAACCTCGCGAGGAAGGACCGCGAGATCCGGCGCACGCGGGGGGGCTTCGCGCGCACGTGGCGGTGGACCGACCTCTACCTCGTCGGCAGCGCGCGCCTCGCGCACCCCGACACCGTCGGGCGCCGCATCGCCGTGCGGCGGATGGACGTCGTCGAGAAGGACCCGCCGTTCCGCTTCCGCAACGTGCGCGGCACCGTCGCCCTCCTCGGCGACTCCGCCTGGCTGGACCTCCCGCACTTCGACCTGCCGGGCTCCACCGGCGCCGCGCGCGGCAAGGTGGTGTGGGGGAGCAGCCTCCCGGTGCGCTACGCCATCCACGTGCGGGGCGACAGCGTGTCGATGGCCGACGTGGCGTGGGTCTATCCCACGCTGCCCACGACGGGCGGCGGCCGCCTCGAGCTCGAGATCCGGAACGACCCGCGCAACCTCCGCGTGATCGACTACGCGATCACGAAGATGGACGTGCGGAGCATGGACTCGCGCCTCCTGGGCCGCATGACGTACGGCGTCGGCGGGCCGGTGCTGGTCGTGAAGGACGTGGACCTCGAGGCCGCGCCGGTCGACTTCCGCCTCATCCGCCAGCTCAACGGCAAGGACTTCCCGTACCCGTGGGCGGGCACCATCGCCGGCCACGCGCGCGGCCCGGGCGGCCCGCTGAACCGCTTCCGCGTCGCGCAGTCGAGCTTCGTGTTCCGCGACGCGAACGTGCCGGGCGCGGTGAGCGTCGGCTCGGGGCAGGGCGAGCTCGACATCCTGCGCCCGGCGTTCACCGCGTTCCACGGCTTCAGCGTCGTGGCGGAGCGGCTGGACCTGCGCACGCCCCGATTCCTCAACCCCGAGTTCCCGCCGCTCGGCGGCTACGTGACGGGCCGCGCCGTGCTCGACTCGAGCTGGCTCGACGTGCGCTTTCGCAACGCGGACCTGCGCCACGTCGACGGGCCGGGCGAGCCCTCGCACTTCACCGGCCTCGGGCGCGTGACGTGGGGCGAGAAGTTCCTCACGTACGACCTCACGCTCGAGGCCGACCCCGTCTCGCTCACGATGCTCGCGCGCTCGTACCCCGAGCTGAAGCTGCGCGGGCCGTACCGCGGGCCGATGCGCGTGCAGGGCACGACGCCCGAGCTCCAGGTGGCGACGACGCTCACCGGCGCCGGCGGGACGATGACGGCGGAAGGCCTCTTCGACGTCTACGAGGAGAAGCAGAGCCCGGACTACGCCGCGCGGGCGACGGGGACGTTCACGGACCTCGACCTCGCGCAGCTCGTTCCGCCGGACTCGCCCGCCGACGCCGACGCGCCGGAGACGCGCCTCGCCGGCCGCTTCGACGCCGACGTGCGCGGGTGGACGCTCGCCGACCTCGTCGGACGTCTCGCCGTGGACCTCGGACCGTCGCGCGTCGACTCCATCCAGGTGACGTCCGGGCGCGCCGACCTGCGCTTCGAGCAGGGGCGCATGCGCGTCGACACGCTGCGCGCGCGGACGCCGCTCGGCCTGTTCGCGGGCGCCGGTGCGCTCGGCCTGCGCCCGGACGTCCGCGACACGCTCCCCTTCGTCTTCACCGCAGACTCGCTCGGCGGATTCCGCCGCTGGCTGCTCCCCGAGACGCCGGTGACGCGCGCGCGCCGCGTGGCGGGCGTGCTCGACGACACGCTCGACGGCAACCTCGTCGTGCGTGGCACCATCGTGGGATCGCTCGCGGCGCTCCCGCCGCGCCGCCCCGGCGTCCCCGCGAGCGACAGCGCGCCCGTGCTCGACCTCGCCGGCACGCTCGAGGGCGGCTACCTCCGCATCGGGCCCACGACCGTTCGTCGCGTCGGCGGCGACTTCGCGTTCGGCGACGCGCTCTCCGCGGCCGCCGGCACGGCCAACGTCGCGCTCGATACGCTCCTGGTGGCGGGCGTGCGCCTCGCGCGCGCCGGCGGCGTCGTGACGATGGAGGGGCCGACGGCCGGGCGCTTCCGCGGAAGCCTGCTGAGCGAGACGGGCCCCACCGCCGATGTCGCGGGCGCGATCGCCGTCAACGGCGACACGACGGCCGTGCGCCTCGACTCCCTCGCCGCCGCCGTGGGGGAGAGCCGCTACCGGCTCGAGCGCCCGACGACGGTGACGATGACCGACGCCGGCACGGCGCTCGACTCCATCTTCCTGCGCGGCGCGCCGACCGGCTGGCTGCGCGTGGCCGGCGCGCTCCCGAACGCCGGGCCCGCCCGCCTCACCGTCGACGGCGACAGCCTCGCGCTCGGGGACCTGAGCCGCCTCCTCCAGACGAAGTCGCCGCTGGGCGGGCTCGCGCGCGTGTCGCTCCAGATGGAAGGGACGCGCGCGAGCCCCGTGATGCGCCTCGGCGGCAGCGTCGCGAACGCCTCCGTCGGCGACGTGCGGGTGGAAGGGGCGAGCCTGTCCGGCACGTACGCGGACCGCCGCCTCGACGGGAGCGCGACGCTCATGCGGCAGGGGAAGCCCGCGCTCCTCGCCACGGCGAGCCTTCCCGTGGACCTCGCGCTGCAGCCGGTGGTCGAGCGGCTGGTGCCGGGCGAGCCGCTCCGCGTGAACGTGCGCTCGGACAGCATCGACCTCGGGCTCGTCGAGGCGCTCTCGCCCAAGCTCAAGGACGCGAGCGGCGACCTCTTCGTGAACGTGGACGTCCTCGGCACCTGGAAGGACCCGCGGCCCCAGGGGAGCGTGCGCGTGGCGCGCGGCGCGCTCCTCGCCGCGGACCTGGGCGTGCAGCTCCGCGACGTGTTCGCCGACGTCGCGTTCCAGAACGACAGCATCCTCGTGAACCGGGTGAGCGTGCGGAGCGGCGAGGACCGCGGCGACACGCTCGGGCTGACCGGCGCCGTCGCGCTCGCCAACCTCGACGACCCGTCGTTCCGGATGCGCCTCTACGCGCGGAGCTTCCACGCGATGGCGCGCCCCCGCGTCGCCGACCTCTGGCTGGCGACCGACCGGAGCGGCCTGCTGCTCGAGGGGTCCGTGCTCAGCTCGCGGCTCCGCGGGGGCATCACCGTCACGCGCGGCGACATCACCATTCCCGAGCTCGCGGTCGAGAAGAAGGTCATCCAGATCGACGACGCGGAGTTCCTCGGCGTCGTGGACACGACGCTCTCGACGAACCGCACGCTGCTCGGCGGCGCGCGCTCGGGCCTCGCGCAGCGCATGGTGCGCGGCATGGAGGTGGAGAACGTCCGCATCGCCATCGGCGACAACGTCTGGCTGCGCTCGCGCGAGGCGAACATCAAGCTCGGCGGCGAGGTCGGCATGTCGATCGCCCGCGCGGCCGGCGACGAGGAGCAGGCCCTGCCGGCCCTCGAGGGCGCGGTGACCGCCGACCGCGGCACCTACCGCCTCGCGCTCGGGCCGGTGCAGCGCACGTTCGAGGTGGAGCAGGGGACCCTCCAGTTCTTCGGCGACGCCGACCTCAACCCGACGCTCGACATCCGCGCCGTGCACGCGGTGCGGCAGTCGAACCAGGGGACGCGCGACGAGGAGGTGCGCATCCGCGTGAAGATCGGCGGCACGCTGGCGTCGCCGCAGCTCAGCTTCGAGAGCGCCGACAGCCGCAACCTCTCGACGTCCGACCTCCTGAGCTACCTGGTGACGGGCGGGCCGAGCTTCGAGGTGGGCGAGAACTCCAACGCCTACGTGAACACCGCCCTCGGCGCCGTGCTCCCGTCGCTCGGCACGTGGCTCAGCGGCAAGGTCGGCGGCGGCGCGGTGGACGTGATCGAGCTCCAGACGGCCGGGCTCGGGGCGAACGACCTGAATCGCAAGTCGGCGTTCGGCGCGGGCGGGCTGCTCTCCGGCACGCGCGTCGGCGCGGGCAAGCAGATCAACGACCGCACGTACCTCGGCCTCAACTTCGGCCTCTGCGAGCTCGGGCGCTCCGTGGATCAGGGGCTCAGCTTCAACGTCCTGCGCGACTTCGACACGCAGCGCTTCCTCGAGTCCGTCGGCGTGAAGCTCGACTACCGCCTGAGCTCGGAGTGGACCGCGTCGCTCGGCGTCGAGCCGGGGACGAGCGCCCGGCTGTGCGGTCAGGCGAACGCGACGACGATCGTGCAGGCGCCGAAGCAGCTCGGCTTCGACTTCTTCCGCCGGTGGGAGTTCTGATAAGCCACACGCTGCTCATCGTGAACCCCGCGGCACGCCGGGCGCGGCTGCTCCGGAACGAGGCGGAGGCGGCATTCCGTACGGCGGGCGCCGAGTGCGACGTGGTGATGACCGAGCGCCCGGGCCACGGCGCGGCGGTGGCCGGCGAGCGCTGCGGGAGCTACGACGCGGTGTTCACGCTCGGGGGCGACGGCACGGCGATGGAGGTGGTGGGCGCGCTCGCGGGGCGCGGCGTCCCGATCGGCGTGCTCCCCGGCGGGACCGGCAACCTCATCGCCCGCACGGTCGGCGTGCCGCTCCGGGTGCGCCGGGCAGTGCCTGCGCTCCTCGAAGGCGACCGCGCGGACGTGGATCTCGGCGTGTTCCGCGGCGACGGGCCGCCGCGCCACTTCGCGTTCGCCGCCGGCGTCGGCATCGACGCCGACATGGTCGAGCTCGCGCCCGCGCGCCTGAAGCGCCGCCTCGGCGTGCTCGCCTACGTGGTGAGCGCCACGAAGGCGGTGCTGCGCCGGCGCGAGTTCGGCGTGCGGGTGACGGTGGACGGGCAGGTGGTCGAGCGCCGCGCCTCGGCCGTGATGATCGCGAACTTCGGCGCGGTGCTGAACGAGCTCATCACGCTCGGCCCGGGCATCAAGCAGGACGACGGCGTGCTCGACCTCTGCATCTTCTCGCCGCGCTCCGTGGCGGACGCCGTGCGGGTGGTGTGGCGGCTGTCGCGCCGCGACTTCCGCGAGGACCCGAGCCTCCTCTACCGTCCGGGCCGTCACTTCCGCGTCGAGACGGACCCGCCGCTGCTGGCCGAGGCGGACGGGGACCTGGTCGGGCGCGCGCCGTTCGAGGTGACGGTGGCGCCGCTCGCGGCGCGGCTGCTCGTGCCGCGCGCCCCGGCGGCGTGACGCCCTTGCCGCGCGGCAAGTCTTTCTGACGCCAATGTCGGACCCCTCCTCACCCCCCGCCGCCCTCCGCCCCTCCGACGTCGACGTCGGCGGGCTGATCGCGGCGCTGCCCGAGGCGAGCGCCGAGCAGGTCTGCCAGCTCGCGCGGGAGCGCGACGCGCTGTTCGTGCTCCACGAGGCGCTGCTCGCGGCCGAGCGGGCGCAGGGGCTCGAGGAAAGGCTCCGCCGCTTCGTCGAGGCGTTGCGCGAGCTCGGGTTCGGGCGCGTGGTGCTCACGCTGCGCGACGCGGCGATGAGCCCGACGCTCGTCGTGGCGGCGGGATTGAGCCCGGAGGACGAGCGCGCCCTGCGCGACTCGCCGAGCGACGGCGACACGTGGCGGCGCCGGATGGCGCGGCTCGAGCCCTACCGGGTGAGCCAGTCGTACTACCTCCCCGGCGGCGACCCGTCCGCGGCCCGCGAGTTCGACGACGCGATCCCGAGCCGCCTCACGCCCGGCGGCGCCGACCCCCTGTGGAGCCCGCGCGACGCGCTGATCGTCCCGCTCCGCGGCGCGGAGGGGCGCATCGTGGCGACGCTCGTGCTCGACGACCCGGAGGACTACCGCCGGCCCACGGTCGCGCGCGTGCGCGTCGTCGAGCTGTTCGCGCAGCAGATGGCGTGGATCGTCGAGCAGGCGCACCTCGGCGGGCTGGCGGATCGCCGGGCGGCGCGACTGCAGCGCGTCTACGAGGCGGGCGCGGCCCTCGGCCACTCGCTCGACGAGCGCGAGGTCGCCGCCGAGCTCGCGCGCCAGGCGCGCGACATCCTGTGCGCGGACGCCGCCGTCGTCGCGCTGCCCGACATCGAGCGCGCGCGCGTCGCGTGGGCCATGGGCGTCGCGGCGGACGGCGAGCGCTGGGCCGAGCCCGCGCCGTTCGACCCGCAGGGCGTCCTCGCGCGCGCGGCGCGCAAGGGGCGGCCGACGCGCGTGCCGTCGGCGGAGGGCGCGGACGTGCTGGCGCTCGCCTACGACGTGGGCTCGCCGCTCGCGCGCTCGGCGGGCACCGTGCTCGCCGTGCCGCTCCTGCTCGGCGACCGCCTCGTCGCGGTGCTCGCCGTGCACGCGGCGGCGCGGCCGTCGTGGAGCGCGGAGGACGAGGAGATGCTGCTGACCGTCGGCGCGCAGGCGGCGGCGGCGATGGCGAACGCGCGCCTGTACGCGGAGAGCCAGCGCGAGCGGCGCCAGAGCGAGGCGCTGGCGGAGATCGCCCGTGCCGTCTCCGAGTCGCTGCGCCTCTCGGAGGTCTTCCCGCTCATCCTGCGGCATGCCGCGGCGCTGCTGCGCGGCGCGGGCGCGACGCTGTCGCTGCGCCGAGGCGACGA
This sequence comes from Gemmatimonadaceae bacterium, assembly GCA_045804325.1. Taxonomy (GTDB): domain Bacteria; phylum Gemmatimonadota; class Gemmatimonadetes; order Gemmatimonadales; family Gemmatimonadaceae; genus JBJMNJ01. The sequence continues at coordinate 8,715 of JBJMNJ010000336.1, forward strand.
GCTGGAGGTCGTGAGCGTGGCGGGGGACGGCGAGTCGCTGCTCGGCATGCGGCTCCCCATCGGGGCGAGCCTCAGCGGGCGCGTGCTGGAGCGCCTCACCCCGATGCTCTCCAACGACGCGCCCAACGACCCGCTCGCGTATCCGGACACGCAGCGCGCGGCGAAGGTCCGGCGCGCGGTGGCGGTGCCGCTGGTGACCGGGCGCGGGGCGCTCGGCGTGCTCTCGGTGTTCAACCGCCCCGCGGACTTCACCGACGACGACGTGCGCGTGCTCCAGCGCCTCGCCGACGCCGTCGCCGTCGCGGTCGTGAATGCGCAGCTCTTCGAGGAGGTGACCGCGAAGAGCGAGGCCGTCGCGAACTCCGAGACGCGCTACCGCAACCTCTTCGAGACCGCCACCGACGCGATCTACACGGTCGACGCGAACGGCCTGTTCACGTCCGTGAACCATGCCGTCACCGGCCTGACGGGGCTCGCGCGCGCCGAGATCCTCGGCCGCAGCTTCGTGCCGTTCATCGACCCGGAGGAGCTCCCGCGGGTGCGGAAGCACTTCAAGGCGGCGCTCGCCGGGCAGTCGTCGAACTACGAGTGCCAGCTCGTGCTCCCGAGCGGCGAGCGGCGCCTCCTGTCCGTGACGAACACGCCGATCCGCCAGGGCCTGGACGTGGTGGGCGTCCTCGGCATCGCGCGCGACGTCACCGACGACCGGGCCCGCGCCGCCGCGCTCGCCCGCTCCGAGGCGCGCTACGCGCGGCTCGTCGAGTCGGCGTCCGACGCGATCTTCACCGTGGACGACGAGGGCCGGTTCACCTCGGTGAACCGAGCGCTCGAGCGCACCCTCGGCCGCTCGCGCGCGGCGCTGCTGGGCGCGAGCTGCCTCGAGATGGTGGACCCCGCCGACCGCCAGACGCTCGCGCGCATCCTCTCGGAGACGCTCGCCGGCCAGCGCACGCGCGGCGAGTTCCGCTTCGCGGACGCCGAGGGCGTGCGCCGCACCGGCTCGATCATCACCGCGCCGGTCGTGGAGGACGGCCGCGTGACCGGCGGCCTCGGCGTCGTGCGCGACGTGACGGACGAGAAGCGGCTGGCCGAGCAGCTCCTCCAGCAGGAGAAGCTCGCGGCGATCGGCCAGCTCGTGAGCGGCGTCGCGCACGAGCTCAACAACCCGCTCGCGGGCGTGATGGCGTTCGCGCAGCTCCTGCTCGCGTCGCCGACGGTGGACGGCGAGGACCGCTTCGCGGCGGAGACCATCCACCAGGAGAGCAAGCGCGCGGCGAAGATCGTCTCGAACCTGCTCACGTTCGCGCGGCAGCACCCGCCCGAGCGCCGCGTGGCGGACCTCAACCGGGTGGTCGAGGACACGCTCGAGCTGCGGCGCTACGCCCTCCGGATGGAGCAGGTGGAGCTCGAGGTACAGCTCGACGGCGCGCTCCCGCTCACGTGGGCGGACCCGTTCCAGCTCCAGCAGGTCGTGCTGAACCTGCTCACGAACGCGGAGCAGGCGCTCACCGACTGGGACGGACCGCGGCGCGTGCGCATCGCCACGGCGCACGAGGGCGGGCGCCTCGCGCTCACGGTCTCGGACAGCGGGCCGGGCATCGCGCCGGAGAGCGTGGACCGGATCTTCAACCCGTTCTTCACCACGAAGCCGGTGGGGCAGGGCACCGGGCTCGGCCTCTCGATCTCGGACGGCATCGTGCGCGAGCACGGCGGCCGCATCCGCGTGGAGTCCGTCCCGGGGCGTGGCGCGACGTTCGTCGTCGAGCTGCCCGTGGTCGCGCCGGAGGAGATGCTCGCCGCGCGCCCCGGGAGCGCCGCGTCGATCCGCGGGGGCGGCACGGCGTCCGCGCCCTCGACGGGGGTGAGCGTGCTGGTGGTGGACGACGAGCCCGCGATCCGCTCGGCGGTCTCGAGCTTCCTGCGCGGCGAGGGGCACGCCGTGGAGACGGTGGGCACGGGCGCCGAGGCGCTCGAGCGCATCGGACAGCGCCACTACGACGCGATGCTCCTCGACCTGCGGATGCCGGGGCTCACGGGTGACGCGCTGTTCCTCGAGGTGCGGCGGCGCGACGCCGCGCTCGCGCGGCGCGTGGTCTTCGTCACGGGCGACGTGCGCGCCGAATCGGCCGCGCACGCGATGATCGAGTCCACGGGGCTCCCGGTGCTCCTGAAGCCGTTCTCGTTCGAGGACCTGGCCGCCGCGCTGCACTCCGTCGGCGTGGGCGGGAGGTCGGCCGCATGACGCCCATCGGCCTGCGCGGCCCGACGGACGGGAGCGCACCGTCGCCGCGCGACCTGCTCGGCTCGTCGCCGAGCATGCGGGAGCTCGCGGAGCTCATCACGGTGCTGGCGCGCGGCGAGGACGCCACCGTGCTCGTGCTCGGCGAGCGCGGCACCGGGAAGGGTCGCGTCGCGGCGCTGATCCATCGCCTGAGCGCGCGGAGCGACGGGCCGTTCGTCGAGGCGGTGTGCGGCGGGTCGGCGGCGGCCCGCGAGAGCGAGCTCGCGGCCGGCTCGGCGCGCGAGCCCGGGCTGCTCGCGCGCGCCGCGGGGGGCACGCTCTTCCTCGACGACATCGCGGCGCTCGACGCGGCGGGGCAGTCGGAGTTGCTGCGCGCGCTGGACGACGGCGAGGCGGCGCGCGGGAGCGGCCGCGCCGGCGCCCGCGTCGTGGCGGCCACGCACCGCGACCTCGTGGCCGAGTTGAACGCGGAGCACTTCCGCGAGGACCTGTACTACCGGCTGAGCGCCATGCCCGTCTACCTGCCGCCGCTGCGCGCGCGGCCGCACGAGGACGTCGCGGCGGTGGCGCGGGCGGCGCTCGCCGAGCTCTGCGCCGAGATGCCGGGGAGCCCCTGCGAGCTCTCGCGCGAGGCGCTGGACGCGCTGGTCCGCTACTCCTGGCCGGGCAACCTGCGCGAGCTGCGCAACGCGCTCGAGCGCGCGCTCATCGCCGCCGGCGAGGCGGCGATCGTCGAGCCCCGGCACCTGCCGGCGGAGGTGCGCGAGACGTCGGGCGGCGCGCCCGAGCGCCACGTGCCGCGCACGCTGGCCGAGGTGGAGCGGCAGCACGTGGAGCGCACGCTCCGGGCGCACGACGGCAACCGCACGCACGCCGCGAAGGAGCTCGGCATCTCGCGCGCGACGCTGATCAAGAAGGCGAAGCAGTACGGCGTGTGACGGGCCGCCCGCGCGGCGGTCGGGCGCGCCGCGTGTTAGCTTTCGCCCGGCCTCGCCGGGCCATCAACTCTCACCACCGGACCGATGTCCACCGAACGCGACGCCATGCGCTGCCGCGCCTGCGGCAACGAGGAGCGGGCCTCCGAAGGGTACCCGTGCGCGGACTGCGGCACGTTCATCTGCCTCATCTGCACGTTCCGCGGCGTGATCTACTGCCAGGCGTGCGCCGAGGAGCACAAGCAGGCGCCGCGTCCGGAGCCGCTGCCCGGCACCGGGCCGACCGGCCGGCCGCACCACTGAGCGACCGGGTGGCGGGAGCGGAGCGCGGCCGGGCCGACGAGGGCGCGCCGGACTTCACGGCGCTGGGCGTGCTCGTGGGGCACGCCACGGACGAGCCGGGCGGCACCGGCTGCACGGTGATCCTCGGCGCGCGCGGCCCGATGCGCGGCGCGGCGGCGCTGGTGGGGCGCGCCGGCGGAACGCGCGAGCTCGCGGTGCTCGAGCCGTCGAGCCTCGCCGACCGCGTCGACGCCGTGCTGCTCACGGGCGGCTCCGCGTACGGCCTCGACGCCGCGGCCGGCGTGATGCGCTGGTGCGAGGAGCGCGGGCGCGGGTTCGACGTGGGCGCCGGCGTGGTGCCCATCGTGCCCGCCGCGGTGCTGTTCGACCTCCTGCCGTGCGGCCGGTTCGACGCGCGTCCGACGCCCGCGATGGCCTACGAGGCGTGCGAGCGCGCGGTGGCGAGCGGGATCGCGGAGGGGAGCATCGGCGCGGGCACCGGCGCGACGGTGGGAAAGGCGCTCGGCGTCGAGTGGGCGATGAAGGGCGGGGTGGGGTGCGCGGTCGTGCGCGGCGGCGGCGCGACGGCGGGCGCGGTCGCGGTGACGAACGCGTTCGGCGACGTGCGCGACGAGTCGGGACGCATCGTGGCGGGCGCGCGGACGGCCCAGGGCGGGTACGCCGACGCGCTGCGCGTGCTCGCCGACGCGTCGGCGCCGGTGGACGGCTCGCTGCGGAACACGACGCTCGCCGTCGTCGTGGTGGACGTGCCGCTCGGGCGCGTGGCGCTCGCGCAGCTCGCGCGCGCCGCGTCGGCGGGGCTGCACCGGCGCATCACGCCGGCGGGCACGACGTTCGACGGGGACGTGGTGTTCGCGCTGTGCCCGTTCGTCGAGGCGGGCGCGGGGGGCCCCCCCGGTGTCCAGGATACGCCTCCGACCGCCGCGCCGCGGCACCCGTTCACGTCACACCGCATCGACGCCTTGCCCGTCCCTCGCGCCGCCCACCCCGCGCCGGTGGACGACCCCGCCGCCCTCGTGCGCCTCGAGGCCCTCGCCGCCGACGCCCTCGCGCGCGCCGTCGAGCGCGGCGTCCGCCGGGCGCGCGGCCGCGACGGCGTGCCCGGACTCGCCGACGGGGGCGCCCCCGCGCGATGAGCGCCCCGCCCATCGACGCCCGCTGGGTCGAGGTGCGCTCCGCGGTCGCGCCGCTCCTCGCCGAGGCCGGGACCGCCTCCACGCAGATCTCGCAGCGCCTCGCCGGCCACCGGCTCGAGGTCCTCGACGTCGAGGAGGACTGGCTCCTCGTCCGCGGCCACGACGCGTACGAGGGGTGGGTGCACCGCGGCTACGTGGCCGCGGCGGACGGCGGCCCGGCGGGCGCCGACGCGCGCCGCCTGTCGTTAGGCTGCGTCGTCGAGTCGCCGGGGCTCGGCTGGGCGCGCGCCCTGCCGCTCGGCGCCGTGCTCGACCCGGCCGCCCGCGTGGTGGCGGGGGAGGCGGTGGAGGCGGGCGAGCGCGCCCGGCGCTTCCCGCGCGACCGCGACGCCATCGCGCGCACCGCCGTGGACCGCTTCGCCGGCACGTACTACGAGTGGGGCGGCATCACGCCGTGGGGCGCGGACTGCTCGGGGCTCGTGCAGAGCAGCTTCGCGCTGCACTCGGTCCCGCTCCCGCGCGACGCCTGGCAGCAGGCCTCCGTCGGCGAGGACGCGGGCTCGGACCTCTCGGCCCTCCAGCCCGCCGACCTCCTGTTCTTCTCCGACCGCGACGACGGGCGCATCACCCACGTCGCCATCTCCCTCGGCGACCTGCGCATCGTGCACCTCGCGCTCGGGCGCGGCGGCTACGCCGTCGAGGACCTGCGCGACGAGGCGGACCCGTACGTGACGAAGCTGCACGAGCGCTTCCGGTTCGCGCGCCGGCCGGGCGTCTGACCGCACCGCGCACGGCTCGCTCGCTCGGCGGCCGAGGACACGCTCCCCGCCACTACGAGCTTATACCGCACCGGGGGACTTGCGGCAAGACCCGGGGCGTGCCGTAGAGTCGCCGGCCTCGGCCCGACGAGCTGGCCGAGGCCAGCACCTACGGCAACGGGAGGAGCGACATGCGGGAGCTGTCGACGACGGGGCATGCGGTGGTGATCGCCGGAGGCGGTCCGACGGGGTTGATGCTGGCGGGCGAGCTGGCGCTGGCGGGCGTCGACGTCGCCATCGTCGAGCGGCGCGCCAGCCAGGACCTCGTCGGCTCGCGCGCGGGCGGACTGCAATCGCGCACGATCGAGGTTCTCGATCAGCGTGGAATCGCCGACCGGTTCCTCTCGGAGGGACAGGTGGCCCAGGTCGGAGGGTTCGCCTCGATCCGCCTGGACATCAGCGACTTTCCCACGCGGCACCCCTACGGGCTCGGGCTGTGGCAGAACCACGTCGAGCGCATCCTGGCCGGCTGGGTCGGCGAGCTGGCGGTGCCGATCCATCGCGAGCGCGAGGTGACGGGCTTCGCGCAGGACGACACCGGCGTGGACGTCGAGCTCTCCGGCGGCGCCTCGCTGCGGGCGGAGTACCTCGTCGGGTGCGACGGAGGGCGCAGCGTGATCCGCAAGGCGGCCGGCATCGAGTTCCCCGGCTGGGATCCGACGACGAGCAGCCTGATCGCCGAGGTCGAGATGGCCGAGGCGCCGCCGTTGGGCATCCACCGCACTGCCCTCGGTACCCACGCCTTCGGCAAGCAGGATTACGAGATCCGCAACGGCGAGGTGGTGTTCAAGGACGGGGGGCCGGTACGAGTCATGGTGCCCGAGCAGCGCGTCGGCGCCGCCGGCGAGCCCACCCTGCGTGATCTCAGCGCGGCGCTCGTCGCCGTGTGCGGGACCGATTACGGGGTCCACAGTCCCACGTGGATCTCCAGGTTCACCGACATGGCTCGGCAGGCCGCGAGCTACCGCGCCGGAAGGGTGCTGCTGGCCGGCGACGCCGCGCACGTGCATTCCCCGGTTGGGGGACAGGGCCTCAACACCGGTGTGCAGGATGCGGTGAACCTGGGCTGGAAGCTGGCCCAGGTGGTCAAGCGGACATCGCCGGACAGCCTCCTCGACACCTATCACGCCGAGCGCCACCCGGTCGCTGCGCGCGTGCTGCGCAACTCGATGGCGCAGGCCGCGCTTCTCCGCACGGACGACCGCACCGACGCACTGCGCGACACCGTCTCCGAGCTCCTCCGCATGGACGAGCCTCGCAGACGATTGGGGGCGGAGATGTCTGGTCTGGGCGTTCGGTACGACCTCGGCGAGGGGCACCCGCTGCTCGGGCGGCGCATGCCCGATCTCGACCTGGTCACCGCCAACGGGCCGCTGCGCGTCTTCAGCCTGCTGCACGATGCCCGGCCGGTGCTGCTCAACCTCGGTGAGCCCGGCGGCTTCGACATCACCCCGTGGGCGGATCGCGTCCAATCGATCGACGCCAGTTACGCGGGTCCGTGGGAGCTGCCGGCGATCGGGGCGGTCACGGCTCCCACCGCCGTGCTGGTTCGGCCCGACGGACATGTGGCCTGGGTGGGAGAGCTGACGCAGCCGGGGCTCGCCGTGGCGCTGACCACCTGGTTCGGGCCGCCTACCGCGGCGTAGCGCACCCTACCCGTACGCGTCGCGCGGTCACGACACCATCGACTGTCCGCCCCCGCCGAACCCCGCCGGCATCGGCGGCGCGCCGCCGCGCACCTGGAGCGGCACCGCGACCATCGGCGCGTCGTCGAGCGAGAGCGCGAGCGTGTAGACGCCGGGCGTCTCGAGGGGCAGGTCGATCGTCGCGATGAGGGGAACGTCGATGTCGTTCACGCCCGGCGGCGGCGTGCCGACGTTGAGCTCGCCCGTGGAGGAGACGAGCTCGCGCCCGCCCGGGTCCATCCACTGCATCGTGATGCGGTGCGTCCCGACGTCCGTGCGCGTGCCCTTGAGGCGCAGCACCAGGTGCGCCCGCGGGTGCACGGTGGGGAGCTGCGCCACCTGCACGGCGTCGAATACGCCGAGGATGTTGAGCTTCCCCTCCTGCGAGAGGTTCGCCCCGTCGGCGAGGAGTGCGAAGGCAATCTGCATGGCGGAAAGCTAACAGTCCCGTCACGCGCCGCGACGGTCGCCGCCCGCCCGACCCGGCCGCGCCAATTACCTTTCCCGCATGGCTTCTCTCGTCACCACCAGCTCCGTCCGCCCGCACGACCGCGCCGGCGCGCAGCGCCGCGCGGCGCTCGCCACCGAGGCGCTCCTCCTCCTCATGGTCCTCATCTGGGGCGTGAACTTCAGCGTCGTGAAGTTCGGCACCAGCGTCCTCGCCCCGCTCGCGTACAACGGGCTCCGCGTCGCGCTCGCGGCGGTCGGCCTCTGGGCCATCGCCCTCGCCACCTCGAATCACTGGCCCTCCCGCCGCGACGCCCTCGCGCTCGTCGGCCTCGGCTTCATCGGAAACGGCGTCTACCAGCTCCTCTTCATCGAGGGCATCGCGCGCACGCGCGCGGGGAGCGCCGCGCTCGTCATCGCGACGAGCCCCGCGGTCATCGCGATCCTCGGCAAGGTGCGCGGCAGCGAGCGCATCGACCGGCGCGGGTGGGGTGGCATCGGCCTCCAGCTCCTCGGCGTCGCGTGCGTCGTGCTCGGCGGCGCGGCGGACGCGGCGGCGCCCGGCGAGCGCCCGGCGTTCGGCGCGCTGCTGCTCCTCGGCGGCACCGTGTGCTGGTCGGTCTTCAGCGTCGCGCTCAAGCCGTACACGCACCGCGTCGACGCGCTGCAGCTCTCCGCCCTGACCATGACCGGCGGCGCGCTCCCGCTCGTCGCCGTCGCGGCGCCCGCGATGCTCGCGGCCGACTGGGGGCGCGTGGGGCCCGCGGGATGGAGCGCGGTGCTCTACAGCGGGTTCCTGGCGCTCGTCGTCGCCTACCTCATCTGGTACCGCGGCGTCCGCGTGCTCGGACCCACCCGCACGGCGATGTTCGGCAACCTCCAGCCCGTCGTCGCGCTCTCGGTCGCGTGGATCGCGCTCGGCGAGGTCCCGACGGTGTGGCAGGTCGTCGGCACCGCGGCCATCATGAGCGGCCTGTTCCTCGCGCGCGGCGGAGGCGCCGCGTGAAGCTCGTCCTCTTCGACATCGACGGCACCATCCTCTGGACGGACGGTGCGGGGCGCCGCGCGATCCACGACGCGCTTCGCGACGTTTTCGGCGGCATCGGCCCCGCGGGCTACTGGTTCGACGGCAAGACCGACCGGCAGATCGTGCGCGAGCTCATGCGCCACGACGGGCACGACGACGATGTGATCGACTCGCGGATGGAGCGGCTGCTCGACCGCTACGTGGAGAACCTGCGCCGCGAGCTGCGCGACCCCGCGCATCCGCCGCGGCTGCTCCCCGGCGTCAACGAGCTCCTCGACGCCGTCGAGCGTCACCCGCAGCTCCGCCTCGGCCTCCTCACGGGCAACCTCCTCGAGGGCGCCGCCGCGAAGCTCGAGTCGGTGGGGATCGACCCGGCGCGCTTCGCGGTCGGCGCATTCGGGTCGGACCACGAGCACCGTCCGAGCCTCCCCGCCGTCGCGCTCGAGCGCGCCCGCGAGGCGCTCGGCCTCGACCTGCGCGGCGAGAGCCTCGTGATCGTGGGCGACACGCCGGCCGACGTGCAGTGCGGCCGCCCCATCGGCGCGCGCGCCGTCGCCGTCGCCACCGGCCGCTACTCGGTGGACGACCTGCGCGCGCACGACCCCGTCGCCGTCTTCGAGGACCTGTCCGACACCGACGCCGTGATCCGGGCGATCGAGAATGCCTGAGCCGGGAGCCGAGGGCGGCGCATGATCGACGAGGTCGAGCTGAAGTCGATCGTGCCGGACTTCGCGGACGCGCGCCGCCGCGTGGAGGCCGCCGGCGGGCGCCTCGTCTTCGAGGGGCGCCTCGAGGACCGCCGCTACGACGACAGCGCGCGGACGCTCGCGCTCCAGGACCACGTGCTCCGCGTGCGCACCTACCGCGACGCGTCCGGATCGCGCGCGTCGGTGGACTGGAAGGGGCCCACGCGCGTGGAGGGCGGCTACAAGGTGCGCGAGGAGCTGAGCACGAGCGCCACGAACGGCGACGTCGTCGCGAGCATCCTCGAGCGACTCGGCTACGAGGTCATCCGCGAGATCGACCGCGAGATCGTGCAGTTCGAGCTCGCGGGCGCGGTCGTGCGCTTCGAGCGGTACCCGCGGCTCGACGTGCTCGTGGAGGTCGAGGGCCCGCCGGACCGGATCGAGGCGGCCATCGCGGTGCTCGGCCTCCCGCGCGAGGGCTTCAGCACCGACCGGCTCCTCGCCTTCGTGCAGCGCTACGAGGCGCGGACCGGGCAGCGCGCCGCCGTGAACGACCTCGAGCTCGCGGGCGACTACCACCAGCGCGCGATGGAGGAGGGGTGGTGAGCGGTGCGGGCGGCGGGCGCTCCGACTGGGACGCCCCCGTCCCGGTCGAGGCGCGTGCGCTCATCCGCGGCGGCGAGATGGACGCGACGGCGTCGCTCCAGCTCCTCGACGACCGCCTGCTCGTCGTCGCGGCGCCGGGCGCGGGAGCGCCGCGCGTGGCGCGATGGCAGGGCGCGCTCGAGGTGCCGTACGAGCGGCTCGACGGCGCGCGCGTGCGCGCGGGGCGGCTCACGCTCTACCTCCGCGACGGCGACCTCGTCGAGCTCGCGCCCGCCGGCGGCGAGGAGGGCGCGACGCACTTCGCGCGGCTCGGGCGCGCCGCGGACGAGATCGCGACGCGCACCTGCCGCCTCCCCGAGCTCACGCTCAGCCTCCGGTCGCTCGGCTCGCGCGGCGCCGGCGCGGAGCACGACGCGTTCTTCGGCCCGCTGCTCTCGGCGCGCGAGCGGGTCGCGCACGCGCTGGCCGAGTCGGTGCGCTGGGCGGCGGAGCGGCGCGCGGGCGGGACCGCGGCCGACCGCCGCGCGCTCGAGGCGGAGCTCGCGGAGTGCGCGGCGCCGCTGGACGAGGCGCTGGGGCGCCTCGGGCGGCTCGCGGCCGCCGTGCGCGACGCGCCGGACGACGCGCGCTTCGTGCACTGGCGCGAGTGGGCCGCGGGCCTCCGGCTGGTGTTCGCCCGGGCGGACGGCTGCTGGGAGGCGTCCTGGGCGGCGCTGTCGCGCGAGTCTCGCGCCTCGGCCCGGCCATCGCTGCTGACGCGACTCCGGCGCGCCTTCGGCCGGGAGGGCTGACGGGGCGTTGAGTCTCTCTGGCGGGGCGCAATCAATCCCGATAGATTGCCTCCCCAATGAGATTGAGAATCGTTCTCAACCACTTCCGGCCCTCCGCGCTGCTCGGGGCCATCGTCGGCGCGGTCCTGGCCGCGCCGGGCTCGGCGGCGGCGCAGGAGCCGCCCGCCCGGCGGCTGGCCAGCATCGTCGGCGTCGCGGTCCAGGAATACTCCAAGGGGATCGACGCGAACGGCCGCCTCGTCTCCGATCTCGAGTACCGCGAGGCCGTGGACTTCCTCGGCGACGCCCGCGGCGTCGCGGAGCGCCTGTCGGGCGCGCGGGCGCCGCGGGCGCGCGCGGTCCTCGACACGCTCATCGCGGCGGTCGGCTCGCGCCGACCCTCGAACGACGTGCGCGCCCTGCACGGTCGCTTCATGGAAGCCCTCGGGAGCGAGGGCGCGCTCGAGCGCCCGCGCCGCGCGCTCGACCTCGCGGCGGGCCGCGTCCTCTACCAGCAGAACTGCGCGACCTGCCACGGCATCGCGGGCCACGGCGACGGGCCGGTCGCGCAGAGCCTCGCCGACGAGCCCACGGCCATCGGGCGCTCGAACGAGATGTACGACGTGAGCCCCGCGCTCATGTACCGCATCGTCAGCGTCGGCATCCCCGGCTCCCCGATGCCCGCGTGGGCCGCGAAGCTCTCGGCCGACCAGCGGTGGGACGTGGTGCACTACGTGATGTCGCTGCGCGCGACCGAGGCGCAGGTGCTCCAGGGCGAGGGGCTCTTCGCGCAGCGGTGCGCCGGCTGCCACGGCGTGCTCGGCGGCTCCGACGGCGCGGTCGCCCGCGCGTTGACGCGCGCGCCCACCGTGCTCGCCGACCACGCGTGGCAGACCGAGCACAGCGACGCGGAGATCGCGGCGGCCATCGCGCAGGGCGTGCCGGGCACGGCGATGCCCGCCGCCCGCGACCTGACGCACGACGAGGTCGCGAGCGTCGTCGCGTACCTGCGTACGTTCCCGGGACGCGTGGCGCCCACGGTCGCGGCGGCCGACAGCGGCAGCGCGGACGCCACGGCGACGCGCGTGCTCGCCGTCCTCGACGAGGCCCTCGGCGCCGTGCGCGCCGGCCGCGCCTCCGACGCCGGCGACCGCGCGTTCGACGCGTACATCGCCTTCGAGCCGCTCGAGACCACGGCGCGCGCGAAGAGCCCCGGCCTCGTCGCGTCGATGGAGCGCCACTTCGCCGACTTCAAGGGTGCCGCGCGGCAGAACGATCTCCGGGGGGCCGAGCGGGCGCGCGACGCCATCGCGCAGGGGCTGCCGCAGGTCGTCGCGCTGACGCAGCCCGCCGGGAGCGGCTGGGGCGCGTTCCTCCAGTCCTTCCTCATCATCCTGCGCGAGGGCTTCGAGGCGATCCTCGTGATCGGCGCCGTCGTCGCCTTCCTCGTGAAGACGGGGAACCGCGCGCGCCTGCGCTCCATCTGGCTCGGCGTCGGGCTCGCGCTCGCCGCGAGCGCCGCGACCGCCGTCGTCATCGCGACCGCGCTGCGCGCCCTCCCCGCGACGCGCGAGATCATCGAGGGCGTCACGATGCTCGTCGCCGTCGCCGTGCTCTTCTCGGTGAGCTACTGGCTCATCTCGAAGGTCGAGGCGGCCCGGTGGCAGCAGTTCATCCGCGAGAAGGTGAACGACGCGCTGGCGCACGGCGGCGGCCGCGCGCTCACGGTCGTCGCGTTCCTCGCCGTGTACCGCGAGGGGGCCGAGACGGCGCTCTTCTACCAGGCGCTGTTCGACGAGGGGCAGGGCGTGGCCGGGCCCATCGCGCTCGGCCTCGTGGCCGGCGCGGCGGCGCTCGTCGTGCTCTTCACGCTGTTCTACCGCTACGGCGTGAAGATCCCCATGCGCCCGTTCTTCGCGGTGACGAGCGGCCTGCTCTACTACATGGCCTTCGTCTTCATGGGGAAGGGCATCCGCGAGCTGCAGGAGGGGAACGTCGTCGGCATCACGGTGCTGCCCGGCTTCCCGAGCGTCGAGGCGATGGGGATCTTCCCGAGCGTCGAGACGCTGCTCGCGCAGCTCGTGCTCGTGGCGCTCTTCGTCTTCGCGATCGCCAAGACGTTCTGGCCGAAGCGCTCGGTCGCGCTCCCGACGGTCACGCAGGTCATCCGCACGACGCCCGCGCCCCTGGCGCCGGGCGCGGACGTGCTCGAGCGGCTCGCGCGGCTGCAGGACGCCGCCGATCGGCTGGAGCGCCGGCTCGACGCCATCGAAGAGGCCGTCGGCTCCGCGATCAGCGCGACCACCCGGCGCTGATGCTCGACGCCGACGCGTTGTTCGCGGCGCCCATCGGGGCGCTGCTGATCTTCTGCCTGCGCATCGTGGACGTGTCGTGCGACACGATGCGCGTGCTGTTCGCCATCCGCGGCCGGCGCCTCGTGGCGGGCGCCCTCGGCTTCGCGCAGGCGCTGATCTGGATCTTCGCCGTCGGGCAGGCGGTGAAGCACCTCGACAGCTGGCCGCACATCCTCGGCTACTCGGCCGGGTACGCGAGCGGCACGATGGTGGGCATCACCATCGAGCGCTTCGTCGCCTACGGGCTCGCGACGGTGCGCATCGTCTCGCGCCACGGCGGCGTCGAGATCGCCCACGACCTGCGCGAGCGCGGCTTCGGCGTCACCGAGTTCGGCGGCTACGGCCGCGACGGCACCGTCGAGTTCCTCCACTCGGTCGTCCAGCGCGCCCACGTCCCCGAGGTCATGAAGGTCGTGGACCGCTGGGACCCCGAGGCATTCGTGACCGTGGAGGAGCCGCAGATCCTGCGCGGCGGCAGCTTCGCCGAGCGCGGGCGCTGGCTCGGGGCGGGGCGACGGACCTCGGGGCGCAGCGAACAGGAAGTAGGAGACAGAAAATAGGAAATAGGAAACAGTGATCAGGCGACAGCAGTGCCGGTGAGTACCCTGCCTCCTGCGCGCTGCCCCTATTTCCTATCTCCTGCTCCCTACTCGGCCGTCTCGCCGAAGACCACCGTCCCCACCGCCCGGCGCGTGCTGACGCCGAGCTTCCCGAGCACGCGCTCCGTGTGGCGCTTGGCGGTGTGGGGGCTGATGCCGAGCGTCGTCGCGATCTCGGAGTTCGAGCGGCGCTCGGCGAGCAGGAGGGCCACCTGCGTCTCGCGCGGCGAGAGCCCGAAGCGGTCCGCGAGCCGCTCGCCGGAGGGGAGCGGGCGAGGCGGGCGCTCCACCACCACCAGCACCGCCAGGGCGCCGGACGCGCCGTCGCTCGCCGTCACCGCGTCCACCAGACGCAGCCCCGAGCTTCGCGCCCCGAGCCGCTGCACGAGCGCCTCCACCACCGCGTACCGGTCTCCACCCTGGGCGGCTCCCTCGAGCGCCCGCACCACGTCTCTCGCCAGTTGCACCCCTCGCTCCTTGCTGACGTTGATAGGGCGAGAATACCGGGGGGGTGTGACGGCGGCGTGACGTGGCCGTTCCGACCTAGGACCGAACGAGGGAGGCCGGACTCGCGGGGCTAGTCTGCCACGGCCTCCTCGAGCGGCTCGCTCACGCCCTCGTGAGCGCCGGGTCTGACCCGTCTGGTCCTGGACATCACGTAGGCCCCGCCCCCGATGCATCCCAGCGCGAGCACCTGCGCCAGCGTGATGGGGCCGAGGATGCGGTCGTCCTTCGCGCGGAAGATCTCCACGACGAAGCGCTCGACCCCGGCGAGCACCAGGTAGGCGCCGAAGAGCCACCCCTCGCCGCGGCGATGGCCGCGCATCCGCCAGAGGAGCAGGAACATCGCCACGCCCATGGCGGTCTCGTAGAGCTGGGTGGGGTGGACGGCGAGCACCGCGTCGGGCGACGTGTCGGGCGGCATCGGGACGCCGAACTCGGCGAGCATCGTCTGCGCGGTCGACGGGGGCGCGCCGTGGGGGAACTCCACCGCCATCCGCTCGCCGCCGGGCCACGGCCAGCCTCCCCACGGCGCGCCGTAGTCGTCGCCCACCGCCCAGCACCCCGTCCGTCCGACCGCGTAGGCCGCCGCGATGGCCGGCCCCGCCACGTCCGCGATGCGCGGCACGCTGAGGCGCCGCCGCTGGATGGACCAGTAGACGGCGATGGCTCCGCCGATCAGCCCGCCCCAGAACACGAAGCCCTCGCGCGTGAAGATCTCGCGCAGGTCCTGGGCGATCACGAGCACGTAGTAGAGCTTCGCGCCGAGCAGCCCGCCGAGGATGGCGGCGACGAGGAGGTCGGGGATCGCCGCCATCTCGCGGAGCTGCCCGCGCCGGTACAGCTCCCGCTGCGCGATGAGCTGCGCGATGAGGACCGCGAGCAGCACCGCGAGGCCGAAGCCGGTGAGCTGCAGCGGCCCGACGCCGTAGGAGAACGGGTGGTGGACGGTGGGGGAGGTGTCGTTCATCGGGCGTCAGGCGTGAGGCGTCGGCGCCGCGGGCTCGGGCGCGACGAGGCCGGGGATCGGCCGGCTGGCGTAGGCGTTGAGGTCGAGCGCCGCGCGCTCGCCCCGCTCGAGGCGGAAGAGGCCCGCGCGCGCGATCATCGCGGCGTTGTCCGTCGCCAGGCGCGGCGTCGGCGCGTACACCTCGGCGCCGGCCCGCGCGAGGCGCGCGCGCATCGCCGCGACCAGCGCGCCGTTGCACGCCACGCCCCCCCCGAGCACGACGCGCCGCCGGCCGAAGTCGCGCGCGGCGCGCCAGGTCTTCTCGACGAGCGTGTCCACCACGGCGTCCTGGAAGCCGCGCGCCACGTCGGCGCGCACCGCCGCGACGTCGGGCGCCGCGCGCACGGCGTTGAGCACGGCGGTCTTGATCCCGCTGAAGGAGACGTCGAAGTAGTCGGCGTCGCCGGGGCGCTGGTCGCGGCGCAGCATCGGGCGCGCGAAGCGGTAGCGCGCCGGGTCGCCCTCGGCCGCGAGGCGCTCGACGTGCCGGCCGCCGGGGTAGGGGAGGCCGAGCAGCTTGGCCACCTTGTCGAACGCCTCGCCGGCGGCGTCGTCGCGGGTGGCGCCGAGCTGGCGATACTCGCCCCAGGCCGGCACGTCGAGCAGGAGCGTGTGCCCGCCGCTCACGAGGAGCGCCGTGAAGGGCGGCACCGCGTCCGGGTGCTCGAGCTGCGTCGCGAAGAGGTGGCCCTCCATGTGGTGCACCGCGACGAGCGGGAGCCCGCGGCCCCACGCGAACGCCTTGCCGAAGCTCACGCCGACGAGCAGCGCCCCGACGAGCCCCGGCGCGTAGGTCACCGCGACCGCGTCGGGCGCCCGGCCCGCCAGCCCCGCGTCGTCGAGCGCCCGGCGCACCACGGGGACGATGCTCGTGAGGTGCGCGCGCGACGCGATCTCCGGCACCACGCCGCCGAAGATCCGGTGGACGTCCTGCGACAGGATCACGAGCGAGCGGAGCGCGACGCGGTCGCCGCTCCCCTCGAGCACCGCCGCCGACGTCTCGTCGCACGACGTCTCGATGCCGAGAACGATCATCGCGGGCTGCAGTTGGCAGACGCCCGGCGGCAGTTGCTGGTGATCACTGCCGAGTGCCCACTGCCGGCTGCCCACTGTCTGCGGCCAGCTGTCCACTGACGAGTGCCGCCAGCGACTCCTGGAACGGGGCGCGCGCGATGCCACGCTCGGTGATGATCGCCGTGACGTACCTGGCGGGCGTGACGTCGAACGCCGGGTTGCGGATGCGAGCGCCTTCCGGAGTCACGCGGTTCGCCCCGACATGCGTCACCTCGCGATCGCTGCGTTCCTCGATGGGAATCTTCGATCCGTCAGGCGTGTTGAGATCAATCGTCGACAGCGGCGCCGCAACATAGAAGGGGATCTCGTGCTCCCTGGCGAGCACGGCGACGCCGTAGGTGCCAATCTTGTTCGCGACGTCGCCGTTGGCGGCGATTCTGTCCGCGCCCACGACGACGAGGTCGACGTTGCCGAGCCGCATCATCGACGCCGCCATGTTGTCGGTGATGACGGTCGTGTCGATGCCGTCTCTCACGAGCTCCCAGGCAGTCAGGCGCGCGCCCTGCAGGAACGGACGCGTCTCGTCGGCGAACACGGCGATCTTCTTGCCCTGCTCGACCGCGGCGCGGATCACGCCGAGCGCGGATCCATACCCCGCGGTCGCGAGCGCGCCGGCGTTGCAGTGCGTCAGGACGCGCGCGCCATCGGCGACGACCGCGGCGCCGTGGCCGCCCATCAAACGGCAGTTGGCGACGTCCTCGTCGTGGATGGCCTTCGCCTCACGGTCGAGCCGCCTGGAAATTTCTTCGGGCGACTCCCCTGCCTGCGCGCCGGCGGCAAAGGCGCGCTTCATCCGATCGATGGCCCAGAACAGGTTCACCGCCGTCGGCCGCGTGGCCGCCATCAAGTCGCACAACTTCTGGAACTCGACGGCGAACTGGTTGGTGCCCTTGGCGGTGCTGCGGCGCATCCCCAACGCGATTCCCATCCCCGCGGCCACGCCGATCGCCGGTGCGCCACGAATGACCATCGTCCGGATCGCCTTGGCGACTTCCTGTGACGTTCGACAGCGGACGTAGAGTTCCTGCGACGGCAGCTTGCGCTGGTCGACCATGACGACGGTGTCGTCCTGCCACTCGATTGTTGGAAGCATA
>JBJMNJ010000337.1:0-12317 GCA_045804325.1 Gemmatimonadaceae bacterium
CTGCCGCGCATGGATCGCGTCGATCACCCGGTTGTGGCCCCGCACCATCGCCTCCAGCTCGGCCGCGCTCCGCAGGCGCTCCTGCAGGACGGCCGGGCTGAAGTCGGCCAGCAGCACGGGTCTCGCCACGGCCGCCAGTCCCGAGCACTCGAGCAGCTGCAGGGGCGCGGCATCGCCGGGCGCAGCGGCGGGGCCGGTGACGTCCCGGTACCCGCCGTCCGCTTCCGCCAGCACCGCCTCGGGGGCGCCGCGCCGGGTGATACCATAGAGATACCATCCCAGCGCGGCGTCTCCAGCGGTCTCCGGCGCGGCGGGACCTGCGTCGGTCCGTGTGCCGCCTGCAGTCGTCACCAGCCCTCCTCGTGATCGTCCTCGCCCGCCTCGGCGTCGAGCGACCAGTCCTCGTCCTCGTCCACGTCCGCGTCCGACTCCGGGTGCAGCAGCTCGTCCCGGTACTCGCGGAGCGAGCTGAGTCGCTCCAGCAGCTCCGCGTCCTGCGCAGCGAACTCCGCGTCGGAGAGCTGCCCTGCCTTGTGACGCATGCTCAGGTCGATCAGCTCGGCGAAGGCGCGTCCCTCGTCGCGCAGCGCGGCCTCCGCCTCGTCGCGAAGCCCCTCGACGATGAGCCGGAGCCCCCAGATGGGGCCCGTGATGGGGAAGAGCAGCAGCCCGCTGACGAGGCCCATCCCACTAGCCCTCCGCCTCGAAGGCGAGGTTGATGAAGCTGTAGGGAGGGAGCGGCCCCACGTAGTTGAAGATCAGACGCCCCCCCTGCGCCTCCGCGAGCGCGGCCACCGCCCGGTCGAACTCCTCCTCGCGCGCCCGTTCCACCAGGAACGCGGCGTTGAGCAGCATGGTCTCGCTCAGGTTGGAGCTGACCAGCGCCTCGACCGCGATCGGCTCGAGCACGTTCAGCATCGCGTCGGCCTCCCAGCCGGACTTGAGCTCGATCTCCGCCGCCGTGAGCTCACCCAGCGAGATCTTCTCCAGCGTCGCCTCCTCGTCCGGTAGCAGAGGGATCGTGTCGCGCAGCGCGCGCACCTCGTCGTTCTCCTCCGCGATCTCCGCGAACAATCGCTCCTGCTCCCAGAAGACCTTGACCTCCAGCTCCACGCAGCCGCGGACGTATTCCAGCTGCTCGCACAGCGCGTCGTAGCCGTCCCGCAGGAGCACCTCGCGGATCTCCTCGTCGCTGCCGGCCACCGTGCCGAAGGAGAAGGGCAGCACGTCGGAGTGGCGCAGCACCTCCTCGAGCACCCGCTGGTGGTCCAGCAGGTTCTCGCGTCTCAGGTCCATGCGGAGCCCCGGCACGTCGCTCACCACCGCCGCCAGATCGCGGAGCACGATGGTGCGCACCGGGTCGCCCCGCCCGCCGATGCCGGGCACTCTCAGAGGAGAGTGCCCGTTCTGGAACGGCTCGGCGAGCGTGACTCCGTAGACGTACGTGGCCGGTCGGGACGAGGTCGTGTTCATGGCGCGTCTCCCCCCGCGAGCGAGAGTACGAGGCTACTGGATCGCCGGTACGAGGCTCGACGGCCGATAGACCCGGCGCTCGGCATCGAGCACCGCCGCCTCCTCCTGCACCAGCCGGCTCAGAATCGCCTCGAGCTCCGTGCGCTCGGCGCCGAAGTACGCCTGCAGCTCGCTCAGACGGACGCCGTCCGCGTGGGCCTCCAGGTACGCCAGGATCTCGTCCTCGGACGGCCCGCCGCCGGGCGGTAGTGCCGGCAGCCCAGGGAGCCCTCCCGGGAGCGCGCGCGGCTCCGCCGTCCGCGGCGCCGCGGCGAGCGCGGTGAGCCCGATGGCTTCCGCGTAGCGGAGATAGGTGTCGACGGACGCGATCACCGCGCGGACCTCGACGGTCAAGATCTCGATGCCGATGATAGAGACGCGCACCCAGACGTCGACCACGATCCCCTTCTCGAGGATGACGTGGAGGACCTCGGCGAGCCCCGACGAGCCTCCCATCTTCTGGACGCCGCCACGCGAGGGTGCGCCTTGCTGGGAGCGTGCCGGTGCCCTGTCAGTGCTGATGGCCATACCCCACCGGTCCTGTCTAGAGGGTTCCCGTGCTGATGACGCCAGGCCTTACTCGACGAACGTGCGTTGCTCGTATCGTTCGGCGGCGCGCTCGTGGCGCCCGCGTCGAGCGTGATGGTCGCTCGGGCCTGGTGATCGGCGCGCGATCGGTGACGGTGGGGCTTCACCCCGCGCAGTGCACGACCAGGAACTGATGACTCAAGACATCTGATGTGCGCACACCTTATCGGAAACAGGCGGCGCGTCAAGCCGGGGAAACTCTGTAGTCGGAGTGAGTTGGGTGCTCTGGTGACAGTACGGCGCCGCACGTGTGTGACGCGTATCACACGACGGTTGTGACTCGTTAGGCCGAGCGCGCGCGGCTCGCGACGAGGTCACCTTGCCGGATCGATTTTCTCGGACGCTCGCAAACAAGTGAGACGGCGACGGCACGCGAGTGAGGCGTGCCGGCGTGAATCGCGCGGGTCTGTAGCAATCGCCGTTCCCGCGCTTTAAAGTGGTGCCGGTAGCCGAGGGGAGTCGCCGGACGTTCGGGGGCGAGCGCCTCGGCCGCGATCGTCGATCGGCGTTAGGCGGCCGGGCGGTCCGACATCTCCCGCGGGGCGACGGAGGCGGCATGCCGAAGATGACGGTGGAGGTCAGGACCGACGAGCACGGGTACTTCAGCAAGACGGTCCCCTTCAACCCGCCCGGCCCGTTCGCGTTGACGGTCCGCCTGACGGCGACGCTCCTGTCCCCGTTCGCCACGGGCCTGTGGGGCAGCCTGGACATCGACGCCAAGGACGGCGCCCCCTCGAATTCGAAGCAGTCGTTCGTGGCGTGGCACAGCGAGCCGGTGCAGCTCGGGTCGTGGCGCCTCGACGGCGGAGACAACATCATCGTCGTCCACGGGAAGACGCGGCCGACGCGCGCGAACGCCCGGCTCGTGCTGGAGATCGACGCGGCGGTGTAGCCCGCGCGGACGAGCGGGTATGGCTGCCGCGCGCGACGCGGGTGGCCGATGAGCGCCCGCAGCTCGGGATGCACGCAGCGGCCCGGGACGCGCGACCGCGGCGCCGGCGGCCTCCCCATCTCGACGACCCGAGACGGCGATGCAGCGCATCGCCGTCCAGGAGGCGCTCGACGGCAAGGCGGTCGACTGGATGGAGCACGTCACCGACGAGCAGTACCGTGGCAAGCCCGCTTCGCGCTGAGGTGCCGCCCCCGGCGGCCACGCGAGCTACGTCGGCGTCCCGCACGGCGTGCAGCTCGACGGCGCGGCGCTCTTCGTCACTCACGTGCGCCTGCACGGCGGCCCGGCGCCGGTGCGGCGCTACCTGCCGGACCTCATCGACCTCGTGCTGAGCGAGAAGATCAACCCCGGAAAGGTGTTCGACCTGACGCTGCCGCTGGCGCAGGTGGCCGACGGCTACCGCGCGATGGACGAGCGCCGCGCGATCAAGACGCTGCTGCGCACCGCGGCGTAGGGAGACTCGTCAGGCAGGGTGGTGCGGCGCTTCACGCCCTAGTCCCAGCGATGGCTACGGCGCGGCGTTCGCGCGACGCTCGGCTCCGGTCGCGCGCACGCTGTCCACCACCGAGCGGACCGCGGCGATCACGATGTCGGGCCGGTCCATCTGGATGTAGTGGCTCGCGTCGGGGACGAGGCGG
The DNA here is from genome assembly GCA_045804325.1 of Gemmatimonadaceae bacterium. GTDB lineage: Bacteria > Gemmatimonadota > Gemmatimonadetes > Gemmatimonadales > Gemmatimonadaceae > JBJMNJ01. The sequence goes on from JBJMNJ010000337.1 coordinate 3,691, forward strand.
TGCTGGCTCCGCGACGACCACGTCGCCAGCTCGTCCTGCATCCTCGTCCAGATGTCGATGCGCTCCCGGTCCTGCTCCGGCCGGAGCTTCATCGCCGCGAGCTGCTCGGCCGACCAGGGTGCGGTCGCGGTCAGCACGAACAGCGGGCGGTCGCCCAGGCCGCGACTGCGTCCGGCCTCCGCCATCGTCTCGTCGAAGCCGTCCGCTTCCGCCAGCATGCCGCGCAGCGAGGTCGGGAAGTAGGCGGCCCCGGCCCGCACGTCGAACGCGGGCGGGGGCGGCACGCTGTCGGGGGCGGCGCTCGCGACGCGAACCACGCCGAGCGGCGCGAGCGCCGCCGCGATCCTGTAGGGCCGCATCGACTCGGCGAGGTGCGGCACGTGCAGCGCGTCGAGGCGCCGCACCTGGTCGGGGTGCGACGCGTCGACGAACACCAGGCCCGCCACCTCGGCGCCGAAGCGCTTCGTGTAGATCATCGCGTACGGGCCGCCGAGCGAGTGCCCGACGAGCACGAACGGAGGCCGCTCCGCCGCCGCCGCGAGGGCGGCGTGCAGGTCCTCGGCGACGTGCGCGCCGGACTGGGGACCCTCGCGCGGGTCGCTCCACATGATGCCGGCGCGGCTGTAGGCGCAGGCGCGGGTGGTCCGCGCGACCGAGTCGTGCACGGCCGACCAGTTCAGCGAGCCGCCCATGTCGAGCCCCGACTCGAACACCACGGTAGGCGTGCCGGAGCCGTGGCAGTCGAGCTGGATGCGCCGCCCGCCGACGTCGACGAGCCGGCCGGGCGCCGGGAACTGGTGGACGACGCGCCGCCGCGCCACCGCCTCGTAGCCGGACCCGATGACCACGGCGAGCAGGAGGAGCCCGACGATGCCCAGCGCCGCACGGCGCAGCCATTTCTTCATCATCATCATACGGGTGTGGGGATTCGTCGCGCCCCGAGCGGGCGCGGGGCCGTGGCGTCGTTCACCTCGCGCTGTGCGTCGGCGAGCCGGCTCAGGTCCTCGCCGAGCAGGCGCGCCGCGTCGATCAGCGTCGTGAGCGGCGCCAGGTCGCCGGCGCCCGCGTGGAGGCGCAGGAGATCGAGGCGGATCCCTTCCAGCGCCGCGACGCTGTCCGCGAGGTGCGCCGCGGCCGCGTCGCGCCGCGCCGCGAGCATCTCGGCGTCGCTGGAGCCGGCGAGGGCGGCCTGGAGCTCGAGGAATTCGCTGGAGGGCTGCGCCATGCCGGTAGTACGACCTTGCGGCGAAGACGTTTCGCGTCCGAACATCCATAAGTAATGTCCGGCATGACGCGCATTCATTACCTGGCTCTCGCGCTCGCCGGGGCGTCGCTCGCGGGCTGCGCGGCGGCGGCGGGTCGGGCCGGCGAGGACGCGGCCGCCACTCGCGCTCCGAAGCCGCGCGTCGTCGTCACGACGGATCCCGAGCTCGACGACTCGAACTCGCTGCTCCGATACCTGCTCTACAGCACGGACTTCCGCACGGAGGGCCTCGTCTACGCCAGCAGCCAGTTCCACTGGAAGGGCGACGGGACGGGGAGGAAGTTCGCGGTGCCGAACCGCGAGTATTTCCGGTTCGGGAAGAACCTCTGCCCGTGCGAGTCGTGGCGCTGGGCGCCGGGCGAGCGCTTCATCGACGACGCCGTCGACCTCTACGAGCGCGTCTACCCCAACCTGCGCGTCCACCGCCCGGACTATCCCACGCCCGCCGCGCTGCGGTCGAAGATCCGGTGGGGGAACGTGGAGTTCGACGGCGACATCTCGAAGGACACGCCGGGCTCCGACCTCATTCGCGACCTGCTGCTCGACGAGGATCCCGAGTCGGTCTACCTGCTCGCGTGGGGCGGGGCGAGCACGATCGCGCGGGCGCTGAAGTCGATCCAGGACCGCCACGCGGCGTCGGCCGACTGGCCCGCGATCCGCGCGAAGGTGTCGCGCAAGGCGATCCTCCTCCTCTCGGGCGACCAGGACGACACGTACGCCGCCTACATCCGCCCCAACTGGCCCGACGTGCGCTCGCTTCAGGTCGGCCAGGGCGGCGTGGGACTCGGCTACGGCGCGTTCGTCTTCGCGTCCGCCGAGAACGCACGCTACTACGACGCGGACTGGACGCGGGAGAACGTCTCGCGTCGGGGGCCGCTCGGCGCGCACTACCGCGTGTGGGGCGACGGGAAGCAGATGGTGCGGGGCGACGTCTTCGACTACTTCGGCCTCGCGGGGCAGACGGCGGCGGAGCTGCGCGCGCAGGGCTACGTCGTGTGGCTGCCGCCGCGGCCGAAGGGCGAGTTCCTCGGCGAGGGCGACACGTTCACGTACCTGAACCTGATCGACAACGGGCTGCGCGGGTACCGCGACGACACGCCCGGCGGCTGGGGCGGCCGCGTAGTCGTGAACCCGTCGTCGCAGAGCGGCGCGGCGCGCGGGGGGCAGGGGGCCGCGGCGACGTCGTTCGAGGATTTCATGCGGAGCCTGGAGCGCATCGGCCCCGAGGGCCCCGCCACGCGGCCGCCGTCGCCGCAGCCGAACTTCACCCCGGCGGCGCAGAACGACTTCGCGGCGCGCATGCAGTGGTCGGTCACGCCGACGTACGCCGGCGCCAACCACGAGCCGGTCGTCGCGATCCGCGGGAGCGCGCGGATCGCCGCGCGGCCGGGGGAGACGGTGCGCCTGGAGGGCGCCGCGTCCGATCCCGACGGGAACGCGGTCTCGGTGCGGTGGTGGCGGTGGAAGGACGTGGACACCTACCCGGGCGAGGTGAGCCTCGCGAACGCCACGTCGCTCGCGGCCAGCGTGCTGGTGCCGGCCGACGCGGTCGCGGGGCAGACGATCCAGCTCCTCCTCGAGGCGACCGACGACGGGCACCCCGCGCTGACGCGCTATCGGCGGGTCGTGGTGACCGTGGTGCGCTGAGGCGCGCGTCGGAGCGGCCGTGCGGCGTGCCGGAGGCTATACAAACACCTGACCTTCGCTTCCCTTGTTTATCTACACGAGCGGCCACATCGTCTCGTGTAGATAACCGAGGCCAGCCGATGACCCGCCCCACCGATCTCGTCCAGGGCACCCTGGACCTCCTCATCCTCCGCACCGTCGCCGGCGAGCGGATGCACGGCTGGGCCATCGCCCAGCGCATCCAGATCCTCTCGCACGACGTGCTGCAGATCAACCAGGGCTCGCTCTACCCGGCGCTCCAGCGCCTCGAGCGCCAGGGGTGGATCCGCGCGGAGTGGGGCACGTCGGAGACGAACCGGCGCGCGCGCTTCTACCAGCTCACCGCCGACGGCCGGCGGCGCCTGGAGCAGGAGCGCGCCGACTGGGAGCGCCTCTCCGCCGCGATCTCGCTCGTCATGCGCACCGCCTGACGGAGGATTCGACATGCGCCTCGTTCGCCGGACTGCCGCCCTCGTTCGCGCCCTCTTCCGGAACGACCGCATCGAGGCGGACCTCGCCGAGGAGATGCGGTTTCACATGGAGCGCGACGTGGAGGCCAGCGTCGCGCGCGGCATGGCGCCCGAGGCCGCCTGGCGCGACGCCCGCCGCCGCTTCGGGAGCGTCGACCGGGCGCGCGAGCAGGCCCGCGACGAGCGTCCCGGCTCGCTCCTGCGCGAGCTCTGGGGCGACCTGCGCTTCGGCGCGCGCCTCCTCCGCAAGTCCCCGGTCTTCGGCGTCGCCGGCGTCGCCATCATCGCGCTCGGCGTCGGCGCCGCGACGGCGGTCTTCGGCGTCGTCCACGGCGTGCTGCTCCGGCCCCTGCCGTACCGCGAGCCCGAGCGCCTGGTGAGCATCTGGATGCAGCACGGGCGGACGTTCCCCACCGCGGCCGACGCGGAGGCGCTGCGCGCGCGCTCGGGAACGTTCGCCGGCGTCGCCTACGCGCGCAGCTCCAACGCCAACCTCACGCTCGTCGGCGAGGGTGCGCCGCTGCGCTTCCAGACCGCGCGCGTCTCCCCGAACCTCTTCTCCGTGCTCGGCGTCGCGCCGGCGCTCGGGCGCGCGTTCCTCGCGGGCGAGGACGCCGCGGGCGCCGCGGGCGCCATCGTCCTGAGCGACGCCGCGTGGCGCGGCCGCTTCGGCGCCGATCCGTCCATCGTCGGCCGCACGATTCGCCTGAGCGGGACGAGCTACACGGTCGTCGGCGTGATGCCTGCGACGGTCCAGTATCCGACCGCGAGCGTGGACGCGTGGATCCCCGCCGTGCTCGAGCCCGGCGAGCTCGCGCGGGAGCGGATCAACAACTATCGCCTGGTCGCGCGGCTCGCCCCGGGAGCGACGCTCGAGCGCGCGCGGCGCGAGGCGGCCGCGATCGAGGCCCAGATGGCGCCGACGGACCGTACGCGCCCCGACCGCGGCTTCTCCGTGGACTCCATGCTCGACGACGCGGTGAGGGAGGTGCGACCCGCCCTCCAGCTGCTCCTCGGCGCCGTCTCGCTCTTGCTCCTCACCGCGTGCGTGAACCTCGCGATGCTCTTCGGCGCGCGGGCCGCCGCGCGGCGCGGGGAGTTCGCGACGCGCCTCGCGCTCGGCGCGTCGCGCCGCCGCCTCGTCACGCAGGCGGTGGCCGAGGCCGCGCCGGTGCTCGCCGCGGGCGGCTCGCTCGGCGTGCTGGTGGCGGCGTGGGCCGTCCAGGCGCTCGTCGCCGCGGCGCCCGCGGGCTTCCCGCGCGTCGAGAGCATCGGGGTGAGCGGGCCGGTGCTCCTGTGGGCGCTCGCGCTGCTCGCTCTCACCGGCGTCGCGGCGAGCGTCGCGCCCGCCGCGCAGGCGTGGCGGTCGGACTTCACTTCGGTCGCGAAGGACGGCGGCCGCGGCAACACGCGGCGCGGCGGCGCGGCCCGGCGCCTCGGCGCGGCGGCGCAGTTCGCGCTCGCGCTGCCGCTCCTCGCGGGCGCGGCGCTGCTGCTCCAGAGCGCGCTCGCGGTCTCGCGCGTGGACGTCGGCTTCCGCCCGGAGGGGGTGGCGTCCTTCCTGTTCGAGGTGTCGCGCGCCACGCACCGCACCGACGAGGACGTCGCCCGGTACTACGCACGCGTCGTCGAGGCGGTGCGCGCGGTGCCCGGCGTCTCACACGCGGCCATCGGCAACCGCGCGCCGCTCATCGGCGCGCAGTCGAACCCCGTGCGCTTCGAGGGGGCGACCGTCCCGCTCGACGAGACCGTCGACGTCGACTCGCGCACCGTCACGCCGGACTACTTCGCCGCGCTGGGCATCCCGCTGCTCGCCGGGCGCACGTTCGGCGAGCAGGACGACGCGGACGCGCCGGTGGTGGGCGTCATCGACGAGCGGCTCGCGCGCACGATGTGGCCGAGCCAGTCGCCGATCGGCCGCCGCTTCCAGGGCCCGGACGATCGCTGGGGCACGGTCGTCGGCGTGGTGGGGCACACGCGCACGACCGGCGTCGAGGTCGACCCGCGGCCGCAGGTCTACTGGAGCACGCGCCAGTGGACGCAGAACCGTGCGGTGCTCGTCGTGCGCACCTCGGGCGACCCGCGCGCGCTCTTCGCGTCGGTGGCGGCCGCCGTCCACGGGATCGACCCGGAGCAGTCGCTGTTCGACGTGCGGACGTTCACGGACGTCGTCGAGCGCTCGCTCGCGCAGCGGCGCGTGACGACGGCGCTGATGGTCGGCTTCGGCGCCCTGGCGCTGCTGCTCGCGGCGGTGGGGATCTACGGCGTCGTCGCCTACGGCGTCGCGCAGCGGCTCCGCGAGTTCGGCATCCGCGTCGCGCTCGGGGCCACGCGCCGCGACGTGACGCGGCTCGTCGTGGGGCAGGGCGCGCGGACGGCGCTCGCGGGGTCGGCGGTGGGCCTCGCGCTCGCGTTCGTCGCGGCGGGCGCGGCGCAGGGCCTGGTCTACGGCGTGCCGCCGCGGGACGTGCGGAGCCTGCTCGGCGCCGCGGGGGTCCTGCTGCTCGTGGCGGTGCTCGCGTGCTGGGGGCCGGCGCGGAGAGCGGCGTCGGTGGACGCGGGGGTGACGCTGCGGGCGGAGTAGGGGCCGGCCAAATCCTACGCGGCCCGGCGGGTCAGCACGGCCGGACGGCGGGGAGGGTCAGCACGAACGTGGACCCCACGCCCACCTCGCTCTCCACCGCGAGCGCGCCGCCCATCCGCGCCACGAGCGCGTGCGAGATCGCCAGGCCGAGGCCGACGCCCGGGGCGCGCGCCGTCTCCGCGCTCCGATAGTACGGCTCGAACACCGCCGCGCGCTCGGCCTCGGGAATCCCCGGGCCCGTGTCCGATACGCGCACCTCGCCCCACGGCGCGCCGCCGTCGTCGCGTGCCGCCGTCGCGACCGCGACCGCGCCCCCCTCGGGCGTGAACTTCACCGCGTTGCCGAGCAGATTGACGAGCACCTGCCGGAGGCGCGCCTGGTCTCCGACGACCACCACGTCCGGCCCGTCGGTCAGGGCGAGCGTCTGCAGCCGCGCGGCGGCCGCCGGCGCGAGCAGGTCCACGGCCTCGCGCGCGACCTCCCGGAGCCGCACCGGCACCGCCGCGACGGTGACGGCCCCCGCATCGAGCCGCACCATGTCCATCACGTTCTCGAGCAGCGACAGCAGGTGCCGCCCCGCCATGCGCACGCGGCCCATCGCCTTGCGCTGGGCGTCGGTGACGGGGCCGTAGATCTCGTCCTCCATGTTGCAGCAGTAGCCGTCGATGGCGCCGATCGGGCTGCGGATGTCGTGCGCGAGCGTCGCGAGCGCGCGGTCCTTCGCGCCCGTGGCGCCCTCGCTGACGCGCAGGCGCCGCTCCATCTCGACGTGCACCTCGCTGGCGAGCCGCGCGTTCTCCAGCGCGACCGCCACCTGGTCGGCGAGCGCCGAGAGGAGCCACTCGTCCGCCGCGCTCGCGGGCCCGTCCAGGGCGGCGGCGAGCAGCCCGGTGACCGACCCCCCGGCGACCAGCGGCACCGCGAGCACCGCGTCGTCGGACACGTCGAGCAGCCCGTGCAGCCGCTCGACCGTCTCGTCCGCGTGCCCGCCGCCGAAGCGCCCGAGGCGCTCGTCGCCCACCCCGTGCGCCGCCCGCACGCGCAGCAGCCCGTCCGCGTCGGCCAGCATGAGCACTGCGGCCGCCGCCCCGAGGAGGCGGGCCCCGCGGTCGACGGTGAGCTGCGCCACCTGCTCGACGGACGTGGTGTAGGTGAGCGCGCGCCCGACCTCCGTGAGCTGGCGCAGCTGCTCCATCTCGGGCTCCGCGGCGCGCACCCGCGCACCCGCGGTCATCCGAGAACGCTCAGGCCGCCGGGCCCGATCTCGACCTCGCGCACGCGCGTGTCGTGCGCGCTGCCTCGGGTCTTGAGGACGCGGAGCGCGCGGCGCGTCCGGTCCTCGCCGTCGAGCGTCAGCAGCAGCACGTTGTCCGACAGGTAGCTCATCGCGTTCAGCATGCCCGCGTGCGCGATGCAGTTCCCCATGGTCTCGAAGTTCAGCACGCTCGTGATGGTGCGCACCGCGAGGTGCTGCACGAGTGCATAGAGATAGTCGTGCAGCCGCTGCGGGTCGGTCGCCGCGCTCGCGAGGTCGCCGACCGCGTCGAGCACCAGGCGCCGCACGCCGCTCTTCTCGATGCGGCGGAACAGATCGACGATGATGCTGTCGATCTGCAGCTCCACCGGCGACGCGTACACGAGGTCGAGCCCCCGCCGCTCGAGCTCCTCGACGTCGGCCCCGAGACCGCGGATGGTGCGCGCGAGCTGCGTGGGGTTCTCCTGAAAGCTCATGTAGAGCGTCGGCTCGCCCCGGCGCGCGCCCTCGAAAGCGAACTGGAGGCCGATGGTCGTCTTCCCGGCGCCCGACGGTCCCGCGAGCAGGGTCGTCGTCCCGCGCCAGAGGCCCCCTTCGAGCATCTGGTCGAGCCCGTGCACGCCGATGGACACGCGCTCGCTGGCCGGCTCGTACCCCTCGGGTATGCTCGGGCTCACGAGCCGCGGGTACACGTCGAGCCCCGCGCTCGTGATGCGGAACGCGTGCGCGCCCTCCATGTAGCGGCTGCCGCGCAGCTTGTAGACGCGGAAGTACCGCTCGTCGCGGTTGCCGAGCCGGCGGCGCGACAGCTCGACGATGCCGTCGGCGACGGCGAACTCCGGGTAGGAGAGGATGTCGTCCTCCGTGTACTCGCCGAGCAGTAATGCGGTGGTGCCTTACGCGCTGAGCAGCGCCGTCATCTCGTAGACAATCCGCCGCCGCTCGGCGACCGACGGCGCGAGGTCGTGCACCGCCTTGAACGAGTCGATGACGATCACCTTGGGCGACACCGTCGTGATCGCCTCGCGCAGCAGCGGGATCAGCGCGCCGGCGCCGTCCGCCGCGAGCTGCGGCCCGATGTCCTCGTACACCACCTGCGTCCCGAGCTTCTCCTCGTCGTAGAAGCGGAAGCCCTGCAGGTAGCGCACGACCTTCGACAGCGGCTCGGAGAGCGTGGTGAAGTAGAGGATCGGCCGGTCGACGCCCGCGTTGTGGAAGATGAGCTGCTCGGCGAAGATCGTCTTGCCGGAGCCGGGGTGCCCCATCACGATGTTGATGGAGTTCGCGGGAAAGCCGCCGCCGAGGATGTGGTCCGCCTCGGCGTTGCCGGAGCTCATGCGCTCGGCTCCCTCCTCGCGCGGCTTGAGACGGCGCTCGAGGATCACCGGG